>JAURJZ010000026.1 GCA_030831965.1 Verrucomicrobiota bacterium
CACCGACCTCTTCGAGGTGCCCAACGCGACCTCCTTCGAGGTCACCGCCAACGCCGCCGGCGCGAACTGGGAGGTCAACCTGCGCGTCGTGCCCGAGCCCTCCACCTACGGCCTCATCCTCGGCGGACTCGCCCTTGCCGGCGCCGCCCTGCGCCGCCGCCGGCCTGAGGCCTAACCCACCGCATCTGCCTCGGCAGGGACGTCTCTCCGAGACATCCTTGTATCTCCCGTGCCCCCGTGCCTCTGAGCCCCTGTGCCGCCGTGCCGCCGTGCCCCCGTGCCCCCGATAGCCTTTCCTCCGGGCACTTAGCCCACCACCACGCCCTCCGTCTCGAGCGCGACCGCTCCCCAGGAGAGCCCGACCCCGAAGCCGCACAGCACAAGCCGGAGCGGCCCGCCCAGGCGCCCTCCCAGCTCCTCCGCCATGGCGGCGGGAATCGAGGCGGCGCTGAGGTTGCCGTGCCGGGCCAGGCTCGCGACCGGCACCTTCTCGGGCGGGAAGCCCAGGCGCTTGCCGAGCGTCTGGAGGATGAAGCGATTGGCCTGGTGAAGGACAAGGCTGTCGACCTTGGCCGCGTCCCAGCCCGCGGCGGCCATGACCTGGGCGATGGCGACCGGCGGCTCGCGCAGCGAGAAGTTGAAGACCTCCGCGCCGTTCATCGCGAGGTTGCCGGGGTGCCGGACGTTTCCCTCGCCGTCCGTCGTCTCCGCCAGCGGCTCGCCGGGCCGGATGGGCTGGCGCGCGCCGCCGGCGGGGACGCGGATCGCGGCCGACCCCGAGCCGTCCGACCCGAGCGAGAAATGCCACGCGCCGGATTTTCCGGTGCGCTCGAGCAGCACGGCGGAGCCGGCGTCGCCGAAGAGCGGCGCGACGGACCGGTCGCGCGGGTTCACCAGCCGGCTGAGCGTGTCGCCGCAGCAGAGCAGCACGCGGGCCGCGCCATGGGCGCAGAGCATGCCGGCGTAATGCAGCCCGTACACGAACCCGGAGCAGCCTTGCGAGAGGTCGAAGGCGACCGCCGACCTTGCCAGGCCCAGCCGCCCATGGAGCAGGTTGGCGTTGGCGGGCTGCGAATGGTCCGGGGTCTGGGTGACGAAGACAACGGCGTCGACCGAGCTCGGCTCGATGTCCATCGCCGCGAACAGGCGCCTCGCCGCCGCCTCGCAGAGGTCGAGCGCCGTCACCCCCGGAGCGGCCACCGAGCGCGACTCCAGGCCGACCGTGCGCGCGATGCGCTCCACCTGCGCCGGGTCCCCTCCGTAAAGCGACACCTCGTCCATCAGCCGCCGCTTCTGCGAGCCCACCTCCACGGCGAGGCCGGCCAGGCGCAGGTTCGAGAGGGCGGAGATCATGGTGCGAGGTTCCGGGGCAGGATACCGAAGGGAGGTCCGAGGGGAAGATTAAGCGGGAAGACCGCCCGCCACCCACCTCTTGCCCCTCCCCGCTCCCTTCCAACACCGCCCATCCGCCCTCAGCCAATGCGCCTTTGAGCCATCCCGCCAACGCCCCTCCTCCCTTTTCGTTTTCCATTCCCCGTTCTTCGCTCAACCCTCCCGTCACCCATGCTCGCCGACAAGACCATCCTCACCCTGGGCGCCGCCGGCGGGATAGGGCAGGGCATCCAGCGCCACCTGCACCGACTCGGCGCCCGCGCCCACGCCTCCGACCGCGCCGACCTCGCGCCCGTCAGGGATTGCGCCGCCAGCCTCCTGCCCCTCGACCTGCTCAAGCCCGAGTCCTGGGTCGCCGCCCTGGCCGCGCTGCCGCCGCTCGACGGCCTCGTCCTCTGCAGCGGCAAGCTCGACCACGCCCCCCTCGCCGAGTCCGCTCCCGCCGCCTTCGACGAGGTCATGCGCGTCAACCTGCTCGCCCCGGCCATGCTCATCCGCCACCTCCTTCGCTCCGGCAAGCTCAGGGACGGCGCCTCGGTCGTCCTCATCAGCTCCATCGCCAGCCGCGGCTCTCCCGGCAACGCCGCCTACGGCGCCAGCAAATCCGGCCTCAACGGCCTCATGCGCACCCTCGCCCTCGAGCTCGCCCCCCGCCGCATCCGCGTCAACGCCGTCTCTCCCGGCCTCGTCGCCGCCGGCATGTACGAGGAGGTCAGGAAAACCATGACCCCCGCCGCCCTTGAGGCCTACGAGAAGACCTACCCAATCGGCATCGGCCAACCAGCCGACATCGCCGCCCCCGTGGCCTTCCTCCTCTCCGACGGCGCCCGGTGGATCACGGGGCACGACCTCGTCGCCGACGGCGGCGCGACGCTGGGAACATAGTTACACAAACTGCTAATCATCAATACCTTAAAACACTTGATTTTCTCTGTTTCTCCTGGAAATTAGGCCATTTACAGAAATTTGACAATTCTTCGTGCGTAAGCGCTTTCCCAATGTGGAAAACTTTTCCGACTAAGTTTTAGCAAGCGCTTGCTCCCTCTCGGATTTGGGGGATTATCAGATGCATCACCCCAGTGCCGACCCTCCCCGTCGGCCCACCCCTATGCCCCGTCGCCCCCAAGCGCTCCGCGTAGCCTTTTTGGCTGCCGCCGCCGCCATGGGCATTTCGCCGCGGGCCCAGGCGGTTGACCTGAATTGGGCGGCCGATGGCGTCAATTTCGGTGGATCCGGGACGTGGGATCTGACGACCGCATCCTGGATCGATGACCTGCTCGGCGGCGGTTCCGGCACGTGGGACAGCGCCGATCCCGGATCCGCCACCTTCGACGGCGATCCGCTGGACCCGCAATTCGTCCCCGCTACCGTCACCCTGGGCGACGCCATCACCGCGACCAGCCTGATCTTCAAGGTCGATGGCTTCACCCTCGCCGCCTCGGCCAATCCCATCCACACGCTCAGCCTGTCCGCCGGCATCACCGCGGAAGGCAGCGCCACCGTCTCGGCCCTCCTTGCCTTCACCGGCGACCAGACTTGGTCCGTCAATCCCGGCAAGACGCTCACCGTCTCCGGCAACATTGCCAACGGCGGCAGGCTCCTTTCCCTCTCGGGCGACGGCGATGCCTCCCTTTCCGGCATCCTCTCGGGCACCGGTGGCATCTCGAAGTCCGGCACCGGCACCCTCACCCTCTCCGGCGCCAACACCTTCACCGGCACCACCGCCCTCGCCGCCGGCTCGCTTGTCCTCGCCAACGCCTCGGCCCTTGCCGGCTCCACCCTCGACCTCGCCGCCGGCGGCGCCGGGACGCTCGCCTTCGCCAGCGACGGCACCTACCAGCTCGGAGGCCTTTCCGGCACGCGCAACCTTGCCCTCGGCGCCAGCGCGATCGCGGTCGGCGGCAACAACGCCTCCACGACCTACGCCGGCGTCCTCTCGGGTACCGGCGGCCTCTCCAAGTCCGGCACCGGCACGCTCACCCTCTCCGGCGCCAACACCTTCTCGGGCAAGGTCGCCGTCACCGGCGGCGCGATCTCCATCGCCGCCGAATCCGGCCTCGGCGCCACCCCTGCCACCGCCACCGCCGACGCCCTCACGCTCGACGGCGGCGCCCTCATCCTCACCGCCGGCAACCAGACCCTCTCCGCCAACCGCGGCATCACCCTCGGCGCCGGCGGCGGCACGCTCGACACCTCCTCGGTCGCCGACACCACCGGCCTGGGCGTCACCTACGCCGGCGTCATCTCCGGCAACGGCAACCTGACCGTCAAGGCCCACGGCGACCTCTCCGCCAGCGGCGGCGGGTCCTCCACCTACGTCAGCCTCTCCGGGGCCAACACCTTCACCGGCACCGTCACCTTGTCCGACGGCCTGGTCTTGGCCGCTTCCGGCTTCGGCAACGCCGCCAACTCGCTCCGTTTCGCCAATGGCGGCGGTCTCCTGCACAATTCCGGCACGCTGAACCTCGGCCGCGCCATCGAGGTCGCCTCCACCGGCGGCACGGTTCGCCTGTTCGGCAGCACCACGCTCAGCCTCGCCGGCGCCCTCACCGGCTCCGGCACCCTCAGCCGCACCGACTCCGGCACCCTCAATCTCGTCGGCGACCTCTCCGGATTCACCGGCACCTTCGCCAATCTCCTCGGAACCACCGTCATCGACACCCAGGGCGTCTCGGGCCTCGGCGCGGTCACGCTGACCGGTGGCGGGCTCTACATCCGCCACAACCCCGGCGCCCTTGGCGCCGCCGCCATCACCGTCAACGGCTCCGCCACCCTCGGTTCCAACGGCTCCGCCGGCGTCGGCGTCGGCAACGCCATCTCCATCTCGGGCTCCAACACCCTCACTCTCGCCGGCAGCGTCGCCGCTCCCTTCGTCCAGACCGGCGCCGTCACCGGCGCCTCGTCCGTTCTCGTCCTCGGCACGGGCTCCACCCTGGCTGCCGCCGGATCATCCGGCTCCATCCTCACCATCGGCGAGAGTTCCGGGGCCATCCTCGCCCACGGCTTCTCCGGAACCTACGGCACGGTTCGCTTCACCCCGATCAACATCGGCACGCAGGGCGTCGGGATGATGATCGGCGGCTCCCTCACCGCCACCAGCCAGGGTCAGGACAACCGCGACGCCCAGTTCAGCTTCCTCCAGGCTGGCGGCACCGCCACCTTCGGTCGCCTGGCGACCGGCCAGACCGAGTCGGGCTCGAACGAGGGCGGCGAGAGCGGCATCAGCCTCTATGCCCTCCAAGGCGGCACGCTCTCGCTCGGCAGCACCGCCAACGGCGGAGGCGGCGGCTGGGGCGACCGCGGCCTCTACCTCTACGCCACCGGCGGCACGATGCGCGCCACCGCGACCGGCAACTGGACCCCGTTCATGCACGTGGCCGCCGCCGGCGAGGGCGTCACCGCCCTCAACGCCAACGGCTTCAACGTCACCTTCACCCGCAATATCGCGGGCACCGGTCGCCTCAACCTCACCGGCGCCACCGGCTCCGTCATCCTCAACAACCTGACCGCGGTCAGCAACTCCTTCTCCGGATCGGGCGCGCTCTCCAAGAGCAACACGAGCACCACCGTCTTCTCGGGCGACTTCGCCAACTACACCGGCGCCTTCGCCATCTCCGGCGGCACCGCCCAGTTCAGCTCGGCGTCTGACACCGCCTTCGCCGGCGCCATCTCCGGATCCGGCATCTTCTCCAAGGCCGGCGCCGGCACCCTCCGCCTCACCGGCGCCAACACCTGGTCGTCCAACGCCGCCATCACCGCCGGCGCCCTCTCCATCGCCTCCACCGGGTCGCTCCCCGGCTGGAACACCGCCTCGCGCTGGTCCGTCTCCGCCGGCGCCACGCTCGCGGTCGGCAACTTGGTCACCGACGCCCAGTTCGAGACCATGCGCGGCCTGTCGGCCAACTTCGCCGCCGGCTCCTACATCGGCTTCGACACCCAGTCCGGCGACCGCACCTACGCCGGCGCCCTCTCCGGCGCCGTCGGCATCTCCAAGGTCGGCGCCAACACCCTCATCCTCTCCGGCTCCTCGGCCTTCACCGGCCCCATCGGCGCCTTCGGCGGCACCCTCGACCTCGCCGGCTCCACGATCGCCGCCGCCGGCGCCGTCACCGTCGCGGGCGGCAGCCTGGTTGACGGGAGGCTTGTCACCTCGACCGCCGTCGCCGGCCAAGCCGGCACCCTCGGCGTCGCGCTCGGCGGGAACGGGGGAATCGCCAAGACCACCGCGGGCGTCCTCTCGCTCACCGGTGTCAACTCCTACACCGGCGCCACCACCGTCAGCGCCGGCACCCTGGTCGTCGAGTCCGTCGACGCCCTCCCCGGCTGGAATCGAGCCGGCGGGTTCAGCGTCGCCAGCGGCGCTGGGATCGCCGTCGGCAACCTCGTCACCGAGGGCCAGCTCACCACCATGCTCGGCACCGGCAACTTCGCCGCCGGTTCCCGCATCGGCTTCGACACCTCCGCCGGCGACCGCACCTACGGGCCCATCCTCGCCAACACCGCCGCGGGCGCCCTCGGCTTGGTCAAGACCGGTTCCGGCACCCTCTACGTCGCGGGCGCCAGCACCTTCACCGGCTCCGTCCATGTCGCCGGCGGCACGCTCGCCTTCTCCACCCTCGCCGACAGCGGCTCGAGCAACCTGGGCATCGGCACCTCCCTCTCCCTCGCCGGAGGCACCCTGCGCTTCATCGGCACCTCCGGCACGTCGGCCGCCCGCACCCTAGCCCTCACGGGATCCGGCAACGTCATCCAGGTCGACGCCGGGGGCACCCTCGCCCTCCAGGGCGGTTCCTGGAGCGGTTCCGGCGGCCTGACCAAGACCGGGGCGGGCACGCTCACCGTCGGAAACAACTACGCCGGCGCCAGCGCGCGCTTCAACGTCGGCTCTGATTCCGGCGGCAACTTCACCATGGCCGAGGGGGTGCTGAACATCAGCCCCAGCAACTATTTCACCCTCGGCGACAACAGCCAGGATGTCGTTTTCCTGCAGACCGGAGGCACCGTCAACGCGAACGTCACCAACGGTTCCTATGTCGGCAATGGCGGGGCCGGCCCCTACAGCGCCTCCCTCATCATCACCGGAGGGACGTTCAACCAGTCCGCGGACACGATGCGCGTGGGCCAGAACGGCTACTCGAGCGGCTTCCTCACCATCGGGGGGGGCGCCGGCCCCGCCGTCGCCAACATCAACCAGGTCCAGCTCGCGAGCACCAGCCGCTATTCCAGCGGCACCTTGACCCTCCTTTCCGGCGGCACGCTCGTCGCCAACACCGTCAACCGCGGCAATGGAACCGCCGTCGCCATCTTCGATGGCGGCACGCTGCGCGCCAACTCCAACACCTCCAACCTCCTCGCCGGCGTCGCCACCGTCATCCGAGCCGGCGGGGCGGTTCTCGACTCCGGCGGCTTCACCGCCACCATCGCCCAGGGCCTCAACGCCGACGGTGTCGGCTCCGGAGGCGTCACCAAGCTCGGCGCTGGCACCCTGCGCCTCACCGGCGTCAACACCTACGCCGGCAACACCACGGTCTCCGCCGGCACCCTCGCCGTCGGCTCCGTCTCCGCGCTGCCGGGGTGGAACGTCGCGGGACGCTGGACCGCCGCCTCCGGCACAACCCTCGCCGTTGGCAACACCTTCACCGATTCCCAGGCCCAGTCCCTGTTGGCCACCGGAAACCTGGCGGTGGGAGCGACCCTCGGTTTTGACACGACCGATGGCAACCGTGCCTTCGCGGCCGTCCTCGCGGACGGTCCCAACGGCCCCCTCGCCGTCTCGAAGCTCTACGCCAACACCCTTACCCTCTCCGGCTCCAACACCTACACCGGCCTGACCACCGTCGTCGAGGGCACCCTCGAGCTCGCCTCGCGCACCGCCCTCGCCAACGCCGCCAACACGCAGGTTCGCTCCGGCGCCACCCTCATGCTCGAGGTCGCGGCCCCGGGGGACTTCACCAACGCCGACCTCGCGACCCTCCTGCCCTCGCTTTACGACGCCAGCGGCGTCACCGGCCTGCGCGCCGGCTCCCTCCTCGGGTTCGACACCCAACCGGGCTCCTTCACCCTGCAGACCGCGCTGACCAACTCCACCGGCGCCAACGGAGGCGCCGTCGGCTTGGTCAAGATCGGCGCCAACACCCTCACCCTCAGCGGGGCCAACACCTACACCGGCGCCACCACCGTCTCCGGCGGCAACCTGGCCCTCGCCTCCGGGGCGAGCATCACCGGCGGCGGCAACCTGACCCTTTCGGGCGGAGCCTTCCTCGACCTTGGCGGTGGCACCTCCACCTTCGGCGCCGTCACCGTCAACGCCCTTCCCGCCTCCGGTTCCGCCATCCGCAACGGCACCCTGGTCGCCACCGGGCTCTCCTTCAACCACGCCACCGGCACCGATGTCATCGGTGCCAATCTCAGCCTTTCCGGCCGCCTGTCGATGGGGACCGCGGGGTCGGTGGAGATCGCCTCGGGTGTCCATGGCATGTCGCACCTTTTCGTCGACGGCGGCGGCCGCATCACCATCTCGGGGGGAACCGTCGTCGCCAACGGCGCGCGCGCCGATCTCAACACCGGCACCTTGGCCATCACCGGGGGCAATGTCACCCTCAACGGCCTCGTTGGCTCCAATGAATCGGGGAGGGTGACCGTCATCAACCAGTCCGGCGGCACCCTCACCATCACCGGCACCGCCAACAGCGTGGCCACCAGCACCTCCTTCCTGCTCAACCACTGGGGGCAAAGCGGCGCCAACGCCACCTATAACCTATCCAACGGCACGCTCAACGTCCTCAACACCGACGTCCTCCTTCACTGGGACGGCTCGGCCGTCTTCAACCAGTCGGGCGGCACGGCCAATCTCCGGGGCATCAACTTCAACACCGGCAAAAACGGCGCCGCCACCTACAACCTGACCGGCGGCCGGCTCAACATCGGCGCCGGCGGCATCGTCGCCAACAACACCAGCGAGACCTTCACCGCGGGAGCCGCCACCCTCGGCGCCCTCGCCGATTGGTCGACCGCCAAGACCATCTCGCTGACCGATGCCGCAACCGGGCTCACCATCGACACGACCGACGCCGTCACCGGCGCCGCCCGCACCCTCGCCTTCTCCGGCGCCTTCTCCGGCACCGGCCGCCTCACCGTCTCCGGCGCCGGCGCGGTCAACCTCAGCGCCGCCAACACCAACACCGGCCTCGTCACTGTCACGGGCGGCGCGCTCCGCCTCTCCAACGCCACCTCCCTCGCCGGCGGCATCGGCGCCACCGGAGGCACCGGCGCGCTTACCCTCAACGGCGGGGTCATCGACCTCGCCGCCGGCGATTTCTCCCGCGCCCTCGGCACCGGGGCGGGGCAGGTTGCCTTCGCCGGCTCCGGCGGCTTCGCCGCCACCGGCGCCGCCCGCACCGTCAACCTCGGCGGCGCCGCGGCCCAGGTCACCTGGGGCTCCGGCTCGTTCATTCCCAGCGGCGGCGAGCTGCTCCTCGGGCACGCCCTCTCCAACAACACGGTCACCCTCGCCAACCCCGTCAACCTCGGCTCGGCCGACCGCACCGTCCGGGTCGCCCGCGGCACCGGCGCGCTCGACGGCGCGCTCTCCGGGGCCATCACCGGCTCCGGCGGCCTGGTCAAGGCGGGCGAGGGCCTGCTTTCCCTCGCCGGCACCAACACCTATTCCGGCAACACAGCCGTCGGCGCCGGCGTCCTCTCCATCGCCGGCACCTCGTCGCTCCCAGGTTGGGACACCGCCGGCCGCTGGTCCGTCGCGTCCGGGGCCGCCCTCGCGGTCGCCAACGCCGTCACCGACGCCAACCTGTCCACCCTGATCGGCACCGGCAACCTCGCCGCCGGCGCCGCCGTCGGGTTCGACACCTCCGCCGGCGACCGCACCCTTTCCTCCGCCCTCGCCAACACCGCCGCCGGATCCCTCGGCCTCGTCAAGGTCGGCGCCAACACCCTCGTCCTAGGCGGGGCCAACACCCACACGGGCGCCACCACGCTGCACGCGGGCACCACCCGCCTCGCCCGGGCCGACGCCCTCGCCACCAGCACCGCCGTTCTTGCCGGCGGGGCGCTCGCCTTCGACAGCGCCGTCACGGGCAACGCCTTCACCCTCGGCGGCCTCGCCGGCTCCGGCAATCTCGCCCTCCAGAACAACGCCGGCACCCCGGCCGCCGTCGCCCTCACCGTCGGCGCCAACAACGCCTCCACCACCTACACAGGCACCCTCTCCGGCGCCGGCTCGCTGATCAAGGCCGGCACCGGCACCCTCACCCTCGGCGGCAGCGTCCACACCAACGCCGGGGCGGTCGTCGTCTCGGGCGGCACCTTGGCGCTTCAGTCCGGCCTCTCCGGAGTCCTTGTCGCCGAGACCGGCGCGACCATCACCGTCCAGCACGCCGCCGGCTTGGCGGGTCTCTACAGCGCCAACGGCGGGGGCGGCAACAGCGGCAACCTCACCTCCTTGGCCACGGTCAACGCCAAGATCCTCGATACCTCCGTCACCGTCGCGCAGTCGAGCGCCAGCCGCGGGGCCTCCTTTGACTTCGCCTCCAACGGCAGCGGCTTCCCTGCCCCTTACAACGCCGCCGGCAGCTTCGTCGCCCGCTGGACCGGTCAGTTCTACGCAGAGACCGCCGGCACCTACACCTTCTTCACCGCCTCCGACGACGGCTCGAAGCTTTGGATCAACGGCACCGAGGTCGTTAGCAACAACTTCGACCAAGGTGTCACCGAGCGTTCCGGAACCATCCAGCTCGCCGTCGGCTGGCACGACATCGTCGCGGCCTATTACAACGCCAGCGGCGGTTTCGGTCTCTACGCCAACTACGCCGCCCCCGGCCAGGCCAAGGTCGCCCTGCCCAACGCCCTTCTCCGCTCCGCTCCCGTTGTCGGGAGCCTGACCACCGCCGCCGGATCGACCCTCGACCTCGGCGCGGTCGGCCTTGTGGTCAACCAGACCTCCGACACCGCCGCGGCCGGCGCCGTCGTCGGCACCGGCTCCTTCACCAAGGTCGGCACCGGCAACCTCACCCTCGCCGACGCCTCCGGCTTCTCCGGCTCGGTCAGCGTCCTCGCCGGCCAACTCGTGCTCGGTGGCGCCTTCGACGCCGCCGCGGCCCGTTCGCTCAGCATCGGCTCCGCCGGCGACTCGAGCCTTGCGCGCGGCCTCGTCCTCTCCGGCGTCGTCTCCGGCGCCGCCGCCCCTGTCTTCAGCGGCCCGGGCACGCTCGAGCTCACCAACGCCGGCAACACCTTTTCCGGCAACCTCCTCGTCGCGTCCGGCACCCTCGCCGCCTCCTCCGACGGCGCCCTGGGCAACGCATCCAACCAGCTCGTCCTCAGCAGCGGATCCACCTTCCGGGCCACCGGCACCTTCTCATCCGCCCGTTCGCTCGATCTCGCCGCCGGCGCCTCCACCACCAACATCCAGGTCACCTCGGGCAACACCTTCAGCTTCACGGGCACCTTCCTCGATGCCACCGCCTCCACCTTGGTCGTCAAGTCCGACAACGGCACGCTCGCCCTCGGCGCCATCACCGCCCCCGCCTGGTCGGGCGCCCTCAACCAGCTCAACGACCCCGCTTCCTTCACCGGCGGCATCCGCGTCGACGCCGGCACCCTCCGCATCGACTCCTCCTCCGCTCTCTCCGCCTCCAACGTCGTTGTCGTCAACAACTACCAAGGCGCGGCGGTCGAGCTTGCGGACGGCGTCAACCTCGCCGCGACCTTCGTCGGGAACATCATCAACGGCAATTCGAACCAGGGCCTCTACCACGGCCACGGGCTCGGCAATCTTTTCGTAAGCATCGGTTCCGCCACGCTCTCCGGCGAGTACAATATCCGCCAGGACTCAGGCGTCGGCGCTGCTTCCGGCGCCACCCTCAACCTCGCCGGCAACCTCCGCCTCACCGGCCATATCCTCAGCGTCCTTGGCGCCGGCACCGTCAACATTTCCGGCACCTCGGTCAACGCCGCCACCGGCCTTTACAAGCTGGGTTCCGGCAATCTCAACGTGACCAGCGCCCTGCCGGCCTTCACCGGCACCGGCCTGTACCTTTTCGGCGGCGGCGGCACCCTGACCCTCTCCGGCGCAGGATCCTTCGGCTCCGGCTGGACCGCCGGAAACATCAATGTCCGCGGGGGCGACACCCTCGCCGTTGACAACTCCGGCACCAACCTCGCCAACCGTCTCGGCGGCGCCGCCGCGTTCATCGGCCGCGACGCCACCCTGCGCCTGGTCAACAGCGCCTCCTCCGCCAACCTCGAGACGCTCGGCGCTCTCACCGCGGCCCATGGCTATACCCGCATCCAGGTCGACACCACCGCCCAGGACAGCCTGCTGTCCTTCTCCTCCCTTTCGAACAACATCCCCAACGGCGGCGGCAGCCTTGTCTTCGTGTCCGCCGGCACCGGGGCCAACTTCGGGACCGCTGCCAATACCGTCCGTTTCCGCGATGCCCTGCCTGGCTCCGCCACCTCGGCTCCCGGCCAGGCCTTCCTTTCCCGCACCTTCGTCATCGACAGTCTCGGCGCCAACTTCGCCCAGTATTCCAACGGCTCCATCCGCGCCTTCCAGGGTTACGACACCGCCGATCTCAACAACCTCTCGGCGCCGGGCGTCTCACCCGCCGCCGCCTGGACGCCCACCCTCCAGCTCTCCGCCTCCGCAACCCTCGGCGCCAATCGCACCGTCAACGCCCTCAAGCTCACCGGCGGCAATCTCGTCCTGGGCGGCTCCGGCGCCGCGCTCACCCTGAATTCCGGCGGCCTCCTCGCCACTGGGGGCACCAGCACCCTCGCGGCCGGCTCCTTCATCCAGGGCGGCGCCAACGAGATCTGGATCGGGGTGGCTTCCGGATCCACCCTCAACCTGGAGGGTGCGGTCAACACCTCCAACATCATCACCAAGGCGCTCGGCGGCACGCTCAACATCGCCGCCCCCGTCTACTCGACCGCCAACTGGTACATCTTCAACGGGGGCACGACCAACCTGCTGGCTGACAACGTCCTCTATCCCGGACAGGGCGTCGGCGGCAGCACGCAGAATCTCTCGATCGCCCACGGGGCGACCCTCGACCTCCAGGGGACCTCCCAGACGGTGGGCCTGTTCCAGTCCCCCTCCAACAACCAGTACGCCGGTGTCGCCGGCGAGCTCACCAACACCTCCGCGACCAAGGCGCTCTTCGTCACCAACAGCACCAGCGGCTCCGGCGACCTTTTCCCCGGCGTCCGCATCACCGGCAACCTGGCTGTTGTCCAGGCCGGCACGCGCACCCGTTACCTCTACTCGGACAACACCTACACCGGCCGGACCGCCATCCTGAACAACCTCTTCGTCCTCAACGACGACGGCAGGCTCTCCGGCACCTCCGGCGTGGATCTCAACTACGGCGGCCGCCTCTACATCCGTAACACCGGGTCGCGCGACCTTGCCAACCGCCTCAACGACGGCGCCAGCGTCACTCTCCGCGGCGGCGGCATCGAGTTCAACGGCCGCGCTCAGACCGCCTCCGCCGAGACCTTCGGCGCCGTCAACCTGGCCCAGGGCTGGAACAACCTCTACATGACCGCCGGCGGCACCGGGGTGAACTCGGCGGAGATGGTCTTCTCCTCCCTCACCGCCACCGGCGGCGTGGCCAACATCGACACCGTCGCGGGCCAGCTCGGCAACAGCACCCGCCTCCGCGTGGTCGGCAATTCCGTCGGCGCCATCAACGGCGTCGTTCCCTACCTCGTCTACGGGCGCGAGATGGTGGGTTACGTCGACGGCCGCAGCTTCGGCTACCTCGGCGCCGCCGGCTTCCCGAACTACGGGGCCACCGCCCTGTCCTCGGGCCTCAACCCGACGCTTAACGTCAAGACCGGCTCGACCGCCAACCAGACCCTCACCGCCAACACCTCGGTCAACGCGCTGATGTGGAACTACGGGAATTCCAGCCCGACGCTCACGCTTGGCGCCAACACCCTGACCCTCACCTCCGGTTTCCTCGGCCTCTCCACGGGCAACGACAACACGAACATCACCTTCACCGGCGGCTTCCTCCAGTCGGGCACCTCCGACCTCTACATCCACAAGCTCAATTACGCCGGCACCAGCCGCCTGGCCACCATCTCCTCGGTCATCCAGGACGGTCCCGCCGGCGCCACGCGCCTGATTGTGTCCTCCGGCGACGGTGTTGGGTCCGGCAATTATCTCACCCTCACCTCCGCCAACACCTACACGGGCGGCACCATCATCAACGGCGGCCAGGTCCAGCTCGGCGGCAGCGTGGGCACCGTCGTCCTGCCCGCCGGCGGCGTGACCCTCAACGGCGGCGCCCTCACCGTCGTCACCAACGGCGGGCAGATCGCCGCCGCCAACACCGTCACCCTCAACGGCCCCGCCCAGCTTACCCTCGCCGGGGTCAACACCCTCCAGCAGCTGGTCTTCAACAACACCGGCGGCACCGGCACCCCCACGGTCTCCGGCGGCACCACCCTCAACCTCTCCGGCGACACCGCCATCATCGCCACCGGCTACAACCTCTCCAGCATCTCTACCGTCTCGAGCACCCTGGACTTCGCCGGCGCGGCCAAGACCATCACCGTCAACTCGCTCGCCTACGACGGCAAGGATTTCGCCCCCTACCTGCCCAACCTCCACCTGTCGGGCGTCGTCCAGAACGCCGGTGTGCTTACCGTGAACGGCGGGGGGGTGCTCCAGCTCTCCGGCGCCAGCACCTTCACCGGCGGCTACTCCGTCGCCGCGGGCACCGGCTTGGCCATCGGCGCCAGCTCGACCGGCGCCGTCACCAGCGGGCCCCTCGGCACCGGCACCCTCACCCTGGCCTCCGGCGCCCGCCTCCAGTCAACCGGCGCCCACACCGTCGCCAACGCCGTCTCGGTCAACGGCGAGGTCGACTTCGAGGGCGTCACCGGGCTCACCCTTTCCGGCGGCGTCTCGCTCGCTGCCAACGCCACCTTCGACGTCCAGGCGCCCCAGCCCACCCTCGCGCTCTCCGGCGTCGTCTCCGGCGCCGGCCGCAGCCTGACCAAGACCGGCTACGGCACGCTCTCGCTCACCGGCGCCAACACCTTCGACGGCGGTGTGACCGTCTCCCGCGGCACCCTCTCCCTCGGCAACGCCGCCGCCCTCGGATCCGGCACCCTCACCCTCGGCGGAGGCGCCCTCGACAGCTCCGTCGCCAATCTCACGCTCTCGACCAACAACGCCCAAGCCTGGAACGGATCCTTCGGCTTCGCCGGCACCCAGTCGCTCAACCTCGGCACCGGCGCCGTCACCCTCGGGGCCGACGTCTCGGTCGGCGTCTCGGCCGGCACCCTCACCGTCGGGGGCGCCATCGGCGACGCCGGCGCCAACCGCGGCTTCACCAAGCAGGGCGACGGCATCCTCCGCCTGAGCGGGACTAACACCTACGGCGGCACCACCACGGTCAACGCCGGCGTCCTCGCCATCAACGCCACCTCGGCCCTGCCCGGGTGGGGCACCGCCGGCCGGGTCGTCGTGCGCAACGGCGGCGCCCTCGCCGTCGGCTCGGGCGTGTCCGACGCCGACGTGGCCACGATGCTCGCCACCGGCAATTTCGCCTCCGGCGGCGCCATCGGGTTCGACGTCGCCACGGCCGACCGCACCTGGTCCTCCGCCCTCACCGGCACGATGGGCCTCGCCGTCCTCGACACCGACACCGCCGCGACCAACACCCTCGTCGTCTCGGGCGACAACAACTTCTCCGGCGGCACCACCGTCTACTCGGGCAACCTCCGCCTCTCCCACCAGAACGCCCTCCGCGGCAGCGTGCTGACCCTCCGCGGCGGCTCGATCGTCTTCGACAGCTCCGTCTCCGGCAACGCCTTCGCCTTCGGCGGCCTCGCCGGCTCTGTCAACCTAGCCCTACAGAACAACGCCGGCACGCCCGCCGCCGTCGCCCTCACCGTCGGATCCGCCAACACCGACACCGTCTACACCGGCGTCCTCAGCGGCGCCGGCTCCCTCACCAAGGTCGGCACCGGCACCCTCACCCTCGCCGGGGTCAACACCTTCACCGGCAACGTCCTGGTTTCCGCCGGCACCATCCGAGGCACTTCCTTCGGCACCGCCAACACCGCCAACACCAAGGTGACCGTCGCCGACGGCGCCGCCGTGGACATCAACGGCTCCGCCGGCCAGTTCGGCTACACCATCGCCGGCACCGGCGTCGGCGGCACCGGCGCCCTCACCAACAACGGCGCCCCCGTCGGCACCGGCATCGCCCAGCTTTCCAACATCCGCCTCTCGGCCAACGCTTCCATCGGCGGCAGTTTCAACTGGGCGCTGCTGGCCAATGCCTACGGCGCCACCAACCTCGACCTGGCCGGCTTCACCCTGACAAAAACCGGGGCAAACACCATCTCGCTCGCCACCACCACGGTCACCGCAGGGCAGATTCAGGTCGACGCCGGCTTCCTTAACTTCGGCGGCGGTAACGGCGGCTCGGGCGTGACCGCCGCCTCGACCGCGGTAGCCCTTTCCAACATCACGGGCGCGGGCCTCATCGTCTCTCGCGACTCCTCCATCGGCTCTCTCGCCGGAGGCGGCGCCTCCGGCGGCAACCTCGCGCTCAACGGCGGGACCCTCACCGTCGGCGGCCTCAACTCCAGCACGACCTACTCCGGCGTCATCTCCGGCGGCGGCAACCTCACCAAGTCCGGCACGGGCACCCTCACCCTCGCCGGCACCGGCAACCACACCGGCACCTTCACCCTTTCGGCCGGCGGCTTGGCTCTCGCCAACGGCTCAGCCCTTCAATCCTCCACTGTCACGCTCAACGCCGGCACGGTCGTCTTTGGAGCCGGTGTGACAACCGCGACCTTCGGCTCGATCGGGGGCTCGGTGAGCCTCGCCCTCCAGAACAACGCCGGTACTCCCGAGGCTGTCGCTCTGACCGTCGGCCGCAACAATGGCACCACCGCCTACTCCGGCAGCCTCTCCGGGTCCGGTTCCCTGACCAAGGTCGGCTCCGGTACCCTCACCCTCTCGGGCGCCAACACCTTCTCCGGGGGCGTCGTCGTCAACGCCGGCACGCTCGCCGTCGCCTCCGGCTCCGCCCTTCCCGGGCTAGAGACCGCCGGTCGCAACAGCGTCGCCTCCGGCGCCACGCTCGCCCTCGCCAACGGCGTCGCCGACGCCGATGTGGCCGCCATCGCCACCGCCACCAGCTGGGCGGCCGGCGCCGTGCTGGGAATCGACACCTCCGTCGCGAACCGGACTTACGCCGGCAATCTTTCCGGCGCCTACACCCTCGCCAAGCTTGGCGCCAACACCCTCACCCTCTCCGGCTCCAACAGCTTCAGCGGAGGCTTGGCTGTCAGCGCGGGCACCGCGCTGGTTGCCAATCTCGACGCCCTTCCCGAATCCGCCGTCGCCGGTCGCAACAGCGTCGCCTCCGGCGCCACCCTCGCCTTCGGCAACGGCGTCGCCGAGGTCGATTTCCTCGCCGCCGCGGCCGCCACCACCGTCGCCGCCGGCGGCTTCATCGGCCTCGACACCTCCCTGGGCGATCGCACGCTCGCCGGCTCCCTCTCCGGCGGCCTTGGCCTGGCCAAGAACGGCGCCAACACCCTTACCCTTGCCTCCGGAGGGACCTTCACCGGGCCGCTCGCGATCAACGCGGGCAACCTTGTCCTCGGCTCCTCCACCCTCGGCGCGGGCGCCTATTCGGGCGCCATCACCCTCGCCGCCGGCGCCACCCTCACCGTCGCCACCTCCGCCAACCAGACTCTCAGCGGCGGCATCACCGGCGCCGGCACCTTGGTCAAGTCGGGCATCGGCACCCTCACCCTTTCCCACGCCTCCCAAAGCCCCACCGGCACCATTCAGGTCGCCGAGGGCGCGCTCGCGCTCGGCTCGGCCAACGCCGCCCAGTGGGCCTTGGTCGATGTCGGCGCCTCCGGCGCCCAGCGTCTCGCCTTCACCGCCTCCGGGACCAACACCTACATCTTGGGCGGCCTCCAGGGTTCCGATGCCGTCGACCTCGGTGCCAATTCCTTGACCGTCGGCGGCAACAACCTCACCAGCGTGTTCGACGGCACCCTCATCGGCACCGGCGCGCTTTCCAAGATCGGCACCGGAACCTTCACCCTCAACGGCGCCTCGGCTCTTTCCGGAGGCGCGACTGTCAGCAACGGCGTGCTCTGGCTCGGCGGCGGCGGTCCGACCATCCTCGGCAACGTGGTCATGACCGGCGGCGATGGCACGGGTATCCGCACGTCCCGCGCCAATCAGCTCCTCGCCACCGTCGAGCTCAGCAGCACCAGCGCAAGCGGGTCTTGGAATCGCTTCGAGCTCTACGGCAACAACCAGGTGGCGGCGGGCATCATCACGGGCACCGCCACCACCCGCGGAGGTCTGATCGTGCAAAACAGCCAGACGGACGGCGTGGCGGGGGCCCCGGCGACCCTGACCCTGGCCGGTTCCGGCAGCTACGTCTTCAACAGCTACCTACGTGATACCGGCACCGGCTCGACCAACACGCTCTTCCTCAATAAGACCGGCTCGGGCACGCAGTCGCTGCACGGCGAGAACGTTTCCTACACGGGGATGACCACCGTCACCGGCGGCACCCTGCGCCTCTCCTTCGCCGCCAACAACGCGTCGTTTGCCAGCCCGATCAACAACCAGGCGACGGTCACCCTCGACAACGCCAACGCCTGGTCCACTCCCGCCGCGCTCGGCGGTTCCGGCACCTACAATAAGTCCGGCTCCGCCACCCTCACGCTCAACAGCAGCCAGCTCATCCAGGCCACCGGCACGATCAACCTCCAGGCCGGCACCTTGCAGAATGGAAACAACGCGGTCAACTGGGCTGCCAACCGGGCCGATGTCTCCATTTCCTCGGGAGCCATCCTTGACCTGCTTGCGGATGCGGTGTTCCTCGATGTCCTCAGCGGCTCCGGCTTTGTCCAGAACAGCTATGGGCAGCCTGCCGCCTCCACCTCAACCGGCGTCAATGGCTTCGAGCGCCTGGTCATTGGCAACAATTCCGGGACCGGCACATTCTCGGGCGTCATCCGCAACAACGCCACCAACGCCGCTGTCACCACCAATGGAGGCGTTGGCGGTGTGCGTCTGGACAAGGTTGGCGCCGGCACCCAGACCCTCACCGCCGCCCACAGCTACACCGGCGGCACCTGGGTCGGCGGCGGCACCCTTGAGCTCGACTTCACCGGCCTGGCCACGCCCACCAATCTCCTCAGTTCCTCCGGCGCCCTCCAGCTCAACGGCGGCACCCTCAGCATCAAGGGCAAGGCCGCCTCCGCCACCGCCCAGACCTTCGCCGGCCTCACCCTCGCCGCCGGCGGCGGCCAGCTCCTCGTCAATCCCAACGGCGCCACCTCGGCCACCGTCACCCTCGGCGGCCTCACCGCCACCGCCGCGGGCGGCTCCGCCCTCGTCGGCCTGGCTCCCGCCGCCGGCGCGGGCACCCTCGCGATCACCACGACCGCCACCGCCACCGACGGCATTTTCTCCGGTCGCCTCGTCTATACCGACGGCGCCAACTACGACTTTGCCGGCACCGCCTCCGGCACCTCGCCCTTTACCCTGGGCGCCCTCGCGACCTACGCCGACCTCGCCGGCGCTGTCTCCACCACCAACGCCCGCATCAGCGCCTCGGCCAGCGTGGCCGCCAACCAGACCGTCAAGACCCTCAAGGTCCAGGCGCCCGCCGCCGCCCAGTCCCTCACCATCGACGCCGGCGTCACGCTCAACGTCGCCGCCGGCCTCCTCTTCACCGGCAGCGAGGCCTTCTCCGTCACCGGCGGCACGCTCGCGGGCGGCACCGGCTCGGGCGGCGCGCAGGACCTCGTCATCCACCAGTACAACACGGGCGGGGTCACCATCGGGTCCGTCGTCGGCAACAACGGCGCCAACGCCACCGCCCTCACCAAGGCCGGCACCGGCGCCCTCACCCTCTCGGCCAACGCCACCTACACCGGCACGACCTTCCTCAACGCCGGCACCCTAACCCTTGGCGGCACCAGCGCCTCCGCCACCCTCCAGGTCTCCGGCGGCACCCTCGTCCTCAACGGCGTCGCCGCCGCCACCACCTACAACCTCAACGGCGGCGCCGTCCGCGTCGGCGCCGCCGGCGTCGTCGCCGCGGGCGCCACCCTCAACGTCAGCGCCGGCACCTTCGACCTCAACGGCCAGAACGTCACCGTCGCCAACCTTGGCGCGGGCGGCGTGCTCGGCACCGTGACCGATAACTCGGCCGGAACGGGCACCAGCACCCTCAGCCTCGCCGGGTTCAGCAACTCCACCTACACCGCGTTCGCCGACGGCGCCACCCGCAAGCTGGCCCTCGCCGTCACCAACGCGAACAGCGACAAATTCTTCCTCAACCCCTCCAACACCTTCTCCGGCGGCCTCCTCCTCCGCCATCAGGCGACCGGCACCCGTCTCGCCATCAACGCCCCTGTCTTCAACACGGGCTCCGCGGGCGCCATCGTCAGCAGCCCGTTCGGCCGCGGCACCATCACCATCGGCGAGTCCGCCGCCGACAAGGCGCAGATTCTGGTCGCGACCGCCTCCGCCACCATCCTCAACGACATCATCTTCAACACCGGCGTGGGGACCGACCGTCCCGGCGCCATCCGCAACGACGCCCACGGCCTCCTTCTCGCCGGGACGCTCACCGCCAACCTCGCCCCCGTCACCCTTTCCGGCAATTCCAACGGCACCACCCGCATCTCGGGGCGAATCACCGGTCCCGAGGGGCTCTGGGTCCGCCAGAACAGCATAACCCCGGCCGCCATCCAGCAGGTCGTCCTCGAGAACCTCACCGGTCAGGCCAACGACTACCTCGGCGCCACGACCGTCGACACCAACCAGGCCATTCGCCTCGCCGCCAACGAGCAGCTTCCCGACGGCGGCGGCTTCGGCAGCGTCACCCTCAACGGCACCCTCAACCTTTCCGGCAACAGCGAGACCATCAACGGCCTCTCCGGAGCCGGGGTTGTCGAGGGCGGCGCCGCCATTCCCCGCCTGCGCGTCGGCTCGGGTGACGCCTCCGGCGCCTTCTCCGGCGTCATCCGCAACACCTCCGGCACCCTTTCCCTCGAGAAAATCGGTTCGGGCATCCAGTTCCTGTCCGGAGCCAACACCTACTCCGGCACCACCACCGTCACGGGCGGCGTGCTCGCCGTAGCCTCGGCGGCCTCCCTGCCGGGCTGGAGCACCCCGGGTCGCGTGAGCGTCGCCTCCGGCGCCTCGCTCGCCCTCGGCAACGGCTTCGCCGACGCCGACATTGCCACTTTCCTCGCCACCCCGGCCCTCGCCTCCGGCGCCTCCCTCGGCTTCGACACCTCCTCCGGCAACCGCGCCTACGCCTCCAACCTCACCAACGCCGGTCGCGGATCCCTCGGCCTCGTCAAGGTCGGCGCCAATGTCCTGACCCTCTCGGGCGCCAACACCTACTCCGGGCTCACCTCGGTCCGGGAGGGGGTTCTCGCCGCCGCCTCCCTTTCCGCCCTCCCCTCCTGGGCCGCCGGCGCCTTCCGCGTCGCCTCCGGCGCCGGCCTCGCCGTGGGCAACACCGTCTCGGACGCCGCCTTCGCCTCCGCGCTCGCCACCGGCAATTTCGCCGCCGGCTCGCTCGCGGGCTTCGACACCACGGATGGCGACCGCGCCTACGCCGCCGCCCTCGCCGACACCTCCGCCGGCCCCCTCGGCTTGGTCAAGGTCGGCGCCAACACCCTCACCGCCTCCGGCGCCTCCACCTTCGGCGGCGTTACCCAGGTGCTCGGCGGCACGCTCCGCCTCGGCCACGTCTCCGCCCTCGGCTCCACCGCCGGCGGCGCGACCGTCGGCACCGCCGGCACCCTTGACCTCAACGGGCTGGCCTTGGGCGGCGAGGCCGTCGCCCTCTCCGGCTCCCTGGTCAATGACGCGGCCGGCGCGGCCAGCCTCTCCGGCGACATCTCCCTGGCCTCCGGCGCCAGCCTCGGCGGGTCCGGCGATCTCACCCTCTCCGGCGTCCTCTCCGGCAACGCCGCCCTCGCCAAGACCGGGGCTGGCCGCGTCATCCTCACCGCCGTCAATACCGCCGCGGGCAACCTGACCATCTCCGCCGGCGCGCTCGAGATCGGCGGCTCCGGCCAGCTGGCCTCCGGCGCCTTCTCCGGCACCATCGCCAATTCCGGCATCCTCGCCTTCTCGACGTCGGCCAACCAGACCCTTTCCGGCAATATCTCGGGCACCGGCGGCTCGCTCGCCAAGTCCGGCGCCGGCACCCTCATCCTCTCCGGCGCCAACAGCTACACCGGCGGCACCTCGGTCACCGCCGGCGTCCTGCAGGTCAACGGCCCCGGTTCCCTCGCCGCCGGCACGGTGGACATCGGGGCCTCGGGCACGGTGAGCCTGAACGCCTCCAACCAGACCTGGTCCAACACCTTCACCGGGACCGGCCTGCTCAAGTTCAACTTCTCCGGCACGGGCGCCGCCAACACCCGCGTCTCGTCGGGTCTCGCGGGCTTCGCGGGCACCATCCAGCTCGCCAATTCCGGCACCAACGGGGACAAGCTCAACCTCTCCGGCAACAGCGCGCCCGACGCCTTGGTCATCATCGACAGCGGCAGCCAGCTCTTCACCGCCACCTCCACCTCGACCTTCCGTGAGATCTGGGTCTCCGGCACCGGCAACAACGAGACCCGCGGCGCCATCCGGCTGGTCACGGGCCTGACGGCCACTGGTGGCATCAAGCTGCTGGGCAGCACGACCATCGGCACCGAGGGCGGGTCCCTCGACGCCGACATCACCTCCAGCGTCTCGGGCGCCCAGACCCTGACCTTCGGCACCAGCAACTCGGCCGCGGCGGTCACGCTCACCGGCGTGATATCCGACGGGGCCGGCACGGTTGCCCTGACCCGAAGCGGCACC
>JAURJZ010000027.1 GCA_030831965.1 Verrucomicrobiota bacterium
CCGGCCGCTGGCGGAGGAGAGGGTGAGGTTGCCGGCGCCGGAGGAGGAGCCCGTGATCTGGCTGCGGACGACGATGTCGCCGGACTCGGCGACGAGGATGAGCTCGCCGGTGGAGCCGCCCCGGAGGACGCCTTGGGAGCTGCCCGGGCCGATGGTCAAGGTGCCCGTGCCGACGTTGAGCAGGGCGTTGGTGGTCAGGGTGACAGTGGCGCCGTTGCCCCAGATGGCCGAGTAGGTGCCGCCGGTGTAACGGACGGTGTTGGCGACACGGCTGACACCGAGGGCATTGGTGCCCGAGCCGAGCGTCCCCGAGCTGGTGGTGCCGAGGATCTCGGCGTTGTACGACTCCGTATACGTGCTGTTCCAGCCGAAGCTGGTTGTCTGACCGCTCGCCGTGGTGGGGGTGGTCGGATAGGTGTTGAACCCGATTATCGAGCTGCCGGAGAAGGTGGCGAAGCGGGCGGAGGTGCCGGATCCGACGAGGGCCCAGGGTCCGACGACGCCGTTGGTGTTGGCGGCGAGGCCGGTCATCGTCGAGGTGACGGTGCCGGAGTTGGTGATGCGCAGGGTGCTGCCGGCGGCGCGGGTGAAGGCGCCCCCCGAGAGGGCGAGGGTGGAGCCGGCGCCGACGTTCCAAGTCTGCGCGCCGCCGAGGAGGCTGAGATTGGAGGTGACCGAGGTGGTGCCGGCGGTGAGGGTGGAGGCGTCGATGCCGGACACGCCGAGGTTGAGGGTGCCGCCGGCGAGGGTGTAGCCGGCGAGGGAGAAGGAGAGGCCGCGGGCGTAGGTGGTGCCGGCGAGGGTGACGGTGCCGGCGGTGCCGCCGAAGGAGGCGACGTCGACCAGGCCGGTGGTGTCGGTCCAGGCAAGGGCCCCGCTGTTCCAAAGAGCCGTGGAGGTGTCCCAGCTGCCATTGGCGCCTGGCCAAGACAGGGTGGCCGCCTGGGAGGAGGCCGACAAGGCGGCGGCGGCAAGCAGGGCGGCTCTCAATTGCGAGGGTGCGCGATTAGCCATGTCCAAGGGGTTAGTCGGCGGGGTGACCGAACGTGTTTCAAATTAGGGACAAAATTATCTCGATGCCAGCGTTCGTTCGAATTTGGGCCATCTTCCATCAAATGACTGAACATGAATGACTTAGGTTATAAAATAAGTACCTTAGGGCGGACCTTGGGGGAAATGCCCAGGGCATCAAGGGAGCCAAGGTGCGACGAGGGGGCGCGACCTGGTCGAGGCAAGGTCGGAAGGTTTAGGCGGAGCGGCCCTTGGCGATGATGGCGGAGCTGCTGTCGATCTTGGCGCCGAGGCCGTCGACGAGGCGGGCGCCGTGGCGGCGGAGGACTTCCATCTCGGGGATATTGCCGGCGTTGCGGTCGCCTCCCTTACAGAAGACGGCATGGTGTCCGGCGGCCTTGGCCTCGGCGAGAAGATGGTCGAGGGTGGCGCAGACGGAGCCATCGGTGTCGACGGAGAGGATGGCGCGGTCGACGACGCGGAGGGCCTGGGCGATGCCGAGGCGGGTTTTCTCGGGCAGGAAGGCCTTGCCCTTCTTGAGCGCGGCTTGGGCGTCGGTGTTGACGATGACCCAGAGCGCGTCGCCCTGCCTGCGGGAGAGCTCGAGGAGCTCGAGGTGGCCGAGGTGGAGGGGGTCGAAGTAGCCGGAGGTGATGGCGATTGTCATTTTAAGAGGAGCGAGGTGCGGGGAGCGAGGAGTGAGGAGCGGGGGGCTGCGGTGACTGCGGTGACTGCGGTGTTAGCGGTGACTGCGGTAAAGATTCTGTGCGGTGTCAGCTAGGTGCGGCGACTGCGGCGGCGGCGGGAGGTAGGGCTCTCTGGCGAACTAGCTATATGGCTATGTGGCTGATTTGGCTAATCGTCTTTATGGCGGGATGGCTCTAACAGGAAATCGGGGGGCTCAGGGGATAGGATAGCGGTCGCTGGGAGGGAGGAGTGCGCGGATCTGGGCGGGACCTTGCCCGTTCACTGCCACTTCTGGTCGGTGAAGATGCCGAGGGCGCCGAGTTGGCCGAGCAGCCAGCGGGCGTCGGGGTTGGCGAGGAGATCGGTGGGGCGCTTGTTGGAGGAGAGGCGGATGAACATCTGCTCGGCGCGCTGGTTGAGGCCGCGCTCCCGGATGTCCTTGAGGACGAGCTCGGCGCGCTCGATGCGGCCGGCGATGCCGGCGCGCCAGCCAACCTGCTGGTCCTCGTAGCGGTTGGGCTCGCCGTTGACCATGTGCCAGAACATGGCCTGGATGCGCATGCCGGAGGGGGCGACGTACTCGCCCCACTCGTAGGGGTGAAGGGTGCGGACGCCGACCTTGCCGGGCTGGGCGAAGGCGCGCTCGGCGCGCTGGCAGCCGGAGTTGACCCAGCAGGAGTCGGGGTTGTGGGAGCCGGCGTCGACGAGGGAGATGCGGCCGGGCTCCCAGTAGGCGACGTAGACGATGATCTGGATGTCGTCCTTGACGAAGAGGCGCTGGACGACCTGGTCGTAGTTGAGGACGCCCTGGACGTGGGCGAGGGCGGCGCTGGATTCGGCGAGGGGGAGATCCTTGACCTGCCAACCGGCGAGGGAGCGCGGCACGGCGTCCTCGAGCTTGCCGGAGAAGGCCCGGGGTTGATCGGAGAAGAGCTCGACCTTCACCACCACGGCGGTGACGGCGAGGATGAGGACGGAGCCGATGATGAGGAGAAGGCGCAAGGTGAGGAGCGAGGAGCGAGGAGGGGGGAGTGGGGAGCGAGGGGAGGATGGGGGAAGGCGCGGGAGGA
>JAURJZ010000028.1 GCA_030831965.1 Verrucomicrobiota bacterium
ATGGGGCGCCCCCTCTGCAACCTCCGCATCGAGCGCGAGGGCGAGCTGATCGACCTCACCCTGCGGCCCGAGCTCGTCCCCACCAACACCCGGACCACCGACCGCATCCGGGCCATCGGAATCCTTCCGCGCACCTCCGTCACCCTCGGAGCCCCCCTGGCCAACTCGCCCGCCGAGAAGGCCGGCCTGCGCGAGGGCGACCAAGTCGTCGCGGTCGACGGCAAGACGGTCTTCGGCGCCGAGTCCTTCCGCCAGCACCTCCGCGTCGAGAGCCCCGGCGCCCGCATGCTCCGCATCCAGCGGGCCGGCGAGCCGGAGCGGGACGTCGCCGTGACCCCCCTTCCCCTCCTGCGCACGAACCCGGTCGTGGCCATCACCCACGGCCCCGGCGGCGAGCACCGCGTCGTCCTCATCCCCGTCCCCGTCGAGGGATCGCCGGGCAAGTTCCACCTCACCGTCCACAGCTCCACCGGCGACCCCGAGGTCACCGAGGCCCTGTCCCTCGGCGCCGTGCTCGACAAGGCCAACAGCCGCGAGCTCGTCGCCATCCGCTCCGCCGACGACCTCCTCAAGGCCGCTCCCGCGGCGGGCAAGGACTTCCAGGTCTTCTGGACCCGCGGCGGGGCCCAAGGCAACGTCGTCCTGCGCGACGCCTCCGTGCGCGTCATCGAACCCACCCCCGTGCCCACCATCGGGGCCGACATCCGCTCGCGCAGCGTGACCGTCATCCGCACCCCCGCCGAGCAGTTCGCCATCGCCGTCACCTCCACCCTCTCGACCCTCCACCGCCTCTTCGACCGCGACTCGCACATCCAGCTCAACCAGCTGATGGGCGCCATCGGCATCGCCAAGATGTACGTCAACCTCTCCGACGACATCCGCCTCGTCATCTGGTTCTCGGTGGTGATCAACATCAACCTCGCCATCCTCAACCTCCTTCCCATCCCCGTCCTGGACGGCGGCCACATGCTCCAGGCCACCGTCGAGCGCATCCGCCGCAAGCCGCTCCCGGGCAAGGCCATGATCTGGGTCCAGTACCTCTTCGTCGGCCTCCTGATGAGCCTCATGGCCTACGTCCTGCTCAACGACGTGCGCCGATGCTCGGGCGACGGCGAAGCCCAGCTGCGAGCCGAGCTCCTCCAAAGGCACGTCATCCGCCCGATGGAGTTCAAGTGAGCCGGGCGCGAAGCGCGCGGCTCACAGGTTCACAGGTTCACAGGTTCACAGGGGCACAGGGGCGCGGGGGCACGGGAGGAAGAACCCTTCGGGTTGTCTTCTTAAAAGGTGGCGAAGGATGGAGATTCCAGGACCAAAGGGCTTGGGCATCTTTCATCGCTTCATCTCTTAAATCCCTTCCCAAGGGAAACGAGCGTCAGCGAGTTGTACCTCCCGTGCCGCCGCGCCCCTGTGCCCCCGAAAGCCTCGAGGCGGGGTTCACCCCGCCTCGACCCACTTCCCGCGCTCCCTGATGAGGTCCACCAACCGCTCGACCGCCTCCTCCTGGGGGATGTTGAATTTCACCGGCTCCTTGCCGACGTAGAGGTTGATCTTGCCGGGCGCGCCGCCCACGTAGCCGAAGTCGGCGTCGGCCATCTCGCCGGGCCCGTTGACGATGCAGCCCATCACCGCGATGGTCACGCCCTTCAGGTGGCCCGTCCGCGCCTTGATCCGCAGGGTGGTCGACTGGATGTCGAACAACGTCCGCCCGCAGCTCGGGCAAGCCACGAACTCCGTCTTCGTCTGCCGAGCCCGCGCGCCCTGGAGGATGTCGTAGGCCAGGGTGAGCCGCTTGGTCGCCGCCGACGGCGCGTCGCACGAAAGCGCGTCGCCGATGCCGTCGACCAGCAGGCCGCCCGCCAGCACCGACGCCTCAATCAACTCGCCGCCGAAGCCGGGTTCGCCGACCACCTGGTGGGACTTGGCGCAGCGGATCCAAATCGGCGCCGGCCAGTCCGCCACCCTCAGCGAGTCCGCCATCAGGCGATAGGTCCCCAGCGCATGCAGCCCGGGAGCCGTGCGGCCGCAGGTCACCAGGGCGTGGGCGGCGGGCCCCGCCTTGAGCGAGCCGGCCAGCCGGACAAGGTCCGCCGGGAGCGCGTCCAGGGCCCAGGGCCGGCCGGCGGTCGCCCAGTCGCGCGCCGCCGCCGGCTCCAGGCCCGCGGCCTTGACCACGGGAATCACGGGCAACCCGGGCCCAGCCAGGGCGGGATCGGAGGGCGAGTACCCGGGCGGCACCTCAACCAAAAGGGCCTGCACAACGCCCCGCAGGGCATCGCGCAAGGCCGCGATCCCGGCCGCATCCCGCGGGCCGCGATACTCAAGCAAGAGGCCCTCGACGCGCGCCTCGCGCTGCCCCGCGTGGGTCTCGAGCACCTCGCGGGCGATCTCGGCGGGGCGCCCCAGGTCGGGCGTGGCGCGCACGATGACGCGCGGCGGCTGGGCAGGGCCGGCCTTGCAGGACGGCGCGAGCGCGAGCTCGGCGGCGGGGCGGCGGCGGAAGGCGTAGGGATCGACGCCGTCACGGACGTCGCCCGCGGCGCGGGAAGCGTCCGCCCGTGCCCAAAGCGCCTCGGCCCGCCGGGCCAGCTCGCGGCAGACCGGAATCTCAAGCCAGGGGTCCTCGGTCAGCGAGACCCGGATGGTGTCGCCGAGCCCGTCGGCCAGAAGCGCGCCGATGCCGATGGCGGACTTGATCCGCGCGTCCTCGCCCTCGCCGGCCTCGGTCACGCCCAGGTGCAGCGGGTAGTCCATCCCCTCGTCGGCCATCAGCCGGGCCGCCAGGCGGTAGGCCTCGACCATCACCTTG
>JAURJZ010000029.1 GCA_030831965.1 Verrucomicrobiota bacterium
CCAGATGCCATGCACCTCGCGCGCCCAATCTAGGTAGGGCTTTCTGGCCAGCGACCGCAGGTTGGTGCGGAGGCGGATGCCCCGCGCGCCGAATCGGCGAAGCACCCGTTCGGCGGATTCCCAGCGCGCGCCGTGGGCGCCTTCCTCGGAAAGGGGAATGTCAAACCCATGGATGAGGACGCCCGCGGCGATCGGCGGCTGGCTCGCCCCCTGTCCGTGTCGCCGCCGCGCCAGGACAGCCGTGCTGTCGACGCCTCCGGAAAAGCCCAGGACGCTCCCGCCCAGGCGCGGGACGACATCCGCGCCCGGCGTCGCCGCAATCGGCACATGCTCGAGGCTCCATGGGAACCAGTGGGCGTAGACCGCCTGCCACTCCGCCAGATTGGCCAAGGTTGCCGGGTCCAGGCGATCCGCGCAGCGAAGCTCCCACCCGCGCCGCATCGCCAGGGGAAGGAAGGCCAGCGCGAACGGACGCGCCCGGCGCGGCGGGGTCCAGCCGTCGGGCGACTCAAATTCAAACCATGCCTCCCGCGGGCTTCCCCCTGGCGGCACCAGCCGGGCTGAGAGACGGATCCAACCCTCCCTTTCCAGGGGATCCGCCACCTCCAGGAGAGCCGTCTCGCGAGCCATGGCTCAGCGCTGGACGCGTCGCAGCCATTCCCAGAAAGCCGGCGCCACGCGCTGCCGAAGGGGGACGTTGCCCCCCAGCTGCTCCAGCACCTCCAACACATCCTTTCTCCCCCGCAGCTCCGCGAGCTTGCGCAGCGGCGGCATGTAATAGCGGCGAATCTCGGGCGGCAGCGGGATCGAGCGGATGTCCTCCAGCTTGCAGGCCTTCGGAAAAGCCGCGGGCCGATCCTCCCCGCCGAGCCAGAGGCAGAGCTGGGTCAGCATGCATTTCCTGCAGACGCCGCAGTTGGCACCGGCCCCCTCCTGGCTGAAGCAGACCCGGAGTCGCCGCGTCAGCCGGGGCTCCGCCGCCAAGGCGGCCGCCTTCTCCACCCGGCTCAACTCCGCCCCGTCGTGCTCATAGGCGACGCGCTCGCTGCCCAGGAAGCGGTCGGTGACCGGGTTCGATCCGCACGCCAACTGGAGGTGTCGGTAAGGATAGCTCGAGGCGATGAAGGCGCGGCTGTGCCAAGGCTCGAGACAGCTTAGCGCTGAGGCCAGCCAGATGCCGAATGTCTCCTCGCACCAATGCAGGAAAGGTCGGCGGCCGAGCGACCTCACGTTTGTCCGGACCCACAGGGGTCGCAGCCCCATGCTTTTCAGCGTCTCGGTCGCATCCGCCTTCGCCCGGTCGAACGCCGCCTTGTCCTCGACGGCGATGTCCATGCCATGGACCAGGACCCCGCTGGCCAGGTTTCCCGCCGCCGCCTGGCGCAAAACCGTGTACGAGCTGTCGACCCCGCCGGAAAAAGCCACCATGCCGCCAAGTCTAGCCCCGCAATCCGTCTCCGGTTCCGAGGGAATCTCCCAATCGATGTTGCCCAGGCTCCACGGCCTCCAGCCCGCGAAGCTGGCCTGCCATTGCATGAGGTTGTCCAAGGTCCGCTGGTCCACGGATTCCCGACTCGCCAAGGTCCAGCCCTGCCTCATCGCCACCGGCAGGAAGGCCAACAGGAAAGGCCTTAGTCGCTTCGGCAAGGGGCGGTCGTCTGGCGCCTCGAATTCAAAGAAGATTTCCCTCCTCTTGCCGCCAGGACAATGCAGGCGGCCCACAAGTCGCCAAACGCGATTGGAGCGCTCGGGTTCATCCACCTCAATCCACGCAACAGGGGGCGAAGCGCCTATAGCCATGCATCTTATTGATGTGAAATGGTTTATATAATCAACAAAACATTCCTCCGGCATTGCCAAAATGTCCCACTTCCTGTTTTATGGGTTTTCGATGGTCGAGTCTGCCCAACTGGGAATCAAGCTCTCCGCCGCCCTTTTCATGGGGACGGCTGCTTGGGATTGGGTGGGTCGTTCCAAGGGGTGGGCCTCGGCCCGGACGACGCGATGGGGTCTGCGTCTGGGCTGGGTGGTCCTCACGGCATCCCTCGCCGCTCTGGGCGTCCAAGCCTTCGGCTCCCCTGGGGCCATCTTGGCCACCATCGCCTGGGGGGCCTCGGGGCTCGCCCTTTTCCTGGACCTGACCTTCGACCACCGGCTTCCGCCTTGGTTGGTCGGATTGATCGCCGGGTTCGCCCTCTCGGGATCCGCCTTTCTCAGCCTGGTGGGAGGCGACCGCCAGCCCTGGACCGTCCTGCACGTGGCAGCCGCCATACTGGCTTACTGTCTCCTTGTCGCGCAGGCGCTCAACGCCGCGGTCTACCTTCTCCAGCATCGCGCCCTGACCACCCGACAATTCGGAGGGATTTACCAGGACCTCGATCCCCTCGTTGCGCTCGACCGCGTGGGAAGCCAGTTGCTCGGCGCCGCCATCTGGATGCTCGGACTGGTCCTTACCGTCGGCGCCGTGGCCTGGCTTCAGGGGCTCCAGGCCTCCCCCGCCAAGCTGGCCAGCGCCCTCGCCACCTGGGGCCTGGCCAGCGCCGTGCTCATGCTTCGCCGGCGCGGACGGCTTTCCGGCCCCGCCTTCGCCAAGGCCTCCCTGCTCCTCCTCATCCCGGCCGCGGCCGCGCTCCTCCTCGCCCTGCGCCGATGAGAAAGGCCCGCGAGACGCTCGTGGCGCTCAGCGCCACCCACCGCACCGCCGGCCTGGATGCCCGCGCCGCCTTCGCCGTCACCCCCGAGGGGGCGGATCGCTTCTACGCCGCCGCGCGCTCGGCCGGCCTGGCCGAGGCCGTCATCCTTGCGACGTGCAACCGGCTCGAGGCCTACGTTGTCGGCGACGAGGCGGCCGCCTTGCACGCGCGCAGCGCCCTGGCCGCCGCCGCCGGCGCCGGGGCGGTCGCCATGGACACGCACCTTCGTCCCCTGCCCGGCCGGCTCGCCGTCGAGCACCTCTTCGCGGTCGCGGCCGGGCTCGACTCCCAGATGCTCGGCGAGGTGGAGATTGTCGGCCAGGTGAAGGACGCCTATGCCGACGCGCTCGCCCGCGGCATGACGGGACCTGTTCTGAACCGCGTCTTCCAAAAGGCCTTCCAGGCCTCGGCTTGGGCGCGGACCCACACCGGCATCGGCCAGGGGCAGGTCAGCCTCGGCAATGTCACCGTCGAGCTCGCCGAGCGGGCCTTCGGCCCCCTCGCCGCCGCGCGCGTCCTCGTGCTCGGCACGGGCGACGTGGGCAGGCGCGTCGCCCAGGCCCTCGTCTCGCGCGGCGCCGCCGAGCTCACCGTCGCCTCGCGCACCTTCGCCAACGCCGTGAGCCTCGCCGCCGAGCTCGGCGGCGCGGCGACCGAGCTGGCCGCCGCCCTCGCCCAGGTCCACGCCCACGACATCGTCGTCGGGTCCTCCGCCGTGGAGCGGCCGCTGCTCACGCGGGAGGCCGCGGCCGCCGCGCTCCAGCGACGCGCCGGCCGGCCCTGGCTGCTCGTCGACCTCGGCGTCCCCCGCAACATCGACCCCGCCGCCCGCCGGCTCGAGGGCGCCTACCTGGCGGACCTGGACGACCTCGCCGCCGTCGCCAACGCCAACCAGCGCGCCCGCGAGTCCGAGGCCGCGCGGGCCCGCGCCGCCCTCGCCGAGCGCGCGGCCCGCGCCTTCGACGCCACCCAGTCGCCGTCCGCATGAACCTTCGCAAGACCCTCCTCGTCGTCGACGACGAGAAACACACCCGCGAGGGCCTGCGCGCCGCGTTCGAGGACGCCTATGAGGTGTTCGTCGCCCGCGACGCCGCGGAGGCCTTCCGCCTCATGCAGGATGTCCCGCCCGACGCCGTCGTGACCGACCTGCGCATGGCGGGCGAGGACGGCATGAGCGTGCTCGACCGGGCGCTTCGCCTCCCCGGCCGTCCCGTCTGCGTGATGATGACGGCCTACGGCGACATCGACACGGCCGTCGAGGCCATGCGCCGCGGCGCCTACGATTTCCTCCAGAAGCCGGTCGACCTCCGCCGCCTCGCCCTCGTCCTCGAGCGCGGGCTCAAGGCCCGCTCCACCGAGGACGAGCTCGACCGCGTCCGCACCCGCCTTGACCGCAAGTTCGCCCTCGGCGAGGTCGTTGGATCCTCCCCCGCCCTGCTCGCCGCCGTCGAGCGCACCCGCCAGGTCGCGCCGTCCGGCGCGACCATCCTCCTCACCGGCGAGACCGGCACCGGCAAGGAGCTCTTCGCGCAGATGATCCACCAGAACAGCCGCCGCCCGAAGGGACCCTTCGTGCCGGTCCACTGCGCCGCCATCCCCGCCAACCTTCTCGAGAGCGAGCTTTTCGGCCACGAGAAGGGCGCCTTCACCGGGGCCACGGAGCGCCGCGCCGGCCGGTTCGAGTCGGCGGACGGGGGCACGCTCTTCCTCGACGAGATCGGCGAGATCGACGCCGCCACGCAGGTCAAGCTGCTCCGCTTCCTCGAGTCGCGCGCCATCGAGCGGCTTGGCTCCCACAAGCCCGTCTCGCTCGACCTCCGCCTCGTCTGCGCCACCAACCGCGACCTCGAGGCGATGGTCCGCGAGGGCAAGTTCCGCGAGGACCTCTATTATCGGCTCGCCGTCGTTCCCCTCCGCCTCCCCTCGCTCCGCGAGCGCCGGGACGACATCCCCCTTCTCCTCGACCATTACCTCCGGCGCTTCGCGGCCGAGAACGGCGTCGCGCCGCCGCGCCTTTCCCCCGCCGCCGCCGCTGTCCTCCAGGATTACGCCTGGCCGGGCAACATCCGCGAGCTCCGCAACGCCGCCGAGAACCTGGTCGTGCTCCATTCCGCCCGCGAGGTCTCGCCCGCCGACCTCGATCCCCGCTTCCGCGTCCCGTCCGTCGCGCGCCCCGCGCCCTCCCAGCCCGCGCCGGCCGCGGGTCCCGCCGGCCCCGCCAGCCTCGACCGCGAGGCGAACGAGAAGCGGCTCCTGCGCGAGGCCCTTGTCCAGGCCGGCGGCAATCGCACCAAGGCGGCCGAGCTCATGGGCATCAGCCGACGGACCCTTCACCGCAAGCTCCTGCAGTGGCCGGAACTCGACACCGGAACCCACGGCTGACATCCTCCGGCCCCATGCCACGGCTTCTCCCGCTTCTCTTGCTCGCCGCCGCGCCCTGGCTTCGCGCCACCAACGTCGCCGGGAGCGACGCGCTCGCCGACACGCTCGGCGTCGCCGTGCAGCGCCAGCTTGCCGCCGACGGCCGCAAGCACGCCGTCGCCTTCCGGGGCACGCTGCCCGCCCTCGAGGGATTGGACAGCGGCGCGGTCGATGTCGCCCTCGTCCTCCTTCGCGACAGCCAGCAGGTTGAAAAGACGGCCGACGGGAAGCCGATCCGCCGCATCACCCTCGGCGCCGTGGCGGCCTACGTCTACGCCCATCCCTCCCTGCCCGTCCAGGAGGTCAGCCTCGGCACCCTCGCCGCCATCTTCGGGGTCGGGCAGGCGGCGGACTACAAGTTCTGGTCCGATGTCCCCGGCGTCCGCTTCCCCGAGCCCATCATGCCCTTCACCACGGGTTCCCAGGAGCACCCCAGCAGCACCCTCTTCCATGGCATCGCCCTTGGCGGCCGACCTTTCCGCAACACGGTTCGGCTGCGCGTGGCCCCCGCCCTGGCGCGCGACACGCTCGCCTCGCGCACCAACGCCATCGTCGTCGCCGACCAGCCCATGCCCGAGGGCGTCGGAAGGCTCCTCCGGGTTTCCGACGGCCGGGAGGGCCGCTCTTCCACCGCCTATTTCCCGGACGAGAACAACATCTACAACGCCGACTATCCCCTGCGCCTCCCCCTTGTGCTCTGCGTGAGGGAGGAGCGGCTCGCCGCCCAGCGCGAGCTCGTCCGATGGCTCCTCTCCGACGAGGCCGCCAGCCATCTTCGCCGCGCCAACTTCGTTCCCGCCCCCAAGCTCATCCGGGACCGGCTGGCGCAAAGGCTTGACAGCAACTGAGCCCGCGGGCTTGCTCGTTATCCGCTTTCGCGGGCGTAGCTCAATTGGTAGAGTACCACCTTGCCAAGGTGGATGTTGACGGTTCGAATCCGTTCGCCCGCTCCACTTTCCCCGCGACTCCCACCCTCAGCCGGTGGGAGTCGTCGTTTGGGAAGGTTCCAGCTCGGCCACCACGCGAAGGCCGCGCGGCCTCGCCGCCTCGGCCCAGGCCCGCCCGCCGTGCAACTCCGCCACCTGGCGCACGATGCTCAGGCCGATGCCCGACCCTCCCTGCCGGCGCGATCGGTCCGCCCGGTAGAATCGGTCGAAAAGCCGGCCAAGATCCGCCTCCGCCACCCCCTGCCCGTCATCCTCAACCTCGATGCGCGCTCCCCTCACGCGAACACCCAGCCGCGACATGCCCCGGGCATGGGCGACGGCGTTCTCGATCAGGTTCTGCACCAGCCGCCTAGCCTGGACAGGGTCGGCCGCGCCCGTCCGGTCGCCGATGTCGACTTCCAGCCGCGTCCCCGTCGCCCCGAGGCGCTCCCTCATCTCGGCCGCGGTCTCCTCCACGGCCGCCGCCAAACCGCCCGCGACCTTTTCCAGGCGGACGCCGCTCTCGAGGCTGGCGAGCGCAAGCAGGCTCTCCAGCAGCCGGCCGAGCCTCTGCGTGGCGTCCACCAGCTTGCCGATGAAGCGCGCCCTGTCCTCCGCCGACATCGTCGTGTGGTCCTGCTGCAATGTCTCGGCGTACCCGCGCAGGATGGTCACGGGCGTCCGCAGGTCGTGCGAGGCGTTGGCGATGAATTCCCGCTCAACCGCCTTCAGGCGCCGCAGCTGGGTCACATCCTCCGCCACCAGGATCACCGCGCCCGGCCCGTAGGTCGCCGGATCCGTCGGCGCGCCGCTGGTTCGTATCCAGATGTCGGGCGAAGGCGCGCGGTTGAGCTGCACCTCCGATCCCAATCCACCCTCGAGCCGGACTCGCCGCAGGAAATCGACAAGGTCGGCGCTCCGCGCCATGGGCACGAACGGCTTCCCCGCCCAGCCCGCCTCCATCCTGAAAAGTCGCTGGGCCGCGGGATTGGCCAGCCTCAGGCGATCCTGCCCGTCCACGACCAGCACCGCCTGCGTCAGCTGGCCGAGAATTTCCCCTGTCCGGCGCTCGTGCTCGGCCCGGAGCGCCGCGAGCTCCGCCGCCTGGCTTTCCGCCCTCGCCAACGCGGGCTCGGCTCCGATCAGGCGCAACAGGCGGCTCCTCGGCCTGGGGCCGGCCTCGTCCCCCGCCAGCGCGCGACGCATCCACCTCGAGGCCTCGCGCGCCTCCGCCGACGCCCATGCCGCCGCTCCCACGGCGAGGGCCGACACCATCCAGGGAATCATCTCACCCATGGGCGCATTTTTCCCCGCCTCGCCCGCCGCGCGAGCGCGAAACGGTCATCCCTGGGCCCGATAGCCGACGCCGCGGATGGTCTCGATCACCTCGCCCGCCCGCCCGAGCTTCTCCCGGAGGCGGCGCATGTGCGTGTCCACCGTCCTTGTCTCAAGGTCGGGGGCGTAGTTCCAGACATCCGCCAGCAGGCGATCGCGCGTCTGCACCCTGCCCTTCCGCTCCACCAAGGTTCGGAGCAGCTTGAACTCGGTCGCGGTGAGCTCAACCGGCTTGCCCCCCGCCGTCACCTCGTGCCGCTCAAGGTCGATGACCACGGGGCCCGCCGCGAGCCGGGAATCGGGTTTCGCCGCGGCCGACTTCGCCCGCCGCAGCAAGGCCTGCGTCCGCAGCACCAGCTCCCTCGGGTCGAAGGGCTTCGCCAGATAATCGTCCGCGCCGCCTTCCAGCCCCTTCAGCCGATCCTCGGTCTCCCCCTTGGCCGTCAGGAACATCACCGGCGTGTCCTGGAGCAAGGCATCCCCGCGGATCATCCGCAGCAGCTGGATCCCCGTCAGGTCGGGCATCATCACATCGAGGATGATCAGGTCGGGCCGCAGGTCGCGCGCCATCCCGATGGCCCGAAGCGGATCATTCAGGGCACGCACCAGCAAGCCCGCCTGCTTGAGCTTGTACTCCAGCAGCTCGGTGACGTCCTTTTCGTCGTCGACCACCAGCACGCGCTTTTCCTCATTCTTTTCCATGTGGCCACATTGGAGGAGGAGATAAAGGAAGCCACTATTTATGTCAAATGTTACAATAGGGAAACATAAACACAAGGCACTAATAATCAGCAATTTATGTATTGTGTAACCCCATTGTAACCCCTGCTTATCCCAAAGGTAACCTTGGGTAGTTCCACGTGGAACAATGCCCTGCCCTACCCTTTGTTTTTAGCCCTTAGGTGCACCATCAACAAAGATATGTCGGCCGGATTAACCCCGCTGATTCGTGATGCTTGGCCAAGGGTTGAGGGACGTACCTGGGTTAGCTTTGCCCGCGCCTCTGACCTGAGCCCCTCGATGGGAGTGTACGAAAAATCGCCAGGAATGAGCCAGTCATCGAGGTCTTTCAGCTTCGAGGCCATGCGCCTTTCCCTATCAAGGTAGCCCTTGTATTTCACTTGGTACATAACCTCCTCTTTGACCGCGGGCGATTCCCGCAAGAAGCTGGGAGGCAGCGATTCGGAGGGTAACTCCTCGGATCGGCGAATAACCTCACCCATAATACCCCCGGTAACAGGCGTTTTTTCCGCCATTTCGACCCAATGCCCTATGGCGGAGGCCTTTGTTTTCATCAGCGAAAGACGGTTTGATTCCACTAGACCATAGTCGGATGCCTTGCCAACGAGCCTTGTCTCTGCGCTGCCATGATTCAACAAAAGCCGGTGCTCGGCACGGCTTGTAAACATACGGTAAGGCTCCTTGGTCCCCTTGGTTACCAGATCATCAATTAAAACACCGATATAGGCCTCATCCCGACCCAGAATCATAGGAGATAGTCCGAGAACCTGCGCGGCTGCGTTGACGCCAGCCACAAGTCCTTGGCCTGCAGCTTCTTCGTATCCTGAGGTTCCGTTGATTTGGCCTGCAAAAAACAACCCCTTCAGCATCTTCGACTCCAGTGAAGGACTCAGTTGGGTTGGGGGAGCAAAATCATATTCAACCGCGTAGGCAGGCCGGATCATCACGGCGTTCTCCAGGCCAGGAATCGTTCGCAGCATCTCCAGTTGCACACTGAAGGGCAGGGAGGTCGAAAGCCCATTGATATACCACTCATCGGTGTGCCGGCCCTCAGGCTCGAGGAAGAGCTTGTGACTCTCTTTATCCTCAAACTTCACAAATTTATCCTCAATGGAGGGGCAATAGCGCGGCCCCAGGGATTTAATCGTGCCCCCATAAAGAGGGGATAGGTGGAGGTTGGATTGGATAATAGCCCCCGTGGCTTCGGTCGCCTCCGTCATCCAGCAAGAGACTTGGTCCTTCCCAGGAAGCCATCCCGCTAGCGCCTCTCCGGCTTGTTCCACGTGGAACAAGTCGGACTTCTCCCGGGTATCGTAGAAGGCGAAAAGGGTAGGGCAGGGATCGCCTTTTTGCTCATCACATTTAGAGAAATCGATGGTCGATCCCAAGATTCTGGGAGGGGTCCCTGTTTTCAAGCGTTCCAACTCAATACCTATCTCTAAAAAACTGTTGCTCAATGACTTAGAACTAAAATCACCCATCCTTCCCCCTTCGGTTTTATTGGTCCCAATATGCATGAGGCCACGGAGAAAGGTGCCGGTTGTCACCACCACGTTGTGCCCAAAGAAATCCAAATCCAAGCCAGTGTGCACGCCTTTGACTTTACCCCCTTGGTGGATGAGGCCCGTGACCTGGGCCTGGAACACGGTCAGGTTGGGCTGAAGTTCGACCAGGTGCTTCATCCGGAATTGGTAGGCCTTCTTGTCGCACTGGACGCGCGGGGCCTGCACCGCCGGCCCCTTCGAGGCGTTGAGCAGCCGGTAGTGGATGCCGGTCACATCGGCGGTCAGCCCCATGGCTCCGCCCAGGGCGTCGATCTCCCTCACCATCTGTCCCTTGGCCTGCCCGCCGATGGCCGGGTTGCAGCTCATCTGCCCGATGGTGTCGAGGTTTCCGGTCAGCAGAAGCGTGTCGACGCCCATCCGGGCCGAGGCCAGCGCCGCCTCGATCCCGGCGTGGCCGGCCCCGCAGACAATGACGCCGTAGGGGCGATCAGGGTCGAGGCGTAGGGCCTTGGACGGTGCTGGCATGGCGGGGGCGACCCCCCGCAGGGAATCATTTCCCGATGCAGAAGGAAGCGAAGAGCTTGTCGAGCATGCGCTCGTTGTCCACCCGTCCCACGATCTCACCCAGCGAGTCCAAGCCCGCGCGCACCTGCGTGGCCGCCAGTTCCGACTCCGCCCCGCCTTTCTCAAGGTGGCGAGCGGCCGACCTCAGCGCGGCTGAGGCGGCCCGGAGGGCCGCCGCATGCCTGGCCCCCACCACCATGCCGTCTCCCGCCGGGGTCAGGTCGGCCTTTTCCAACAGTCCGGCGATCGCCGAGCGGGCGGCCTTGGCCCCCTCGGGGGAAAGGAGGTGGCATTCCACCCGCGGCAGCATCGGCAGGAAACCGGGCAGGGCAGGGTGGGGCGCCAAGTCCGATTTGTTCGCCACCACCGCCGCCCGGTCCGCCTTGAGCAGGTCGAGCAGGCGCCTCGGCAACGCCGGGGGTGGCGCGGCGCGGTCCACGACGCAGATGATGAAATCCGCCCGCTCGGCCTGGTCCAGCGCCCGCTCCATGCCCGCCCGCTCCAGCGAGCCGCCTTCCTCCCTCAGCCCGGCGGTGTCGACGGCCGTCACGCGCAGCGGCCAGCCCGTCACCTCGGCCTCGAGGAAATCGCGCGTCGTGCCCGCCTCCGGGCTCACCAAGGCGCGCTCGCGGCCGCAAAGGGCGTTGAGAAGCGACGACTTGCCGGCGTTCGGCGCCCCGACCACCGCCAGCCGGATGCCGTCGCGAAGCGCGGCCGCATGGCGCTCCGTCGCCGCCGTCTCCTCCAGCTCGCCCGCCAATCCCAGCAGGCGCCGGCGCGGGCCGTCGGGAGCTTCCGGCGGAAGGTCCTCCTCGGGAAAATCGATGTGCGCCTCCAGCTCCGCCAACACCGCCAGCGCGCGGTCCGTCCATCCCGCCACGGTCCGCCCGAGCTCGCCGCCGAGCTGGCGCCGCGCGGCCTCGAGCGCCCGCTCGCTGTCTGCGTGGATCAGGTCGGCGACCGCCTCGGCCTGGGTGAGGTCCAGGCGGCCGTTCAGGAACGCGCGGCGCGTGAACTCGCCCGGCTCCGCCATGCGCGCCCCGCGCGCCACGCAGTCCTCGACGAGCGCCTGCACAATCCTCGGGTTGCCATGGCAGCAGATTTCCGCCCCGGCGTTGCCGGTCGCGCTGGCTCCCCGCTCCCAGACCGTCGCCACCACCTGGTCGAGCGGGTTCCCCGCCAGGTCGCGCCAAACACCCAGCGTGGGACGACGGGCCCCGGGCGGCGCCGATCGGCCGAGCGCCGAGGTCACCCAACCCGCCGCCTCCGGCCCGTCGATCCGCACCAAGGCGAGCGCGGCCGTGCCGGCGGGCGTGGCGGGAGCGACAATGGTCTCGACGGGAGCCATGCCGCATCCTGCCCCTTACCCTTGGCCTGGCGCAAGCGTAGGACAGGGAAAAGGCTGGAAGCGGCTTCCCGCCCTCGCACAGTCCGCCCTGCCGTGTCACGCGAGACGCCCTTCCTCACCCAAGCCCAGGCCGGCGCCATCGCCCAGGCCCACGGCACGCCCTGCTATGTCTACGACCAGGGGCGCCTCGAGGCCCAGGCCGACGCCATGCTGGCTTTCCCCGCCGCCTTCGGCCTCACCGTCCGCTTCGCCATGAAGGCGTGTCCCAGCGCCGCCGTCCTGCGCCTCCTCCACCGCAAGGGACTCCACATCGACGCCTCGTCCGGCTGGGAGGTCAGGCGCGCCATCCGCGCCGGCTTCGAGCCGGCCCGCATCTCCCTCTCCACCCAGGAGCTCCCCGCCGACATCGCCGAGCTGCTCGCCCTCGGCATCGAGGTCAACGCCTGCTCCCTCCACCAGCTGGGGCGCATCGGCGCCGCCGCCCCCGGCCGCGCCGTCGGCCTTCGCTTCAATCCCGGCCGAGGTTCCGGCGGAACCGGCAAGACCAACGTGGGCGGATCCGACTCCTCCTTCGGCATCTGGCACGAGTGGTCCGCCGAGGCCGCCGCCCTCGCCGCCCGCCATCGCCTGCGCGTCACCCGCATCCACACCCACATCGGATCCGGCAGCGATCCCGCCGTCTGGCAGGCCGTCTCCGAATCCAGCCTCGCGCTCGTCGCCCGTTTTCCCGAGGTCGTCGCCCTCAACCTCGGCGGCGGCTACAAGGTCGCCCGGATGGAGGGCGAGAAGGGCACCGACCCCCAGGTGGTCGGCCTCCCCGTGCGCGCCGCGTTCGAGCGCTTCGCCGCCGAGCACGGCCGCCGCCTGCGCCTGGAGATCGAGCCCGGCACCTTCCTCGTCGCCAACGCCGGCGCGGTCCTCGCCCGCGTCGTCGACGTCGTCCGCACCGACACCCGCACCTTCGTCAAGCTCGACTCCGGCATGACGGAGATCCTCCGCCCCTCGCTCTACGGCGCCCAGCACCCCGTCGCCCTCTGGCCCGCCGCCGACCGGGGCCGCGCGCCCACCGTCGTCGTCGGCCACTGCTGCGAGTCGGGCGACCTTGTCACCTGCGCCCCGGGCGAGTCCGAGACGCTCGCGCCGCGCGACCTTCCCGTTGTCGCGCCCGGCGACCTCGCCGTCATCGGCGGCGCGGGCGCCTACTGCGCGGCCATGAGCGCCAAGAATTACAACTCCTTCCCCGAGGCGCCCGAGGTCCTCCTCGGCGTCGACGGCCAGGTCCGCCTCATCCGCCGTCGCCAGACGCTCGACCAGATGCTTGCCAACGAGTCGGTGCCGGGCGACCTCTGAGCGATGACCGCCGCCCGCCATCCCCTCGGCGAGGTCCTTCCCTCGTTTCCCCATGGCACGGTCGTCTCCCTGCCCACCCTGGCCGATGTCGACGGCTATGAGCGCCGGGATCCCCGCGTCTGGTCCCGCATCCGCGCCGGCTACCCGCGCTTCGTGCTGAACGAGAGGGTCGCCCTCGCCCGCGACACCGCCGCCGCGCGCCTCGGCTGGGATTCCGCCCGGTGCGTCCCCCTGCACAGCCTCCGCGCCTGCTCCCAGGCCATCGCCCTCGCCGCGCCTCGCGCGCACCGCGAGGCCGACGTCGGGGGCTGGGCCCTGATCGAGGTCGACGCGCCCTCGCTCGAGCGCCTCGCCGCCTTGGTGAAGCACGCCGGCCTTCGCCTCGGCTCCCGCGTCGCCGAGGCGTGGCTGGTCGGCGGGGCGGGGCAGGGCGGGGCCGATGGAACACTCCCGCCCGACGTCGCCCCGCATCTCCTCCCGCTCCTCGCCCCCGCCGCCCTCGGCGACATCCGCCTCGCCGCGTCGGGCATGAACGCCGTCGCCGCCGCCCTCCACGCCGCCCGCGCCGTCCAGTCTCCCAAGGGCCGCCGCGCCTGGCTCCAGCTCGGCTGGCTTTACGTCGACACCGCCGAGCTCCTGCGGAAGACGCTCGCGCCCGGCGAGACCCTCACCGTCATCGACGATGTCGCCGACCACGCCGCGCTGGAGGCCTTTTTCCAAAGCCATCGCGGCGAGGTCGCCGCCGTCGTCGCCGAGCTTCCCAACAACCCCCGGCTTGCCTCGCCCGACGTCGAGCGCCTCGCCCGGCTCGCCCGGGCCGAGGGCGCCCTCCGCATCCTCGACCCCTCCTCCGCCGGCCTCGTCAACGTCGACCTCCTGCCCTGGGCCGACCTCCTCGTCACCAGCCTCACCAAGTATTCCGGCCACCGCGGCGACCTTCTCGCCGGCCTCCTCGCCGTCCATCCCGCCTCGCCCGACGCCGCCGCCCTGCGGCAAGCCGCCTTCGACTGGGTCAGCCCGCTGCCGCAAGCCGACCTCGCCGCGCTCGCCGAGCAGCTGCCCGCCATGCCGTCCGTCGCCGAGGCGCAGAATCGCAACGCCTCCCGCCTCGCGGATTTCCTCGCCCGCCATCCCGCCGTCAGCCGCGTCCTCGCCGCCGACCGCGGCGCGACCGCCGCCGCCTATGCCCGCGTCGCCCGCGGCCCACGCCGCCCCGGCTCCCTCATCACCTTCGAGCTCAAGGGCGACCTCGCCGCCTTCTATGACAAGGTCGGGCTCGTCAAGGGTCCCAGCTTCGGCCTCGGCTTCACCCTCCTCGCCCCCTTTCTCTGGCTCTCCCACCATTCGCTGGTGACCAGCCCCGAGGGGCGCGCCCGCATCCGCGAGGCCGGCCTCTCGCCCGACCTCATCCGCCTGTCGGTCGGCGCCGAGCCCGCCGAGACGTTGGAGGCCGCCCTCGGCGCCGCTCTCGGCGATTGAAACCCACCCCCCGCGCGGCTGTATCAAGGGGATGCGACTGCTGACCCCCCTGGCGCTGCTCTGGGCCGCGCTTTGCCCCGCCGCTCCGCGAGTCGTTGTCTCGACCGACCTCCCCGTGCCCATGAAGGCCGCCTGGGAAGGCGCCGCCGCCGAGCTTCATTGGTCCCCCCGCCCCCTCGCCGCCGATCTCGCCGGGGCCCAGGTGCTCGTCCTTCATCGCGAGCGCGCCGAGGCCCTTCCGCCCGAATCCCTCGCCGCCATCCGCGCCTTCGCCGAGCAAGGCGGCGGCGTCGTCGTCCTCGGGCATGGCCTCGCCTCGGGTGACGCCGCCTGGGGCAAGGCCGTCGCCGGCGGCGGCTGGACACCCGCCAGCCGCTCCCACGCCGAGAAGCTTCTCCTCGTCCTTCGCACCGACGAGCATCCGCTCACCAAGGACGCCGCCAGCCTCGATCTCGACGACGCCACCCTCTTCGACCTCGACCTCGCGCCCGACATCCGGGTGCTCGGCGCCGGCTTCACCCCGCGCCTCGCCAAGGGCAACGCCGTGTCGGACAAGCTCACCGTCTTCGACAGCCAGCCCCAGCTCTGGATTCACGAGAGCCCCGCCCGCCGCGCCGCCGTCCTCCTCCAGGGCAACTCCACCTCGCTCGCCCAGCCGACCGTCCGCGCCCTCATGAAGCGCGCCGCCGCCTGGACCGCGCGCCTCCCCGGCGTCGACACCCTCTGCCAACCCTCCGAGCTCGCCGAGCTCCGCTATCCCGCCGGCGGACCCAGCCGGCCCGAGCGCACCGTGCAATCCCTCCGCCTTCCTCCCGGCTTCACCGCCCGCCTCGTCGCCGCCGAGCCCCTCATCCGCAAGCCCATCGCCGTCCAATGGGACGCCGCCGGCCGCCTCTGGGTCGCCGAGACGCCCGAGTACCCCAACGGCCGACGCCCCCTCAACACCGAGGCCTGGAAGGACGGAGGCTCGCTCGTGCCCGGCGTCACCGACCGGCCCGCCCAGGACAGCATCGCCATCCTTTCCGACACCGACGGCGACGGCGTCGCCGACCGCCGCGACGTCTTCCACCAGGGTCTCGAGCTCATCACCGGGTTCTGCCTCCACCGCGACGGCGTCATCGCCGTCGCCCAGGGCCGCGTCACCTGGCTCCGCGACACCGACGGCGACGGCAAGGCCGACCGCGAGGAGGATCTCTTCCACGGCTTCACCCCGGGCGACACCCACTTCGTCTCCAACGGCTTCACCCACGCCCCCGACGGCTGGGTCTACGCCTCCACCGGCAGCGGCACCGTCGCCACCCACCCCGCCACCAAGCGCGAGATGGCCCGCCTCTCCCCCGGCACCTTCCGCTTCCGCCCCGACGGCTCCGCCATTGAGCAGGTCGCCTCGGCCGGCGGCAACGCCTTCGGCGCCGAGGTGACCTCCGACCTCGAGGTCTTCCACAACAAGGCCACCACCGGCAACCCCATCCAGCACGTCGTCCTCCCCGAGTCCGTCCTCGCCCGCTCCGGCGGCTCCCCCGCGCGCGCCTTCCAATCCGTCAACCCCGGCCGCCGCGTCGCCGGCGTCTCCCTCCCGACCCGCGCCCCCTACATGCAGATCGACCAAGTGGGGCGCTACACGGCCTCCTGCGCCACGCTCGTCCTCGAGGATCCCCTCTGGCCCGCCGACTACCAGCGCAACGTCTTCCTCACCGAGCCCATCCTCGACGTCGTCTCCCGCGAGCTCCTCGTGCCCGACGGTCCCACCTACCGAGGCGACCCCGGGCCCCACGAGGGCAGGTGGCTCCACGCCGGCGACCCCTGGTTCCTCCCCGTCGCCCTCGAGCTCGCGCCCACCGGCGAGATGGTCGTCCTCGACTTCTACTCCCCCGTCGTCGCCCACAACGACACCCGCGGCCCCCTTCACAGCCGTTCCCACGCCGCCGTGCGCCCCGACCGCGAGCATCTCCACGGACGCATCTACGCCCTCCTGCCCCCCGGGGCCAAACCCCGCCCCGCGCCCGACCTCTCACGCGCCACCCCCGCGCAGCTCGCCGCGGCCCTCGACCACCCCAGCCGACAGGTCCGCCACACCGCCCAGCGCCTGCTTCATGAGAAGGTGGCCCAGCCGTCCGCCGAGCTCGTCGCCGCGCTTCGCGCCCATCTCGCCGGCCGCGACGAGGCCGCCATCCTCGGCCTCTGGTCCCTCGCCCGCCTCGGCGACGCGACCGACGCCGACCTCGCCCGCCTCGCCGCCTCGCCCTCGCCCGGCGTCCGGCGCAACGTCTTCCTCGTTGCCGAGTCGCTCCGACGCCCCCTGCCCGCGGCCTTGGCCAAGGCCGGCCTCGCCGACCCCGACGCGCGCGTCCAGCTCGCCGCCCTCCGCGCCCTCGGCGCCGCCCCGATGGATTCCGCCGCCGCCGCCGAGCTCCTCGCCCTCCAGGCCTCCGGCCGGCTCAATCCCTGGGCCGCCGCCGCGGCGGCCGCCGCCGCCAACGGCCAGCCCGGGCCCATCCTCGCCAGCCTTCTCGCCGCGGCCAACCCGGGTCCCGCCGAGCAGGCCCTCGCGCGCAGCCTGGCCAACGGCCTGTCATTGGATGACAAAGACACCCTGGCTGCCGTCCTCCGCGCCCTCGCCCAACCCGGCGCGCGTCCCGAACTCGCCGCCGCCACCCTCGCCACCCTCGCCAGCCGCTCGGCCCCCGCCGCGGTTCCCGCCGCCGAGCTCGCGGCCCTCGTCGCCCAGCCCGACCTCGCGCGCGCCCTTGCCGCCGCCCCCTTGGTCCGCCGCTGGGTCGAGCCCGCCGACGACATCCTGCGCGACCTCGCCCGGCGCCTCGCCGCCTCGCCGGCCGCCGAGGCCGACCCCGCCTCGCTCGCCGCGCTCCGCGGCCTCGATGCCGCCGCCGACCGCCTGCTCGACGCCGCCCTCGCGGGCCCGCGCTCGCCCGCCGCCGTCGACGGCCTCCTCGCCACCGGTCGCGCCGCCGACGCCGATCACCTCGCCGCGCGCCTCGGCGCCCTGCCCGCCGCGGCGCGCGCCCGCGCCGTCGACGGCCTGCTTGACCGTCCCGCCTCCGCCGCGCGCCTTCTCGACCTCCTCGCCGCCGGCAAGCTCTCCGTCCTCCAGCTCTCGCCCTACCAGAAATCCCGGCTGAGCGGCCACCCCGACGCCGCCCTGGCGCGCCGCGCCGCCGAGGTCTTCGCCGCGCTCAACGCCGGCAGCGCCTCCGCCAAGGGCGACCTCATCGCGCGCCTCCTGCCCGAGATGGCCGGCCCCGCCGACCCCGCGAAGGGCAGGGCGGTGTTCCAGCAGGCATGCGCCATCTGCCATCGCCTCGGCGACGAGGGGATGGACGTCGGACCCAACCTCACCGGCATCGGCCTCCATCCCCCCGGCGACCTGCTCCTCCACATCGTCGATCCCAACCGCATGGTCGACGACGAGCGCCGCGCCTGGAACTTCACCCTCCGCGACGGCTCCCAGGTCATCGGCCTCGTCGCGAGCGAGAACACCTCCGGCGTCACGCTCCGCCTTCCCGGAGGCGTCGACCGCGTCCTGCCGGCGGCGGACATCGCCAAGCGCGAGCCGCGCGCCCAGTCCCTCATGCCCGAGGGCTACGAATCCCTCGGCGCCGAGGCGCTCCGCCACCTCCTTGCCCACATGCGGGCGGCCGCCAGCCCCGCCGCCGCCGGCACCCAGGTGGGCCGCCACTTCCTCGTCGACCTCTCCTCCGCCGTCACCGCCGACAGCCGCAAGGGCATCTACGCCGCCAAGTCGGCGACCGACCAAACCCTGCGCTTCCGCAGGTTCGGCGACCTCACCGCCAACGGCGTGCCCTTCCGCGTCCTCGACCCCGCCCAGCATCCCCGCGAGGCCAACCTCATCGTCCTCAAGGGCGGGCCCGGCGACGTCTTCGCGCGCAGCTTCCCCCGCGAGGTCTCCATCCCCGTCGGCCTTGCCGCCCACCGCCTCCACCTTCTCGGCGCCGTCGCCGGCTGGGGCAGCGTTGGCGACGGCCGCACGCCGGCCATGAGCCTCGAGATCCGCCATGTCGACGGCACCGTCCAGAAAGCCGAGTTCAACGCGCGCCGCGATTTCGTCGACTACATCAATCCCGAGCTCGACGCGCCCGGCTCCCGCCAAGCCCAGGGCCTGCTCCATGCCAACCAGGTCCGCACCCTCGCGCTCGACATCCGCTCCCGCTCGCCCATCGCCGCCCTCGTCCTCCGCAGCCCCGACAACATCGTCGTCCCCACCACCGCCGCCCTCACCCTCGAGACCGAGCCGCCCCAGGGCCCCGCTTCCACCGCCGGCCTTCCGCCCGCACCCCCGCCGGCTTTCCAAGCCCGCAAGCCCGGCCTCCTCCGCGTCCTTCTCGCCGGCGCCGGCTCCTCCCACGACTTCCCCCGACACTTCCTCGGGACCGACGCCGCCACGCTCCGCGCCGCCGGAGGCATGGATGTCGCGGCCACCGGCGACGCCGACCACGCCGCCGCCCTGCTCCCCGAGGCCGATGTCCTCGTCCTCAGCGCCAACGCGCCCGAGTTCGGCCGCGAGCCCTTCCAAAAGGCGCTCAACGCCTTCGCCGACGCCGGCAAGGGCATCGTCCCCCTCCACGCCGGCGTCTGGCACAACTGGCCCAAGGAAACATCCTACAACGCCCGCTTCGTGGGCGGCGGCGCCCGCGGCCACGGCGCCGGCATCGTCACCACCCGCCTCGGCGACAAGCCCCATCCCGTCCTGGGCGACCTCCCGCCCACCTTCGCCTTCTGGGACGAGAGCTACCATGTCGAGCTCGAGCCCGGCGCCAATGTCACCGTCCTCGCCACCAACGATCCCGACGACAGGACGCGCAAGCCCCACCCCAGCGTTTGGGTCGTCGCCCATCCCAAGGCCCGCATCGTCTGCCTCTCCCACGGCCACGACCAGCGCGCCCATGAGCACCCCGCCTACCGCCGATTGCTGACCAACGCGGTCAACTGGGCCGGCGGCCGCTGAGGGCGCAAAAAGGCCGCCGGGCCGAGCGACCCGGCGGCCGTATCCGCCCGGCCAATCAGCCCTCGTCGCCCTCCTCCTCGCCGTCCTCGTCCGCGGCCACCTTCGCGCCGGGCTTGCCCGGCTTGCGGCTCGACTCCATCCGCGCGCGGAACGCCGCCTTCTCCTTCTCCGCCAACGCCGAGGCCGCCGGATCCGCCTTGGCCAGCGCGTCCTCCATCAGCTTCTTCCAGGCGGCCTCGGACGTGGCGGCCTTCTCCCGCGCCGACTTGTAGTCGAGGTACAGCTTCCGGACCGCCGCCCGGTCCGCCTTGGCCTGCTCGTGCGCGGCGAGCACCTCCGGCTTGTCGCCCGCCACGCGGCGCGCCGCGGTCAGGCGCTGCCGCTCCTCGGAGCTCAGCTCGATCGCCGAGGGCGGCTTGCCGGTTTCCGCCTTGGCGCTGGCCGACGGGGTCAGGGACGTGAGGGCCGCCAACAGGAGGGCGGCCACGAGGGTCTTTTGGGTGGTGTGCATGGTGATGTTCATGGGAACGGGAGCCATCCAGCGCGCCCGTTCGCCTTGCGGCAAACGCGCCCAGCCAGGGTTGGTTGCCTGGGTCGAACCCCCCGGCTTCTCGCGGGCACAAGCCCCAGGCCGGCTCGCGCGGAATCGGCCGGCCCCGCCCATCGGCGCTTGCGGACGTCCGGCGGAACCCCAAGTTCCGTCGCATGGACATCCTCGCCAAGGTTCACAAGCACTACGGGACCACCATCCTCCTCCTCGTCCTCATCGGCGCCATCCTCGCCCTCGCCAAGGGCCCCAAGGTCGCCTACCAGCGCGTGGTCGCGGTGCTGGTCGACATCAACGTGGTCCTCGGCCTCGCCTCCTGGTGGGTCTCCGGCAAGGCCCTCTCCCTCCTCCACCCCCTCCTCGCCCTCGCGGCCGTCGGCCTCCTCCACGCCTCCGCCAAGTCCGACCAATCCCGCAAGGTCGCCACCTGCTGGCTGCTCGCCTTCGCCGCCCTCCTCCTCGCCTGGATGACCAACGCCTCCTGGGGCCCCGGCTTCCTCAAGGGCGTCTGGATGGTCTCGCTTCGCGGCGGCGCCCCCGCCTGAGGCGGCGAGATTCCTCCAACACCCGTTTGACTCGGCCGCCCGCCCCCGTCTTGGTGGGCGGATGGCCGTCTCCCGCCAAGCCGTCGCCACCCGCGAGCGCATCCTCGCCCGCGCCGGCGCCCTCTTCGCCCGCCAGGGACTCGACGGCCTCGGCATCCGCCAGCTGGCGCGCGAGGCCAAGGTCAACATCGCGGCCGTCAACTACCACTTCGGGTCCAAGCAGGCCCTCTTCCGCGAGGTCTGTCTCCGCCACCTCCGCGCCATCAACGCCGAGCGCGTCGCCCTCCTCGACGCGCTCGAGGCCCGGCGCGGGCGCATCGCCGCCGACGAGATCCTGGCCGCGCACCTCGGCCCGGTCGTCCGCTTCGCCCGCGGCGGCGATCCCTCCAACCTGCTCTTCATGCGCCTGGTCATGGCGCAGATCGCCCGCCGCGACCCCGCCCTCCAGGCCGCCCTCGCCGCCGAGGGCAAGCCCGTCCTCGACCGCGCGCTGGGTCTCCTCGCCCGCGCCCTCCCCGGCGCCGCCCCGGCCGACCTCCGGCTCGGCCTCGCCCAGGTCATCGGCTCCACCACCCACCTCCTGATGAACGAGGAGCTCGAGCGCGCCGAGCGCGCCGGCGCCCGGCCCCTTTCCGCCGACGCCCTCCTCGGCCGGCTCGTCGCCCACGGCGTCGCCGGCCTGCGCGCCCTCCGGGCCTGACCCATGTACCGCCTCGCGCTCAACATGCTCTTCGGCGACCGGGCCAAGCTCGCCATGCTCCTCGTCGGCCTGAGCTTCTCCGCCCTCCTCATGGCGCAGCAGAGCTCGGTCTTCTTCGGCATCATGAGCTGGACCTACACGCCGATGGTCAACATCCGCGCCTCGGTCTGGGTCAGCGACCGCGAGGTCGAGCAGGTCAACGACGCCAAGCCGATGCGCGACACCGACGTCACCCGCGTCCGCTCCGTCGACGGCGTCTCCTGGGCCGCGCCGCTCCACTCGTCCATCATGCAGGCCCGGCTGCCCAACGGGAACTTCAAGCTCATCTCCCTCGTCGGCATCGACAGCGACACCTTCGCCGGCGCCCCCGCCGTCCTCACCGTCGGCCGCATCGAGGACCTCCGCCTGCCCAACACCGTCCTCATCGACGAGTGGGGCGCCAACCTCCTCGGCCGCGCCGTCACCCGCCCCGACGGCACCGTCGAGACCGTCCCCCTCGGCGTGGGCGACACCTTCGAGCTCAACGACACCGAGGCCCGCATCGTCGGCGTCTGCCGCGTCAAGCGCGCCTTCACCGGCGGCCCCTTCGTCTACACCACCTACGACCGGGCCAAGGCCTACACCGCCGGCGTCCGCCGCACCCTCAGCTACGTCCTCGTCGAGCCCCGCCCCGGCGTCACCCCGGCCGAGCTCTGCGACCGCATCGAGGCCGAGACCGGCCTCCGCGCCTGGACCTCCGAGACCGACCTCTGGACCTGGGGCGAGCGCAGCCTCGCCCGCAGCACCTTCTGGTGGTTCTGGCGCAACACCGGCATCCCCTTCTCCTTCGGCACCGCCGTCCTCCTCGGCCTCTTCGTCGGCATCGCCATCTCCGGCCAGACCTTCTACTCCTTCGTGCTCGAGAACCTGCGCTACTTCGCCGCCATCAAGGCGATGGGCGCCGGCTCCGGCCTGCTCGCCCGCATGCTGCTCCTCCAGGCCCTCGCCGCCGGACTCCTCGGCTTCGGCCTCGGCGTCGGCATGGCCCAGGCCATCGGGCGCGTCATGATCGAGAAGGGCATGCCCCCCTTCGTCCTCTATCCCCAGGTCCTCGTCGCCACCCTCGTCCTCGTCCTCGGCATCAGCCTCTGCTCCGCCCTCATCGGGATGGTCAAGGTCGCCCGGGTCGACCCCGCCTCCGTCTTCCGTGCCTGACCCCGCCCCCGCCATCCGCCTCCGCCGCGTCGACAAGTCCTTCGGCGCCGGCGAGGCGCGCATCTTCGCCCTCAAGCAGGCCGACTTCGAGGCGCGCGCCGGCGAGCTCATCATGCTCGTCGGCCCCTCCGGCTGCGGCAAGACCACCCTCCTCTCCGTCCTCGCCGGCACCCTCCGCGCCGACGCCGGCGAGGTCGAGGCCTTCGGCCGCCGCCTCGACGGCCTCGGGCAGGCCGAGCTCACCGCCTTCCGCCGCGCCAACCTCGGCTTCGTTTTCCAGTCCTTCAACCTCATCCCCACCCTCAGCGTCCGGGAGAACGTCATGGTGCCCCTCCTCATCCAGGGGGCCTCGCGCGCCGAGGCCGTCCGACGGGCCGACGCCATGCTGGCCAAGGTCGGCCTCGGGGGCCGGGAGGACGGCCCGCCCACCGCCCTCTCCGGCGGCCAGCAGCAGCGCGTCGCCATCGCCCGCGCCCTCGTCCACGAGCCCCGCCTCCTCATCTGCGACGAGCCCACCTCCGCCCTCGACAAGGACACCGGCCAGAAGGTCATGGCCATGATCCGCGACCTCTCCCGCTCCCCCGACCGCTGCGTCGTCGTCGTCACCCACGACCACCGCATCTTCCGCCACGCCGACCGCATCGCCGAGATGGAGGACGGTCGCATCCGCCGCGTCGTCGACGATCCCTCGACCCTCGACACCCCCGCTTCCTGAAACCGCCTCCCATGAACAAGTTCCCCCTCCGGCTCCTCCTCGCCGCCGTCGCCCTCGGCGGCGTCCTCGCCGCCACCCAGCTCGCCTCCACCGCCGCCGAGAACCCCGCCGTTTCCCCGCCCCCCTACCAACCCGCCGTGCGCGACAAGGACGGCCTGCTCTCCGCCTCCGGCCTCGTCGAGGCCGTGGCCGAGAACACCCTCGTCGGCGTCCCCTTCGCCGGACTCGTCGCCGACGTGCCCGCCAAGGTCTCCCGCGCGGTCAAGGCCGGCGATCCCCTCCTCGTCCTCGACACCCGCGAGCTTCGCCCCGCCGCCGCCGCCGCCGTCGCCGCCGCCGAGCGCGCCGAGGATGTCGCCCGCCGCATGCAGCCGCTCCGCGGCACCGGGGCCGTCTCCGAGTCCGCGCTCAACGAGGCCCAGTTCGCCGCCCGCGAGGCCCGCGCCCGCGCCGACCTCGCCGCCGCCCAGCTCGAGCGCGCCACCGTGAGGTCGCCCATCGACGGCACCGTGCTCCAGGTCTCCGTCCGCCCCGGCGAGTTCGTCGCCGCCGGGGGCAAGGCCCCCGTCGTCGTCGGCGACATCTCCCGCCTGCAGATCCGGTGCGACATCGACGAGCAGATGGCGCCCCGCATGCGCGAGGGCCTTCCCGCCAAGGGCTTCCTCAAGGGCGAGCTCGCCAAGCCCGGAGCCCCCGACCGCTCCCTCCCGCTCCGCTTCGTCCGCATCGAGCCCTTCGTCGTCCCCAAGACCTCCCTCACCGGGGCCAGCGCCGAGCGCGTCGACACCCGCGTCCTCCAGGTCATCTACCAGTTCGACCGCCCCGCCGACCGCCCCGTCTTCGTCGGCCAGCAGATGGACGTCTACATCGACACCAACCCCGATGCGAAGTAAGGCCCTGCTCCTCGCCGCCGCCCTCGCCGGCTGCGCCTCCGGCGAGGCGCCGACCAGGCCCGACCTCGGCCCCCTCGCCGCCGAGGCCCGCTTCGCCGCCGCCGGCGAGCGCGCCGTCGCCGCCTGGTGGCGCGCCTTCGGCGACGCCGACCTCGAGGCCCTCGTCGTCCGCGCCCTTCGCGAGAACCCCGACCTCGCCGTCGCCGCCGCCCGCGTCCGCGAGGCCCGCGCCACCGTCCAGGCCCTCGACGCCGATCTCCTCCCCCGGCTCGACGCCCAGCTCGCCCTCGCCTCGCGCCGCATCTCCAACCAAACCGGCCAGAACTTCCCCGGCCTGCCCCGCCGCAGCGACGTCGGGTCCGCCGGCATCCAGCTCTCCTGGGAAATCGACCTCTGGGGCCGCGCCGCCGACCGCGCCCAGGCCGCCCTCGCCGACGCCGAATCCACCGCCTTCCGCGCCGCCGCCGCCGAGGTCGCCCTCGCCGCCTCCGTCACCCGCGCCTGGTTCGCCGTGCGTCTTGCCCGCGAGGATCTCGTCTGCCTGCGCGGCGACTTCGCCTCCCGCCTGGCCGACATGGACCTCGTCACCCGACGGTCCCAGGCCGGCCTCGTCGACGACGACGCCCTCGCCGCCGCCCGCCTCGCCGCCGCCCAGGCCAAGGCCGCCGAGCTCGACGCCTCCCGTCGCCTCGCCGCCGCCGAGAACGCCCTCCGCGTCCTCGTCGCCCTCGCCCCCGGCGCCACCCTTCCCGGCAGCCTCCCCGCCGAATCCGGCGAGCCCGCCGTCGCCCGCCAGCCCGACTTCGGCCCCGGCCTCCCCTCGGATCTTCTCCTCGCCCGCCCCGACCTTCGCGCCGCCGCCCGCGCGCTCGACGCCTCCCTCGCCCGCGAGGGCGCCGCCCGCGCCGATTTCTACCCGCGGCTCCTCCTCGTCGGCGACGCCGGCTGGGCCGCCGACCCCGCCTCCAACCTCGGTCGCTCCGGGTCCGGCTTCTGGAACCTCACCCCCTCGCTCACCCTCCCCGTCTTCGAGGGCGCCCGCAACGCCGCCGGCCTCGAGGCCGCCCGCTCGCGGGTCGACCTCGCCGCCGCCGAATGGCGCCAAGCCGTCCTCGGCGCCTTCCGCGAGGTCGACGACGCCCTCGTCGACCTGCGCGACATCGCCACGCAGGAGGATCTCGCCCGCCGCGTCCTCGACGCCGTCGCCTCCCGCCTCGCCAACGCCGAGTCCCGCCTCAAGGCCGGCCTCGCCGACCGCCTCGAGGTCGAGGCCGCCCGCCGCGACCTCCTCCTCGCCCGCCGCACCTTCGCCGGCTACGCCTGGGAACGCCGCCAGGCGGCCGTCCGCCTCGCCGCCGCCACCGGCGGGGGGTTCCCGTTCCCTAACGGGAAATAAAGCGCACGGCTGCACAGGGGCACGGGAGGTGGCACTCGCCACCGCTCGCTGCCTTCTATGGGGAATTAAAGAGATGAAGGGACATCGACCGCCCTCCGGCGTTTCTCTATATTCTGGCAACCCGAAGGGTTCGCCCTCCCGTGCCCCTGTGCCGCTGTGCTGCCGTAACCCGTGCCCTGTTGAGCGCTTGCGCGCTCACGCCTTCAGCTGGGGGCGCTTGGGGTGGGGCCAGTCGATGTGGAAGAACTCGCCCCGCGGCTTGTCGGTGCGCTCGTAGGTGTGCGCGCCGAAGAAGTCGCGCTGCCCCTGCAGCAGGTTCTGCGGCAGGCGCTCCGTGCGGTAGGAGTCGAAGTAGGCCAGGGCCGAGCCGAGGGTCGGCACGGGGATGCCGTGCTTCACCGCGAGGCCGATCACCTTGCGCCAGTTCTTCTGCGCCTTGCGCATCGTCTTCTTGAAGTGCCCGTCGAGCAGCAGGTTGGCCAGGCGGGGCTTCTTGTCGAAGGCCTCGGTGATCTTCTGCAGGAAGCGCGCCCGGATGATGCAGCCGCCCCGCCAGATCTGGGCGATCTCGCCGAAGTTCAGCTTCCAGCGGTGTTCCTTCTGGGCCTCGCGCATCAGCTGGAAGCCCTGGGCGTACGAGCAGATCTTCGAGCAGTAGAGCGCGTCGGCGATCATCGCCACGACCTTCGCCCGCTCGACCTTGCCCGTCATCCGCGGCTTGGGCCCGCGCAGCGACTTGGCCGCCGCCACCCGCTCCTCCTTGATCGCCGACAGGCAGCGCGCGAACACCGCCTCGGCGATGGTCGGCGCGGCCACGCCCATGTCGAGCGCGTTGGCGCTCGTCCACTTGCCCGTGCCCTTCTGGCCGGCCGTGTCGAGGATGACGTCCACCAGGGGCGCGCCGGTCTCGGGGTCCTTCTGGCGCAGCACCTTCGCGGTGATCTCGATGAGGAAGGAGTTCAGCTCGCCCTGGTTCCACTCCTCGAAGACCGCCCCGATCTCGTCGGGCGTCATGCCGAGCAGGCCGCGCATCAGGTCGTAGGCCTCGCAGATCATCTGCATGTCGCCGTACTCGATGCCGTTGTGCACCATCTTGACGTAGTGGCCGGCGCCGTCGGCGCCGATGTGGGCCACGCAGGGCACGCCGCCCTTGATCGGCTTGCCGGGCTTGGCGCCCGTCAGTTCCGCGCCCGTCGCGGCGTCGACCTTCGCCGCCACCGCCTCCCAGATCGGCTTCAGCTCGGCCCAGGCCGCGGGGTCGCCGCCGGGCATGAGCGAGGGGCCGAACCGCGCGCCCTCCTCGCCGCCCGACACGCCCGAGCCGATGAAGCGGAGCCCCTTGGCCTTCAGCGCCTTCTCGCGGCGGATGGTGTCGGTCCAGAGCGCGTTGCCGCCGTCGATGATGATGTCGCCCGGCTCGAAGACCGCGGCGAGCTCGTCGATCACCGCGTCGGTGGGGCCGCCGGCCTTGACCAGGATGACCGCCTTGCGGGGCTTGCGCAGCGAGGCGGCGAACTCCGCCATCGTGCGGGCGCCGGTCAGCTTGCCCGGGGTTCCGCGGTTGGCCGCCACGAACTCGTCCGTCTTGGCCGTCGTCCGGTTGTAGACGGTGATGGGGAAGCCGTGGTCGGCGATGTTCAGGGCGAGGTTCTGGCCCATCACGGCCAGGCCGATGAGGCCGATGTCGGATTGCATGGTTGGCAGAGGGAAGGGGCGGTGGGGCGGGGCTGGCAAACGGAAAAAACCCGCCCCCGCCCCGGGGTCAAAGTCCTTGCCTCCCCCCGTCGCTCCGCCATACGTCCACCCCCTGACGTCAACGTCCGGCGCGCCCCCCTGCCGCCGGCTCGCGCGCCGTCCCCCCTCCAGCACCGACCATGGCCACGACCTTTCCCAACCCCTCCCCGCTCTGGCGTCCCGAGCAGGAGCGCGACGCCTGCGGCGTCGGCTTCATCGCCAACCTCCGCGGGGAGAAGTCCCACGCCCTGGTCGAGCGCGCCCTCGAGGGCCTCCGCAACCTCGCCCACCGCGGGGCCATCGACGCCGACTCCGTGACCGGCGACGGCGCCGGCCTCCTCACCCAGATTCCCCACGAGCTCATCCGCCGCCACCTGACCGGCAAGGGCAAGATCCTCCCGCGAGAGGAGGACACCGCCCTCGCCATGATCTTCCTCCCCCGCGAGGACTACCAGCGCTCCCACGGCAAGAAGATCGTCGAGGAGGCCGTCCAGGCCGAGGGCCTCTCCTTCGTCGCCTGGCGCCAGGTCCCCGTCGACCCCGCCTGCCTCGGCAAGAAGGCCGAGCTCACCCGGCCCGACATCTGGCAGGCCGTCGTCGCCCGCAAGGCCGACGCCGAGTCCGCCATCTCCGACGACGAGTTCGAGCGCCGCTGCTTCCTCGCCACCAAGGTCGCCGAGCGCCGCGCCGCCGAGGCCCGCGTCGAGGGCTTCTACATCTGCTCCTTTTCCAGCCGCACCGTCACCTACAAGGGCCTCTTCAACGCCCCCCAGGTCCGCAAGTTCTACACCGACCTCAAGGACCCCGCCTTCGCCACCGCCTTCGTCCTCTTCCACCAGCGCTTCGCCACCAACACGCTGCCCGACTGGACCAAGGCCCATCCCTTCCGCTGCATCGCCCACAACGGCGAGATCAACACCATCCGCGGCAACCGCAACATGATGCGGGCCCGCGAGTTCTCCGACATCTCCGGCAAGTGGGGCGAGCGCTACGCCGACCTCCGGCCCATCATCCAGCCCGGCATGTCCGACTCGGCGTCGTTCGACAACGCCTTCCAGCTCCTCGTCGCCGACCTCCCCCCCGCCAAGCGCTGCGGCATCGTCGCCGCCTCCATGATGATGCCCGCCGCCTGGGAGAACGACCCCCACCTCCCCGGGCGCGTCCGCAACTTCTACCACTACCAGTCCCTCGTGATGGAGCCCTGGGACGGCCCCGCCGCCGTCGTCTTCACCGACGGCCGCCTCGTCGGCGCCTCCCTCGACCGCAACGGCCTCCGCCCCCTCCGCTACAAGCAGTACGCCGACGGCACCGTCGTCGCCGCCTCCGAGGCCGGCCTCATCGCCTCCTGGGGCTCCCCCGTCGTCCGCGCCGGCCGCCTCGGCCCCGGCCGCATGTTCGCCCTCGACCTCGCCGCCGGCCGCTTCCTCGACGACGCCGACTGCAAGCAGGTCCTCGCCGACCGCCGCGACTACGGCGCCTTCCTCCGCGACGCCGTGCTCGACCTCCACGGCCTCGCGCGCGGCAAGCCCGCCCCCGCTCCCGCCGGCGACACCCTCCCGCTCCAGCTCGCCTTCGGCTCCGACCTCGAGGAGCGCGACCTCATCCTCGCGCCCATGGCCAACACCGCCCAGGAGGCCGTCGGCTCCATGGGCGACGACACCCCGCTCGCCGCGCTCTCCCGCCGCCCCCGGCTCCTGCCCACCTACTTCAAGCAGCTCTTCGCCCAGGTCACCAACCCGCCCATCGACCCCATCCGCGAGTCCTTGGTCATGTCCCTGACCAACTACCTCGGCGGCCAGATCGGCATCTACGAGACCCTCCAGGACAAGCGCACCTTCCTCCAGGTCGACACCCCCTTCCTCCTCCCCGCCGAGCACGCCGAGATCCCCGTCCACTTCGCGGCCAAGCTCCTCGACCTCGACGCCACCTTCGCCGCCGCCGCCGGACCCGGCGGCCTCGAGCCCGCCCTCCGCCAGCTCGGCGAGGCCGCCGTCGCCGCCGTCCGCGACAAGGGCGTCCGCGTCGTCCGCATCTCCGACCGCGCCACCTCCGCCGCCCGCGCCCCCATCCCCGCCCTCCTCGCCGTCGGCTTCGTCCACCAGTCCCTCGTCCGCGCCGGCCTCCGCCTTCGCTGCGGCATCGTCGTCGAGACCGGCGAGGCCCGCGACGTCCACCAGCTCGCCTGCCTCATCGGCTACGGCGCCACCGCCGTCTTCCCCTGGCTCGCCTACGAGGTCGTCCGCGACCTCCACGCCGGCGGCAAGCTCGACCCCAAGCTCGACCTCGCCAAGGCCTTCGAGAATTACCGCAAGGCCGCCGGCAAGGGCCTGCTCAAGATCATGTCCAAGATGGGCATCTCCACCCTGCTCTCCTACCAGGGCGCCCAGGTCTTCGAGGCCCTCGGCGTGGGCGACAAGGTCATCGCCGACTGCTTCGACGGCACCCCCTCGCCCATCGGCGGCGTCGGCTACGAGGAGCTCGCCGGCGAGACCCTCCGCCGCCACGCCCGCGCCTTCGCCCAGCCCGCCTCCGAGCTCCCCAACGAGGGCTGGTACCTCGTCAACAAGAAGGGCGACGGCGAGGCCCACGGCTGGAACCCCAAGGTCGTCGCCGGCATGGGCAAGTTCCTCAAGTCGGGCGGCGACGCCGCCGGCTGGTCCGAGTGGCGCGCCGCGGCCGACGAGCACGCCCCCGTCACCCTCAAGGACCTCCTCGCCTTCAACTTCGCGGCCAAGCCCGCCGACCTCGCCGAGGTCGAGCCCGCCTCCGCCATCCGCCGCCGCTTCACCACCGCGGGCATGTCCCTCGGCGCGCTCTCGCCCGAGGCCCACGAGTGCCTCGCCATCGCGATGAACCGCATCGGCGGCAAGTCCAACTCCGGCGAGGGCGGCGAGGATCCCCGCCGCTTCCGGCCGCTCGACAACGGCGACAACGCCAACTCCGCCATCAAGCAGGTCGCCTCCGGCCGCTTCGGCGTCACCGCCGAGTACCTCGCCTCCGCCAAGGAGATCGAGATCAAGATCGCCCAGGGCGCCAAGCCCGGCGAGGGCGGCCAGCTCCCCGGCCACAAGGTCTCGCCGCTCATCGCCACCCTGCGCTACTCCGTCCCCGGCGTCACCCTCATCTCGCCGCCGCCGCACCACGACATCTACTCCATCGAGGACCTCGCCCAGCTCATCTTCGACCTCAAGTGCGTCAACCCGCGCGCCAAGGTCTGCGTCAAGCTCGTCTCCTGCTCCGGCGTCGGCACCGTCGCCGCCGGCGTGGCCAAGGCCTACGCCGACGTCATCCTGGTCTCCGGCCACGAGGGCGGCACCGCCGCCTCGCCGCTCTCCTCCGTCAAGAGCGCCGGCTCCGCCTGGGAGATCGGCATCGCCGAGGCCCACCAGGTGCTGATGATGAACGACCTCCGCGGCCACGTCACCCTCCGCACCGACGGCGGGATGAAGACCGGGCGCGACATCGTCATCGCCGCCATCCTCGGCGCCGAGGAGTTCAACTTCGGCACCGCCGCCCTCATCGCCGCCGGCTGCGCCATGTTCCGCGTCTGCCACCTCAACACCTGCCCCGTCGGCGTCGCCACCCAGCGCGAGGACCTCCGGGCCAAGTTCCGCGGCAAGCCCGAGAACGTCATCCACTTCTTCAACGCCGTCGCCGAGGACGTCCGCGCCATCCTCGCCAAGCTCGGCAAGCGCTCGCTCGACGAGGTCGTCGGCCGCACCGAGCTCCTCCGCTTCGTGCCCGACGCCGACAACCCCAAGACCGCCCGCCTCCGGCTCGACCACCTCCTCTTCGACCCCGACCCCGCCGGCGACGCCGCCCGCATCCACACCCGCGAGCGCAACAACCCCCCGGGCCACGACCTCGTCGTCGACGACATCGTCCTGCAGGACGCCCGCCACGTCCTCGTCCACAAGGGCCCCGGCTTCTCCGCCACCCACAAGGTCCGCAACGTCCACCGCAACATCGGCACCCGCCTCGCCGGCGAGATCGCCTACCTCCACGGCAACAAGGGCCTCCCCGAGGGCCTCATCGACCTCACCTTCGAGGGCAGCTCCGGCCAGTCCTTCGGCACCTTCTGCGTCCAGGGCATGCGCCTCCGCCTCCTCGGCGAGGCCAACGACTACGTCGGGAAGGGCATGAACGGCGGCGAGATCATCCTCCGCCCCGCGGCCGACGCCGCCTTCCCCTGGCACGAGAACATCATCATGGGCAACACCTGCCTCTACGGCGCCACCGGCGGCACCCTCCTCGCCGCCGGCCGCGCCGGCGAGCGCTTCTGCGTCCGCAACTCCGGCGCCACCGCCGTCGTCGAGGGCCTGGGCGACCACGGCTGCGAGTACATGACCGGCGGCACCGTCGTCGTCCTCGGCCCCGTCGGCCGCAACTTCGGCGCCGGCATGTCCGGCGGCCTCGCCTTCGTCTGGGACCCCGACCGCCGCCTCGACACCCTCCTCAACCCCGAGATGGTCGAGCTCCGCGACGTCCCCGCCGCCGAGTCCGACGCGCTCCGCGCCCTCGTCTCCCGCCACGCCGAGGCCACCTCGAGCCCCCACGCCAAGGCCCTCCTCGCCGACTGGCCCAAGACCCTCGCCGCCCTCCGCCGCGTCACCCCCATCGGCAGCGAGGCCACCCTCGCCGCGCCCGCCGTCGCCAAGGCCTGAGCCCAGGCGCGCCGCTCGGCCGAGGGCGCGGCGCGGTTTCCCGGAAACCGCCCCCGCCCCCTTACCTCCCCATGCACCGCGTCCACATCCGCACCTACGGATGCCAGATGAACGAGCGCGACTCCGAGGGCGTCGCCGCCCTCCTCCGCGCCAAGGGCTATGTCGTCCAGGATGACGAGGCCGGGGCCGACATCGTCCTGGTCAACACCTGCTCCATCCGCGGCCTCGCCGAGGAGAAGGCCATCGGCAAGGCCGACCACCTCCTCCGCGCCCGCCGCGAGGGCCGCGGCCCCCGCCTCGTCGGCATCCTCGGCTGCATGGCCCAGAACCGCGGCGCCGAGCTCCTCGACCGCCTGCCCGACCTCGACCTCGTCGTCGGCACCCAGCGCCTCCGCCACATCCCCGACCACCTCGGCCGCCTCCTCGCCGACCCCGCGCCCGCGCGGCGGATCGACCTCGCCGAGGAGGCCGGCTTCGAGGACGCCCTCCCCGGCCGCGCCGACGGGCGCCAGGTCGCCGCCTTCGTCAGCATCCAGCAGGGCTGCGACATGCGCTGCGCCTACTGCGTCGTCCCCCGCACCCGCGGCCCCGAGCGCTCCCGCCCGCCCGAGTCCATCCTCGCCGAGATCCGCGCCCTCGCCGCCGCCGGCACCCGCGAGGTCACCCTCCTCGGCCAGATCGTCAACCAATACGGCCGCGGCTCCCAGCGCGCCGAGGGCGGCCTCTCCCCCTTCGTCCGCCTCCTCCGCCAAGTCGCCGCCATCCCCGGCATCGACCGCATCCGCTACACCGCCTGCCACCCCATCGGCTACCGGGCCGACCTCGTCGCGGCGCACGCCGACATCCCCGAGCTCTGCGCCCACGTCCACCTCCCCTTCCAGTCCGGGTCCGACCGCATCCTCCGCGCCATGCGCCGCCCCTACCTCGCCGAGCGCATCCGCCGCCTCGCCGCCTCGCTGCGCGCCGCCCGCCCCGGCCTCACCCTCTCAACCGATGTCATCGTGGGCTTTCCCGGCGAGACCGACGCCGACTTCGCCCAGACCGAGTCGCTCTTCCGCGAACTCGGCTTCGAGCACGGCTTCCTCTTCAAGTACTCCCCCCGCCCCGGCACCCCGGGCCACGCCCTCGGCGACCCCGTCCCCGCCCCCGACAAGGAACGCCGCCTCGCCCGCCTCCAGGAACTCCTCGCCCTGCGCTCCTCCACCGAGAACCTCCGCCAAATCGGCACCACCCAGTCCGTGCTCGTCGAGGGACCCGATCGCCGCGGCGGCCGCCTCATGGGCCGCACCGAGAACGAGCGCCGCGTCATCCTCGACGGCCCCTCCTCCCTCATCGGGCACATCATCCCCGTCCATGTGACCGCCGCCGGCCAAACCTACCTCGAGGGCAAACCGGCCTGAGCCCCGCGCACCTCCCTTGCCATGTCCTCCTCACCCACGACGACAAACCACGGCTGGGGCAATGTCCTCCTCGACACCGTCATCGCCTGGCTCCTTCCCTCGGTCGCCGGCACGATTTTAAGACTCATCGTTCCCGAGGGAGCCGTCCTCGTCGGCGCCCTCATCGCCCTTCAACTCCTCGCCTTCTTTCTCATCGGCAAGGTCCGGGGCAGGGCAGGGCTCGTCCCCCACCTCGCCAAGGTCGTCGGCCTCATGGCAGCCCTCTCCCTCGTCCTCTGTGGCTTACAAGTCGAAGGATGGCTCCTCCTCCTCCCCGTCCTCGCCGCCAACGCCGCCCTCGGCGGCTGGGTCGGCTCGCGTCAGAGCGATTAAAAGGATGAAGGGATGGATGGATTCCCGCTCTACCCTCCCAGGACTCTGCCATCCGATTCCTGTCTCGGGTAGGGACGCCTGTCCCTAGGCGTCCGTGCTATCTCCCGTGCCCCCGTGCCCCTGATGCCCGTTGCGCAGGGAGGCCTCTCCGAGGCCTCCGCGGGTAAGCGGTGACGGCGGCGTCCGCGGTGACAGCGGGCTACAACTCGCTGACGCTCGTCACCTCTCCCCCGCTCCCCTCTAACACCGCTATCTCGCTAGAGAACTTATAAGCTAGAGAGCTATCTGCCGTGCCCCTGTGCCCCCGAGCCGCCGTGCACCCCCCTTGCGCCCTTGGCGCCGCCCCCGTGCCGCCGAACACCCTCTCGCGCCCCTGGGCGCCGCCCCTGTGCCGCCGTGCACCCTTCCCCCCGTGCCCCTGTGCCGCCGTGCCCCTGATGCCCGTCATTAAATTGGTGCGGGTAACCAGATTCGAACTGGTGTCACCACTTTGGAAGAGTGGGGTCCTACCACTGAACGATACCCGCGTTCCGGACCCCCCCACGCTCGCCGCGAAACCCCCAACCGTCAAGGTAAGGCTGAGTTGATCCCGAACAGGGATGAGAAGATGAGGGGATGGAGGGACAATCCCGGCCGCGGGACGGCGGGATTCCTCTCATCCGACGTTCCTCTTTGATTTCCCTTCCGCCTTGCCCCTTTATCCCCCGACACCTCCCCCACTCCTCGCCCCTCACTCCTCGCTCCTCACTCCTCACAATGCCCGACGTCCTCCTGTTCGCCGCTCCCACCGTCAACGCCGACATGCGCTGGTTCTCGCGCTTCAAGGCCGGCGACCCCTTCCCCGCCTTCTCCCACCGCGGCAAAAAGGTCGGCCTCCTCCCCCTCCTCGAGGTCGGGCGCGCCAAGACCGAGTCGGACTTCGACACCGTCCTCAACCTCACCGAGATGATCAAGGAGGCCCGCGCCAAGGACCCGAAGGCCGGCGTCGCCGAGGTCATCGCCCTCGCCGCCAAGGCCCGCGGCATCCGCCGCTTCACCGTGCCCCATGACTTCCCGGCCGGACTCTGGGAGCGCCTCCGCGAGCTCGGCCTCAGGCTCGAGCTGCCCGGCAAGGGACGCGACGAGCGCGCCGTGCCCCAGGTCTTTCCCGGCCGCGCCCTCAAGGACAAGGCCGACGCCGCGGGCGTCGCCGCCGGCAACCGCGGCTCCTCCGCCGCCTTCAGCGCCGTCGAGCGCATCCTCCGCGCCTCCACCATCAAGGGCAAGTGGGTCCGCTGGAAGGGGCGCATCCTCACCGCCGAGGACCTCCACGCCGCCGCCCACCGGGCCGTCCTCGAGGTCGGCTGCATCAACGACCACGGCCTCATCATCGCGCCCGGCGACCAGGCCGTCGACTGCCACGCCGCGGGCACCGGGCCCGTGCCCGCCCACCAGCCGATCGTGGTCGACATCTACCCGCGCCACCTCGCCACCGGCCTCTACGGCGACATGACCCGCACCTACCTCAAGGGCAAGGCCTCCCCCGAGCGCCGCCGCATGATCCAGACCGTCAAGGACGCCCATGCCGCCGCCCTCAGGACCCTCCGCGCCGGCGTCACCGGCGCCGCCGTCTACGCCGCCGCGGCCGACCTCATCAAGGCCCGCGGCTACTTCACCGGGAAGAAGGCGGGCACCTACGTCGGCTTCTTCCACGGCCTCGGCCACGGCCTCGGGTTCGACATCCACGAGTCGCCCTATCTCTCCCCCGCCGCCCACCAGCCCCTCGAGGCCGGCCATGTCATCACCATCGAGCCCGGACTCTATTACCCGGGTCTCGGCGGCTGCCGCTTCGAGGACGTCGCCCTCGTCACCAAGACCGGCCACCGGCTCCTCTCCCGCCACCCCTACGCCTGGGAGATTCCCTGAGATGGCCCGGGCGCGGGGCAGGGCGGGATCCCACACGACCCTCATCGAGGCCGCCGTCCCCCTCGTCCGCCGCCTCGACCGCCTCGGCCGCGTCTCCCGCGGCATGATCGAGGCCGGCATCGGCGCCCGCGGCCACGCCGTCAAGGTCGCCGCCCTTCCCGGCTGCCTCCGCCTCACGGTTGTATCCAAAGGCTC
>JAURJZ010000030.1 GCA_030831965.1 Verrucomicrobiota bacterium
CCCTTCAACGCCCTCCGCACTCTCGCCTCCGGGGGCAAAACCTCGAGGTACCACTCCCTGCCAGCGCTCGAGCAGGCCGGCCTCGGGAAAATCTCCCGCCTCCCCGTCTCCATCCGGATCGTCCTCGAGTCCCTCCTGCGCAACTGCGACGGCGTCGCGGTGACCGAGCAGGACGTGCGCGCGCTGGCCGCCTACAACGCCGCCAAGCCGGTCGACACCGAGATTCCCTTCGTCGTCGCCCGCATCGTCCTCCAGGACTTCACCGGCGTGCCCCTCCTCGTCGACCTCGCCGCCATGCGCGAGGCCGTCGCCCGCCTCGGGAAGGACAGCGCCGTCATCGAGCCCCTCGTGCCCGTCGACCTCGTCGTCGACCACTCCGTCCAGGTCGACCGCGCCGGCACCGCCGACGCCTTCCGGGCCAACCTCGCCCTCGAGTTCGAGCGCAACCGCGAGCGCTACGAGTTCCTCAAGTGGGGCATGCAGGCCTTCGAGACCTTCGGCGTCGTCCCCCCCGCCATCGGCATCGTCCACCAGGTCAACCTCGAGCACCTCGCCAAGCTCGTCTTCGAGAAGGACGGCGTCCTCTACCCCGACACCCTCGTCGGCACCGACTCGCACACCACGATGATCAACGGCATCGGCGTGGTCGGCTGGGGCGTCGGCGGCATCGAGGCCGAGGCCGGCATGCTCGGCCAGCCCGTCGCCTTCCAGACCCCCGAGGTCATCGGCGTCAACCTGACCGGCGCCCTCCGCGAGGGCGTCACCGCCACCGACCTCACGCTCCGCCTCACCGAGATCCTCCGCAAGGCCAAGGTCGTCGGCAAGTTCGTCGAGTTCATCGGCCCCGGCACCGCCGCCCTCTCCCTCGCGGACCGCGCCACCATCGCCAACATGGCGCCCGAGTACGGCGCCACCATGGGCTTCTTCCCCGTCGACGAGAGGTCCCTCGCCTACCTCCGCGCCACCGGCCGCGACGAGGCCCACGTCGCCCTCGTCCGCGACTACTTCCAGGCCCAGGGGCTCTTCGGCATCCCCAAGGCGGGCGACATCGACTACACCCAGGTGCTCGAGCTCGACCTCGGCACCGTCGTGCCCTGCGTCTCCGGCCCCAAGCGCCCCCAGGACCGCATCGACCTGCCCCGCCTCAAGGAGACCTTCAACACCCTCTTCGCCGCGCCCAAGGACAGGCAGGGCTTCGGCCAGGACCCCGCCACCCGCGGCGCCACCGCCCCCGTCGGCGCGACCGGCCGCACCCTCGGCCACGGCTCCGTCGTCATCGCCGCCATCACCTCCTGCACCAACACCTCCAACCCCTCGGTCATGCTCGCCGCGGGGCTCCTCGCCAAGAAGGCCGTCGAGCGCGGCCTCAAGGTCAACCCCAACGTCAAGTGCTCCCTCGCCCCCGGCTCCCGCGTCGTCACCGACTACCTCGCCGAGACCGGCCTCGCCCCCTACCTCGACCAGCTCGGCTTCAACCTCGTCGGCTACGGCTGCACCACCTGCATCGGCAACTCCGGCCCCCTCGACCCCGACATCGAGAAGGCGATCAAGGACGGCGACCTCGTCACCGCCTCCGTCCTCTCGGGCAACCGCAACTTCGAGGCCCGCGTCCACGGCGCCGTCCGCGCCAACTTCCTCATGTCGCCCCCGCTCGTCGTCGCCTTCGCCCTCGCCGGCCGGGCCGACATCGACCTCGACGCCGAGCCCCTCGGCGCCGGCGCCGACGGCAAGCCCGTCTACCTCCGCGACCTCTGGCCCACCCGCGCCGAGATCGAGGCCGCCGAGTCCCGGGGCCTCCGCCCCGCGATGTTCAAGGCCAAGTACGCCCCCGAGTCGCTCGCCAACGCCACCGCCGAGTGGAAGTCCGTCCAGGGCGGCTCCGGCGCCCGCTTCTCCTGGCGCGCCGACTCCACCTACATCCAGGAGCCGCCCTTCTTCCAGGGCTTCTCGATGACGCCGCCCGCGGCCCCCGGCCTCTCCGCCCTCCGCCCCCTGGCCCTCCTCGGCGACTCCGTCACCACCGACCACATCTCCCCCGCCGGCTCGTTCAAGGAGGACACCCCCGCCGGCAAGTTCCTCCTCGCCGCCGGCGTCGCCAAGCGCGACTTCAACTCCTACGGCTCCCGCCGCGGCAACGACCGCATCATGACCCGGGGCACCTTCGCCAACACCCAGGTCAAGAACGCCATGGCCGACGGCAGGGAGGGCGGCTTCACCAAGCTCATGCCCGAGGGCCGGCTCGAGACCATCTTCGACGCCTGCGAGGAATACCGGCGCCGCGGCACCGGCCTCATCGTCTTCGGCGGGGTCGACTACGGCATGGGCTCCTCGCGCGACTGGGCCGCCAAGGGCACCGCCCTCCTCGGCGTCCGCGCCGTCGTCGCCCAGTCCTTCGAGCTCATCCACCGCTCCAACCTCATCGGCATGGGCGTCCTCCCCCTCGAGTTCGCCGACGGCGGGAAGGCCGCCGACCTCGCCCTCGACGGCACCGAGACCTTCGACCTCGAGGGCGTCGCCACCCCCGTCAAGCCGCGCCAGGCCGTCTCCCTCGTCATCCGCCGCGCCAACGGCAAGGTCGACCGCGCCCCCCTCGTCGTCCGCATCGACACCGCCATCGAGGCCGAGTACTACCGCCACGGCGGCATCCTGCCCTACGTCCTCCGGCAGATCCTCGCCCGCTGACCCGCCCGCGTCGGGGATTGCCTTCCCCCGCCCGCCCCCTTGCCTCCCGCCATGCCCATCAAGGTAGGCCTCGTCTCGCTCGGCTGCGCGAAGAACCTGATCGACTCCGAGATCATGGTCGGCCACCTCGCGCAGGCCGGCATGGTCATGACCGGCGACGCCCGCGAGGCCGACGTCGTCATCGTCAACACCTGCTCCTTCATCGACGCCTCCAAGCACGAGGCCCTCGGGGCCATCTACGAGATGAGCGACGGCAAGGCCAAGGCCCGCCGCAAGGGCCAGAAGCTCATCGTCGCGGGCTGCATGGCCCAGCGCTACCAGGGCGCCCTCCCCGTCGTCGAGGGCGCCAAGGGCCGCGTCGAGCTCCCCAAGGTCGACGCCTTCATCGGCCTCGACGAGGTCACCCGCATCGTCCCCGTCATCGAGAAGGTCCTCGCGGGCGACGCCGGCAAGCTCGAGTTCCTCGCCAAGACCACCACCTTCATCCCCGACTACGACACGCCGCGCTTCCGGCTCACCCCGCGCCACGCCGCCTACGTCAAGATCGCCGAGGGCTGCAACCACCCCTGCTCCTTCTGCATCATCCCCCGCATCCGCGGCCGCCACCGCAGCCGCACCGTCGAGTCCGTCGTCCGCGAGGCGCGCCAGCTCGTCGCCGAGGGCGTCCGCGAGATCAACCTGATCTCCCAGGACACCACCTACTTCGGCATGGACCGCTGGACCGACCAGCGCCCCAACCCGCGCAGCCCGGTCGACTCCTCCAGGGGCGAGTCCCTCGCCTCCCTCCTCCGCGCGCTCGACGCCATCGAGGGCGACCACTGGATCCGCCTCCTCTACACCCACCCCGCCCACTGGAGCGACGAGCTCATCGAGACCCTCGCGCGCTCCCGCCACGTCGCCCGGTACGTCGACATCCCCCTCCAGCACATCTCCGACCGCATGCTCGCCGCCATGCAGCGCGAGACCGACGGCGCCCACATCCGCGGCCTCGTCCGCCGCATGCGCGCCGGGATCCCCGGCCTCACCATCCGCACCACCTTCATCGTCGGCTTCCCCGGCGAGACCGAGGCCGACTTCGCGGAGCTCCTCGGCTTCCTCCGCGAGGCCCGCTTCGACCGCGTCGGCGTCTTCCGCTACTCCCGCGAGGAGGGCACCAAGGCCGCCAAGCTCGGCGACCAGGTGCCCGACGCCGTCAAGCAGGACCGCTGGGAGCGCGCCATGGCCCTCCTGCGCGAGCTCTCCGCCGACCGCCTCAGGGCCCTCGTCGGCCGCCGGCTGCGCGTCCTGGTCGAGAGCCCGGGCGTGGCCCGCGGCGAGGGCGACGCCATGGAGATCGACGGCGTCGTGGCCGTCCCCAAGTCCCTTCCCGTCGGCCAGTTCGCCGAGGTCACCGTCACCGGGGCCAAGGACTACGACCTCGTCGCCCGCTGAGCCGGGTCACTCCGCCGCCCCGCCGTTCTCGGCCGCCGCGGCCTCGGCCGGCGTGTCGGAAAGGCGCACCAGCGCGTCGAGCGAGGCGAAGTGCCGCGTCCAGTCCGTCATGTCCGGCAGGTCGCCCACCACCGAGGCGAACAGCTCGCGCTTCTCGCGCTTGAGCGCCTCGATCCGCTCCTCCACCGTGCCCGGCGCGATCATCCGGTAGATGAGCACGCTGTTGCGCTGGCCGATGCGGTGCACCCGGTCCACCGCCTGGGCCTCCACCGCCGGGTTCCACCAGGGGTCGAGCAGGAAGACGTACTCCGCGGTGTTGAGCGTGATGCCCGTGCCGCCCGCCTTGAGCGAGGCGAGGAAGACCGCCGGGCCCTTGGCCTCGCGGAAGGCGTCGACCGGCGCCGCGCGGTCGCGGGTCTCGCCCGTCAGCTCGAACAGCGGCACGCCCGGGAGCTCCCGGGCCAGGGCGGCCCTCGCCCGGTCGAGCAGCGAGACGAACTGGGAGAAGACCACCGCCTTCGAGCCGTTCGCCGCGGCCTCGGCCAGCTTCGAGACGAGGATGGAGACCTTGGCGGAGTGCGCCGGGTCCGACGCGCCGTTGTCGGGGAGCAGGCCGGGGTCGCAGCAGACCTGGCGGAGGCGCATCAGCAGGGTCAGGACCGAGGTGGCGTCCTTGCGCAGGAGCCCGCCGAGGTCGCCGCTCAGGCCGCTGCCCTGGGCCAGCTCCGCGTAGAGACGGCGCTGCTCGAGGGTGAGCGGGCACGGCAGCAGGACCTCCATCTTCGCCGGGATGTCCGAGGCCACGTCGCGCTTGAGGCGCCGCAGGATGAAGGGCGAGACCTGGCGCCGGACCTTGCCCAGGGCCGCGGTCGCGTCGCGCAGCACCGTCTTCTCGAACGCCGCGCGCTTGCCGAGCAGGCCGGGCATGAGGAAGCGGAAGATGGTCCAGAGGTCGGTCGGCCGGTTCTCCAGCGGCGTGCCCGTGATCGCGATCCGGTGCCCGGCCTTGAGGGCGAGGCAGGCCTGGGTCGTCTTGGAGTCCGGGTTCTTGATCGCCTGGGCCTCGTCCAGCACCGCGTAGCCGAAGCGCGTGCGGTCGAGCATCTCCGCGTGGCGGCGCAGCTGGGTGTAGCTCGAGATCCAGACCCGGGGCGCGGGGTCGCGCTCGAAGTCGTGCTCCGCGGTCAGCACCGCGGTCGTGAGGCCGGGCTGGAAGCGGGCGATCTCCGCCACCCAGACCGGGATGACGCTGGCCGGGCAGACGATGAGCGAGCGCTCCTCCCGGGGGCGGGTGGCGAGCAGCGAGAGCACCTGGACCGTCTTGCCCAGGCCCATCTCGTCGGCCAGCAGCGGATGCGCGCCGAGCTCGCACATCCGCGCCAGCCAGGCCACGCCGCGCGCCTGGTAGGGGCGCAGGTACGCGGGCAGGCCCGCGGGCTCGGGCGGCTCGCGCAGGAGCTCGTCCTTCCACGCCCGCAGCTCGTCGTTCAGGCGGAGGGCGCCCACCGCGGCGTGGTCGAAGAGCGAGAGCAGGAGGTAGCGGGGAATGTCGCCGTCCTTGCCCCGCCAGTCCTCGGAGAAGTCCGCCACCGCGGCGTTGTAGGCCACGACCCCCTTGCCCGGGAGGATGACGGGGCGCCCGCCCGCCTTCAGCAGCAGCTTCTGCTCGGACGCGCCCAGGCGGTGGCCGCCCGCCTTAAGCCGCCAGGTCAGGCGGAAGGCGCCCGACGCGGCGGGGATCGACTCCGCCTCGGCGTCGACCGCGACCTGGAGCTGCTCGTTGCGGAAGATGGCCAGGCAGTCGTCGCCCACCACGCGGAACCGGCGGCGCCAGTCGGCCAGCTCCTCGCGCACGAAGCGCTCGATGCGGCCGATGTTGTCGATCTCCCAGCTCCCCGCCTGCTTGTTGTAGACGAAGCCCGCGCGGTGCGCGACGGTGTTGAAACGGAACAGCGTCTGCCGCTGCTCGTCGGAAAGCTCCTCGGCGGGGATCGCCCCCGGGCCGAAGCAGCGCTGGTCCTTGCGACCCGGACCCACCCACGCGCCGGTCAGGGTGAGCCGCTCCGAGTCCAGCTCGAAGGCAACCTGCAGGCGAAGGGGGTCGGGCGACGCGGCCGGGGCCGGCTGGGCCGCGGGCGCGGGCGCGGCCTCCGGGGCGACGGATTCGCCCAGCGGGTCGATCTCGTCGGCCAGCAGCTCCTCCACCTCGTACACCGCCGCCACGGCGAAGGGCGCCCCGTTGTGCTCCTCCGAGAGCGAGGTGCGCCACTGCAGGGCGCCGGCGGCGACCTCCAGGACGACCCGGACCGACATCTCCTCGGTCTTCGCCACCACCTCCGCGGCGTCCGTCCGCAGCTCGATGCTCCGCACCAGGCCCTCGGCGTACAGCTTCCGCCCCTCGGCCAGGTCCCTCTTGCCAAACCCCTTCTCCCACTCCTCCGGCAGCGTGGCGAACCAGTGCTCCAGCGCATCGGTGGAGTAGGACCTTGTGGCCGGCCTGGGGTTCGGCATGCGGAGTCCTGCATCCAACCGCGAGGAGCCCGCCCCCGCAAGGGGTAAAAGCCCCCGAAATCGGCGCCGCACCCCATCCCAAACCCGCCTTTTCGGTTGTTTTCGCCCCTGTTTGCCCAAACCTCCCCCTTGTCGGCCCCACCGGCACCCCATGAGGCATCTCAGCATCGGAAACCAATGGAACGCCGACCTCGTCGAGCACCAGCAGGCGCTCTGGCGGAAGGATCCCGCCTCGGTCGACGCCGAATGGCGCGCCTTCTTCGAGGGCTTTGAGCTCGGCTCCACCCAGCCCGCCCCTCGCAAGGGCGCGGGCGCGCCCGGGGCGGCCGAGGCCGAGGGCCAATCCGCCGTGCTCGCGGCCATCCAGGCCTTCCGGACCCTCGGCCACCTCCAGGCCAACACCAACCCCCTCTTCCCGGCCAAGCCCCACCCCGAGCTGACCGACGCCGCCCTCGGCCTCGACAAGCTTCCCGCCGACCGCGCCTTCGGCACCGGCGACTTCCTCGGCGGGCAGCGCATGACCGCGCCCCAGGTCGCCGCCCGCCTCCGCGAGACCTACTGCTCCGCCATCGGCGCCGAGGTCATGCACATCCAGGACGGGGAGCGCCGGCGCTGGCTCCTCCGGCGCATCGAGGCCTCGGGGCTCCGCCCGGCCTACGACAAGTCGGCCAAGGCCCGCTTCCTCACCGCCATCGTCCGCGCCGAGCAGTTCGAGCGCTTCGTCCACCGCACCTTCGTCGGCGCCAAGCGCTTCTCCGCCGAGGGCGGCGAGTCCATGATGGCCGCGCTCGAGCAGGTCATCGAGCGCGCGCCCGACCTCGGCGTGGCGGAGGTCGTCCTCGGGATGGCCCACCGCGGCCGACTCAACGTCCTCATCAACACCTGCGGCAAGCCCGCCGAGGTCCTCCTCAAGGAATTCTCCGAGCAGCACCTGCCCGACACCACCAAGGGCGACGGCGACGTGAAGTACCACCTCGGCTACGAGGGCCGGCGCGTCACCGCGTCCGGGGCCCAGGTCGGCATCTCGCTGGCCTACAACCCCAGCCACCTCGAGGCCGTCAACCCGGTCGTCCTCGGCCGCGCCCGGGCCCGCATGGACAAGCGCGGCGACACCGAGGCGCGCCGCTCCGTCCTCAGCGTCCTCGTCCACGGCGACGCCGCCATGGTCGGCCAGGGCGTCGTGGCCGAGACCCTCAACCTCGCCGGCCTCAGGGGCTACCGCGTCGGCGGCACCCTCCACCTCGTCGTCAACAACCAGATCGGCTTCACCACCGACCCCGACGAGTCGCGCACCTCGCGCTACTGCACCGACCTCGCGAAGTCCGTCGAGGCCCCCGTCCTCCACGTCAACGGCGACGCCCCCGAGGCCGTCGTCCTCGCCACCGAGATCGCCCTCGAGTACCGCGCCCGCTTCGGCGCGGACGCCGTCGTCGACATCACCTGCTTCCGCAGGCACGGCCACAACGAGACCGACGAGCCCCTCTTCACCCAGCCCACCCTCTACAAGGCCATCGGCAGCCACCCCACCCTCTCCGACATCTACGGCGCGCGCCTCGCCGCCGAGGGCTCCCTCTCCCAGCGGGAGCTGCAGGACCTGCGCGCGGGATCCGAGGCCTCCCTCAGCGTCGCCCAGGACAAGGCCAAGGCCGCGCTCGCCGAGGACCAGGCGGGACGCGCCGGACAGAAGCCCGCCGTCCGCCCCTTCCAGTCGCCCTACGCCTTCGACGCCAGGACCGCCGTGCCCGCCGCCGAGCTGGCCGCCGCCGCCGAGCGTCTCTGGACCGTGCCCGCGGGCTTCCATCCCAACCCCAAGATCCAGCGCCTGCTCGACGCCAAGGCCGAGGCCTTCCGGGCCGGCGCCCAGCTCGACTGGTCCCTCGGCGAGGGCCTCGCCTTCGCCACCCTCCTCTGCGAGGGCCACGCCGTCCGCGTCTCCGGCCAGGACGCCGAGCGGGCCACCTTCTCCCACCGCCACGCCGTCCTCCACGACATCGAGACCGGCGCCGAGCACATCCCCCTCGCCCACGCCGGCAAGGGCGCGTTCGAGGTCGTCAACTCCCCCCTCTCCGAGTACGCCGTCCTCGGCTTCGACTACGGCTACTCCCTCGAGCGCCCCGACGCCCTCACCGTCTGGGAGGCCCAGTTCGGGGACTTCGCCAACGGCGCCCAGATCGCCATCGACCAGTTCCTCGCCTCGGCCGAGTCCAAGTGGCGCGTCCTCAGCAACCTCACCCTCCTGCTTCCCCACGGCTACGAGGGCCAGGGGCCCGAGCACTCCTCCGCCCGCCTCGAGCGGTTCCTCCAGCTCTGCGCCGAGAACAACCTCCAGGTCGCCCAGCCCTCCACCCCGGCCCAGCTCTTCCACCTCCTCCGCCGCCAGGTCAAGGCCGAGATCCGCAAGCCGCTCGTCGTCATGACCCCGAAGAGCCTGCTCCGCCTCAAGGCCTGCGTCAGCCCGGCCGAGGCGTTCACCTCCGGGAGCTTCCGCGAGTTCCTTCCCGACCCCGCCTCGCCCGCCAAGCCCACCCGCCTCGTGCTCTGCTCCGGCAAGGTCTTCTACGACCTCGACGCCGCCCGCGCCGAGCGCAAGGACACCGCCACCGCCCTCGTCCGCGCCGAGCAGCTCTACCCCGTCAACGCCCCCGCGCTCCGCGCCCTCTGGGAGTCCCTCGGCAAACCCTCCAAGGTCGTCTGGTGCCAGGAGGAGCCGCGCAACATGGGCGCCTGGTCCTTCATCGCCGAGGCCATCGAGTCCGCCCTCGGCGTCCGGCCCGCCTACGCCGGGCGCGACGCCGCCGCCTCGCCCGCCGTGGGCTCCCTCAACGTCCACCGCATCGAGCAGGCCGACCTCATCGACCAGGCCTTCCGGGCCTGACCGCAAAACCCGACGGACCGAACCGATGCCCTCCTGCCGCCTCGCCCTCGCCGCGCTCCTCGCCGCCAGCCAGGCCCCGGCCCTCGACATCGTCTTCACCGACACCGGCACGACACCCATGTCGGCCGAGGCCCTCGCGGGCTTCCAGGCCGGCGCCGACCTCTGGGAGGCCGTCCTCCTCGACCCCGTGACGGTGAGGATCGACATCGCCATGCGCGACTTCGGCTCGGGCAACGCCAACATCATCGGCCAGGCCGGCTCCAGCTTCACCCCGACCGACCCGACCTACAGCCAGTTCCGCGCCGCCTTCGCGGCCGACGCCCAGAGCTCGGCGGACCTCTCAACCCTCGCCACCCTGCCCCTCGGCCCGACCTACCAGCGGCGCATCAACCAGACCAACGACACCCCCATGGTCGACGGCGACTACTTCGTCACCTGGGTCCACACCGAGTCGCAGATCTACCTCAACCGCGCCAACGCCAAGGCCCTCGGGCTGCTCGCCCCCCACGCCGCCGGGACCGACGCCACCATCGAGTTCAACACCGCCTTCGCCTTCGACTACAACCGCGCCGACGGCATCAACCCCTTCCAGATGGACTTCATCGGCGTCGCCGCCCACGAGATCGGCCACGCCCTCGGATTCATCAGCATCGTCGACTACATCGACACCGTCCCGGGCTTCGCCACCGACTTCAAGCACATGCCCCTCGACTTCCTGCGCTACTCCGCCTCCAGCCAGGCCGAGGGGCTGACCGACGTCGGGGGCGGCACCGTCGCCAAGCACCTCCTCGTCGACGGGACCTCCATCGCCATGTCCACCGGCGTCAACCTCGGCGACGGCCAGCAGGCCTCGCACTTCAAGGACGGCCTCAACCTCGGCATGATGGACCCCACCGCCTCCTACGGCGAGCTCCGGACCATCAGCGCCAACGACCTCCTCGCCTTCGACGCCATCGGCTGGAACCTCGTCGCCGTCCCCGAGCCGGCCTCGCTCGGCCTGGGCCTCGGCGCGGCCGCCCTGGCCCTCGCCGCCCGCCGCCGGCGTCGATTTCCCCGTTGAAACCAGACGTCAGCCCGCCCAGATTGGCGGACACCTCCATGGCCATCGACGTCAAGATCCCTCCCATGGGTGAGTCCATCACCGGCGGGCTGCTCGCCGCCTGGCTCGCCAAGGACGGCGACACGGTGCGCAAGGGCCAGCCCCTCTTCTCCCTCGAGACCGACAAGATCACCTCCGAGGGCACCGCCGAGGCCGACGGCACCCTGCGCATCCGCGTGCCCGCCGGCACCGAGGTCGCCATCGGTCAGGTCGTCGGCCAGCTCGATCCCGTCGCCGCCGGCGCCGCCCCCGCCCCTGCCGCCGCCCCCGCCGCCAAGGCGGACGCTCCGGTCGCCGCCGCGCCCAAGGCCGCCGCGCCCGCCGCCAAGCCCCCGGGCGACGTCTCGCCCGCCGTCCGCCGCATCGCCGCCGAGACCGGGCTCGACCCCGCCGCCGTCGCCGGCACCGGCAAGGCCGGCCGCGTGACCAAGGGCGACATGCTCGCCGCGCTCGAGGGCGGCGTCTCCGTCAAGGCCTCCCCCGCCGTCGCGCCCGCGCCCGCCGCGCCCGCCGCGCCCGCCCCGGCCGTCGCCCAGGCCCTCGAGCGCCCGGCCGAGGGCCGCCACACCCGGCGCAGGATGTCCCCGCTCCGGCGCAAGATCGCCGAGCGGCTCGTGCTGGCCAAGTCCGAGACCGCCATGCTCACGACCTTCAACGAGGTCAACATGGCCCCGGTCATGGAGTTCCGGAAGCGCTACGGCGAGGAGTTCCTCAAGAAGCACGGCGTGAAGCTCGGCTTCATGTCCTTCTTCACCAAG
>JAURJZ010000031.1 GCA_030831965.1 Verrucomicrobiota bacterium
CGGTGTAAACGAGCCGCTCTAACCGACTGAGCTACCCGTCCGCGGGCCCTTTTCCCTACCCCTCCCGCCCCCGGTTTGTCGAGGGGAAAGGGGTGTTGACGGAAGCACAGCGGCACAGGGGCACCGGGGCCCTCAGGCCCCGGAAAGGAGCACAGCGGCACAGGGGCTCAGGGGCACGGGAGGAAGCGGCGGCACAGCCGCCGAAGCGGTGTTAGCGGTGACCGCGGTGTCGGCGGGCGAAAACTCGCCTTGCTCGCTAGCTCATTTAGGCGCCGCAGGCGCCCTTGCGAGGCAACCCGCAGGGTTCATCCACCGGTCACCTGTCCCCGGTTACCAGTGCCTTCCTCCCGCGCCCCTGATAACTCACATCCCCGCCTTCAGCCGCTCAAAGGCCGCCAGGGCGCGGTCCCTTCCCTCGGCCAGGCCGACCAAGGGGCGCGGGTAGGTCTTGTCCAGTTGCACGCCCGCCGCGGCAAGGACCTCCGTTGGCGCTTCCCAAGGCTTGTGAATCCAGGCCGCCGGCACCTTGGCCAGCTCGGGCACGAAGCGCCGCACGTAGTCGCCCTTGGGGTCGAACTTCTCCCCCTGCAGCACGGGGTTGAAGACCCGGAAGTAGGGGGCGGCGTCGGCGCCGCAACCGCCCGCCCATTGCCAACCCAGGGTGTTGGACGCCAGGTCGGCGTCGACCAAGGTGTCCCAGAACCACGTGGCGCCGTCCTGCCAGGGCTGGAGGAAATGCTTCACCAGCACCGACGCCGCGATCATCCGCACGCGGTTGTGCATCCAGCCCGTCTCCCACAGCTGGCGCATCCCCGCGTCGACAATCGGGTAGCCCGTCCGCCCCTTCTGCCACGCGCGGAGCAGCGCCTTGTCCTTCCTCCAGGGGAAGGACTTGAACTCCGGGCGCAGGGGCTCGTCCGTCGTTCCCGGGAAATGCTGGAGCAGATGATGGCCGAACTCGCGCCAGCCGACCTCCGCGACGAACTTCGCCGGGCCCTTGCGGGCGGACAGCCCCGCGGCGTCCACCGCAGCCACGATCTCGCGCGGCGAGATCTGGCCGAAGTGCAGGTAGGGCGAGAGGCGCGAGGTGCCGTCCACTTCCGGGAGGTCGCGCGCGTCGCCGTAGTCCCCGACCGGCCCGCCGAGGAAGCCCCGCAGCCGGGCCTCCGCGCCCTTGCGCGTCGGGTCCCACGCCGCACCCATCGCCTTGTCCCAGGGAATCCTCGGCAACAGCCCGAGCGACGCCACCGTGTCGGACCTCGGGGCCTTGGCCGGAGCCGGCAGCGCGCGCGGCGCGGCCAGCGGCTTGCCGAACTCCATGTGCGCCAGGCAGTGCTTCCAGAACGGCGTGAAAACCTGGAAGGGCTTGCCCGAGAGGTTCCTCACCTGGCCGGGGTCGTGGATCAGCCCGCCGTTGAACGACTCCGCCTTCAGCCCCGCCCCGCGCAGCGCCTGCTTCACCGCCGCATCCCTCGCTTGCACGCGAGGTTCGTAGCGGCGGTTCCAAAACACCGCGCCCGCGCCGGTCTCCTTGGCGAGCGCGAGCAGCTCGCGCTCGGCGGGTCCGCGCCGGATGACCAGCGGGCTGCCCGCCTTTTCCAGCTGGGCCGACAAATCCCCGAGGGCGTGGTGCAGCCACCAGTCCGAGGCGCCGCCGGGACGCCAGTCGCCCTCCGACTCCGGGTCGTGGACGTAGGCCGGGATGACCGGCCCCCCGTGGTCGAGCGCCGCGCGCAACGCGGGATTGTCCGCCAGGCGGAGGTCGAGTCGGAACCAGGCGATCGCCGGGGAGGCCATGGGGCAGGGGAAGCGCCTTGTCCGCGCTTGTCAAAAGCCCGCCCCGGTTGGTCAGGCGGGGGTCATGAGCCCGGTCGTGACGCCGAGGATGGCGCCGACCAGGTAATAGGTGATGAGCCAGGTCACCGCCCATGCGAGCCACTCGGCCTGCCTCCAGAAGGTCCGATTCAGCTCGAGCGTGCGGTGGAGCGTCGACGGGTTGGATTCGTCGAGCTGGCTGATCATCAGGGCGTGGCGGACGAGGTTGACGAAGGGAATCAGGGCCCCGAGGGCGATGAGCGCGAGCTGGATGGCCAATCCGAGCAGCAGGCCCGACATGTAGGGCGTCCATTCCCCGGTCACCTTGGGGTCGAGCAGGGCGAGCGTCCCGAGCGCCCCGAACACCAGCCAGCAGGACAGGAGCACCAGGGCGACGATGCCCATCAGGAGCACCCAGGGACGCATGCCCCTCAGCTCGGCGTGGATGTCGGCGCGTGACATTGTGAGCGGACGTTGGGTCGGGGTTAGGTCGCCAGCCACACGGCCGCGAGAAGGAGGAACCAGAGGACGATGATCAGGTGGCAGATGCCCGCCGCCCGCCAGTAGAGGCGCTGGGCGCCGAGCGCCCCCGCCGCCGCGGCCTCGGAAGGCCGGGAGGCGAAGGCCGCGAGCGCCTTGGCCGCCCGGCGCAGGGCGGCGATCGGCCAGATGTGAAGAAGGACCGGCACGCCGAGGATCGACCAGTAGAACGCCGCCGCACCTGCGGGGAGCCGGTTCCCCTCGACACCGACCTGGGCCAGCATCAGGGCGAGAACGACCAGCACGAGCGTCCAGAAGACGAGGCCGGCAACCGCGAGCCAGGACATCCGCCGCACCGCGCCCTCGGTGTCCGCCAGAGCCCCCAGGGCGGGATCCGACGGGATGGCGGGGGTCTCCATGACCGCCATCCTGATCGTTCCGGCCATGACCGCAAGGACCAAGGTTTCCGATTCGGGGTTGCCCCGGCCGAGCGCCTATTTTTCATTGGTCTTACCCATGGCCAAGAAATCCGCCTCCAAGCCCTCGCCCGCCAAGACCGCCAAGGTCGGGTACCCTCCCTTCCTCCGGGAGCTCCTCGAGGCCAAGTCCCCCACGGGGCACGAGTTCGCCGCCCAGCAGGTGGTCGACCGGCACGTCGCCAAGGCCGCCAAGGTCTACCGCAAGGACCGCATCGGCAACCGCATCGCCGAGACGGCCGGCAAGGGCGGCCCCACCCTCCTCCTCGCCGGGCACATCGACGAGATCGGCCTCATCCTCTCGCACGTCGACGACAAGGGCTACCTCTACTTCGACTTCCTCGGCGGCCACGACCAGGTCATCCCCTCCGGCCGCCGCGTCCACATCCTGACCAAGCACGGCCCCGTCCTCGGCGTCACCGGCAAGCGCGCCGTCCACCTCATGTCACCCGAGGAACGACGCAAGGTGCCCGAGCGGCACGACATGTGGATCGACATCGGGGTGGCCAACCGCGCCGAGGCCCTCTCCGTCGTCCGCATCGGCGACCCCGTCGTCTACGCCGACGGCCCCGAGATGCTCCGCGGCAGCCTCGCCGTCGCCCGCGCCTTCGACGACAAGGCCGGCGCCTATGCCGTCATGGAGGCCTTCCTCCGCCTCAGCCGCGAGCGCGCCCTCGCCGCCCGCGTCGTCTCCGTCGCCACCACCCAGGAGGAGATCGGCACCCGCGGCGCCCAGGTCGCCGCCCAGGGCGTCGACCCCGACGTCTCCATCACCGTCGACGTCACCCACGCCACCGACCACCCCGACGCCGACAACCGCAAGTTCGGCCGCTTCGCCCTCTCCGGCGGCCCCGTCATCGGCCGCGGCCCCAACATCAACCCCCTCGTCTTCGAGCGCCTCGTCGCCGCCGCCGAGAAGCTCGACATCCCCTGCCAGATCCAGGCCGAGCCCCGGCCCACCGGCACCGACGCCCGCGCCATCCAGATGGCCAACGCCGGCGTCGCCTGCGGACTCGTCTCCATCCCTCTCCGCTACATGCACACCCCGGGCGAGATCGTCGACCTCCGCGTCGTCGAGCAGCTCGTCCAGATCCTCGTCCAGTTCGCCAAGGATCTCCGCAAGGGCGACCGCTTCGAGTGGTAAGAGGACTGCGGTGACAGCGGGTCGGCGGTGACGGCGGTGTCCGCGGGTGAGAACTCGCCGCCCCACCGCATCCCCGCTCGCGCGTTAGCGCGTCAAATCCGACTGCCCGAGGACCGTGATGCCGTGGCGCTGCAACACCGCGCCCGCCAGGTCCTGGTCGTCGGCCCGCAGCACGAGGCCGCACCGGCCGGACGGGCGGAAGAGGAAGGGGTAGAGGTAGAGGATGTTGATCTCGGCGCGCAGGAGGATGTCGGCCACCTCCTTCAGGCTCGCCTCCGAGGGCAGCTCGAGCGCGAGGACGCCGTTGACGTCGTGGGCGAACTGGTGCTCGTCCATCACGCGCTCCCCGTCCTCCGGCTGGTCCAGCACCATCCGGATGATGGTCGAGTCCGTGCTGTCGACCAGGCACATCGCCAGGATGTGCACGTCGGCCTTGGCCAGCGACTCGATCAGCTCGCTCAGGCGCCCGACCTTGTTCTCGACGAAGACCGAGAACTGGCGCACCGCGCCGTGGTCCGGTTGCCGCTGCGTCTGCGAGGACATGCCTCATGACAAAGAAAAAGCGCCCCGGCCGCCAGCCCCTTTTCCTTGCCTCCCGCCCCCTCCGCCCATGCTTGGGCCGATGCGCCCGACCCTCGCCCTCCTGCTCGCCGCCGCCCAGGCGCTCGCGGCGCTGCCCGAGACCGTGGTCGTCGAGGCGCGCCTCCCCCGCCCGGCCTCGTCCGCCTCGCCCTCCGTCACCCGCCTCGACGGCGAGGACCTCGCCGAGCAAGGCCGCCGCGACCTCGCCGCCGCCCTCGGCGACCTCCCCGGCATCGTCGCCCTCAGCCAGGCCGGCGAGGGTTCCCAGACCTCCCTCTTCACCCGCGGCACCAGCTCCAACCACACCGCCCTGCTCCTCGACGGGCGACGCCTCAGCCCGGGTTTCTCCGGCAGCTACGAGCCCGGCCGCTACCGCCTCGGGGGCCTCGCCTCCGTCGAGGTCCACCGCGGCGCCACCTCCAGCCTCTACGGCGCCAACGCCCTCGGCGGCGTGGTCGACCTCCGCCTGCGCGACCCGCTGGCCGCCGAAGCTGGCCTCGCCCTCGGCGCCGAGGCCGGATCGTTCGGTCGCGCCGGGCTCTCCCTCTCGCTCCTCGAGCGCGCCGGCCGCGACCTCGGCTGGGTCGGCGACCTCGGCGCCTCGCGCGAGGACGGCTGGCGCGGCAACTCGCGCCGCGAGTCCGCCGCCTTCTCCGGCAAGGCCGTCCACCGCCTCGGGCCCGACCTCGCCGCCGACCTCGTCCTCGCCGCCGACCGCGCCCTCGCCGGCCTTCCCGGCCAGCGCGGGCCCTCGGGCGACGACCCCGATGATTGGCAGCGCGACAGCGGATGGCTGGTCTCGCCCGGCCTCTCGCTCCGCCGCGGCGACCTCCGCGCCCAGGCCTTCTGGTCGCGCTCCGAGACCGCCGTCACCAGCTTCGTCGACGGCGCCAACTTCTACGGCCCCTTCCTCTACCACCAGCGCTTCCTCGTCCTCCGCGACGAGCTCACCGCCCTCGCCGAGACCAAGGCGGGCAACCTCACCCTCTCGGGCGGCGTCACCTACGAGCGCGCCGTCCTCGACCAGCTCGCCCTCGATCCCTTCTCCCTCGAGTGGGCCGACACCCAGGAGGGCGCCGGACTCTGGGGCAGGGTGGAGTGGCGGATGGGCGCCCACGACCGCCTGACCCTCGGGGCGCGCCGCGACCGCTTCACCGACTTCGGGGGCAAGACGACCGGGGAGGTCGCCTGGACCCGCGCCCTCGGCGAGGACCTCGCCGCCCACGTCCGCCTCGCCACCGCCTTCCGCGCCCCCGCGCCCAACGACCTCGCCTACGGCACCTCGGGCGGCGTCCCCCTCCGCCCCGAGAGCAACCGCTCGACCGAGGTCGGGCTTCGCCGCCGCCCCGCCGGCGCCCTCGGCGCCGGCTGGACCCTCGTCGTCTTCGAGAACCGGCTGACCGACCTCATCGACTACGACCCGGCCGACAGCTACAGGACCTTCAACATCGGCCGCGCCACCACCCGTGGCGTCGAGGCCGGCGTCGACGCCGCCCCCGCCCTTGGCTGGAGGCTGCGCGGCTCCGCCACCTGGCTCGAGGCCGTGGCCGACAGCGCCCTCCTCGGCCTCGTCCAGCCCGGCGAGCGCCTCCTCCGCCGGCCCGACCTCGCCCTCGGCCTCTCCGTCGAGCACCGTCCCTCCGCCTCGACCACGCTCGGCCTTGGCGCCGTCTGGCTCCACGGTCGCGAGGACTTCGACTTCGCCACCGGCGCCCGGGTCGACCTCGCCCACGCCTTCCAGGCCCGCCTCTGGATCCGCCACGCGCTCGACCGCCGCACGGACCTCACCCTGCGCGTCGAGAACCTGACCGGCGACGACGCCGAGCTGGCCTCCATCGGCTACCCCAGCCCGCCCCGCGCGGCCACTCTCGGCCTCACGCGGAGGTTCTGAGGCTCACGGACGCCGCTCCACGACGTCCGTCTTGCCCAGCAGCGACCTCAGCCCGTCGCCGTCCAGCCAGGCCTTGGCCTTGCGGTCGGACCTGAGCGTGGCGTCCAGGAACCGCGTCGTGGCCTCCGCCATCTGGGCGTGCCATCGACGGTAGCTCTCGCGCCTCGCCGGGCTCCCCGGCAGCCGTCCCGAGAACGCCATGTGATCCGCCCCGTCCAGCACCACCAGGTAGCTCGGGGCATTGCTCGACTCGCGGAAAGGCGCCAGGCGGAGCGCCGGATCCTGGCTCTCCTCGATCGGCGTGGTGTCCCTCGTGCCCGTCCAATGGAACTGCGGGATGCCGATCGCGCTGAAGCGCTCGCGACCCGAGTAGGGCGGGGGCGAGAGCACGATGGCCGCCCGGATGCGGGGATCGGCCAGGTCGGCGTTGGGCGCGGCGGGGAAGCGCTCGCCCGAAAGCGCCATCGAGGTGCGCGCCCCGTAGGAGTGCCCGGCGATCGCCACCTCGCCGCCGTCGTGCCTTCCGGCGAGGGCGGGCTCGGCCCGCAGTCGCTCCAGGGCGAGCCGGACATCCCTCACGCGGGCCGTGAACTCCTCGACCGAGGTCGCCGCCTTCACCGTCTCCTCCCGGTTGAGCACCATGCCCATCCAGATGCTGGAGTCGGACCCCGGGTGCTGGAGGTGCACCACCAGGTAGCCCTGTCGGGCCCAGTGGTCGCCGAGGTATTCCATCGCGTCGAGGCTCCCGCCCAGCCCGTGGGAGACCAGGACGGTCGGCCGCTTGCCCTCGCCCTCTGGCACCCGGGCCCGGAACGGCACCACCCGCCCGCTGGCCTGGTTCGTCCACTTCCCCTCGATGACCGCGGGGGCCGCGGGCAGCGCGGACCCCGGCCCGAGGGCCAGGGAGAGGAGCAGGAGGAAGGCGCGGCGCATTGTCTTGGAAAAACCGACTAGTCGGGAAAGTTCACGGGGGCAAACCCCTTCCCGCTTGCGGAGGCGGCGGCCTCCGCCGAGACTGTGCGGCCCGATGAGCCGGTTTTACTTCGCCTACGGTTCGAATCTGGACGCCAGCCAGATGGAGCGGCGCTGTCCCGGTTCCCAGCCCCGCGGCAAGGCCTTCCTTCCCCTCCACACCCTCGCGTTCAACCACCCGAGCCCGACCTGGGGCGGCGGCTCCGCCGACGTCGTGCCCGACGACCAGGGCCGCGGCGTCTGGGGCTTCGTCTACGAGCTGACCGTCGCCGACTGGGTCCGCCTCGACGAGGCCGAGGGCTCCGCCTATCGCCGCGCCCGCGCCACCGTCTGGGAGGGCGGCATCGAGGACTGCCCCCTCGAGATCCAGCTCTACCGCGTCGTCAATCCCACCGGTCCCCACCTTCCCTCGCGCAACTACCTCGACAAGGTGATCCGCGGCGCCCAGATGCGCAGCCTCCCCGCCACCTGGGTCAGCTGGCTGCGCGGCCTCTCCGCGAAGTGATCCCCCCTTCGGTGGGTCAGCGCAGCGACTTCAGGTAGGCCAGCAGGTCGCGCGCCTGCTCGTCGGGCAGGTTCTCCACCAGGCCTGCGGGCATCAGCGAGCGGTTGATCCAGCGCGTCGCCGCGATGTCGCCCCGCGCCACCCGGACCTCCGCCCCGCCCGCCAGCCTCAGCACGACGGCCTCCGGGGTATCCGCCGCGAGGAAGCCCTCGTGCAGCGCGCCCGCCTTGGTCGTCACGCGGAAGACGCGGTAACCCGGCTCGTAGGCCGCGTTGGGCGTCAGCAGGTTGCGCAGGATGGCGTCGTGGCCCATCGCGCCCACCCCGCTCAGGTCCGGCCCGATCGCCACGCCCTCGCCCTTTATCAGGTGGCAGGCGCGGCAAAGCGCCGCCAAGGCCTTGCCCTTGGCGGGGTCGCCCGCCTCCTCCCGGATCAGCTTGCCCCAGCGCGCGAACGCCGCGTCGAGGCGCTCCGCCTCCTCCCTGCCCAGGATGGGCGGGGGATCCTGCCGAAGGGTCGCGCGGATGCCGGCCGCCTTGGGCCAGCCCTCCTTGCCCGAGCCGAGGAAGACCAGGTCCTTCGGACGCGCCGAGGGGTCGATCGCCCGGTCGAAGCCCGCCCGGATCTCCTCCGCCGAGCGCGCCCGGCTCCAGATGCGGTACTCGGCCAGCGCGCCGTGCAGGCTGCCCTGGGGCACCGTCCAGGCCAGCGAGGGCTCGAGCACCCGGAGGTCCGTGGGCGCGCCCGTCGCCTCGTGCTCGCCGTTTTGGTAGATCGACCACCGGCCCTGCGCGTCGCGGGTCACCGCGAGGTGCGTCCAATGGCCCGCCGAGACCGGCTTCCTCGCGATCACGACGTCGTTGCGCGGCGGGAAGAGGTAGACCCGGGGAATCCCCGCCGCAAAATTGATGTCGAGCAGCTTGTCCTGCCCCAGGATGCCGTCGACGTTCGAGATACCCGGCTCGAGCCAGACCCAGGTCTCGACCGTGAAGGCGCCCTCGAGCCTGACGCCCAGCGGCGCCTGGGCCTTGTCCGTGCCGTCCAGCACGGCGGCGGGGCGGAACCGGTCCGCCACCTTCGCCAGCAGC
>JAURJZ010000007.1 GCA_030831965.1 Verrucomicrobiota bacterium
CCGGGGGCAAGCGCGGGAAAGGGGACTTGACCGTGGGGGGGTGGGTCGGTAGCACCGACCCTCACAACCGACGTCCGCCATGGCCAATCCCAAACGCAAGCAGTCCAAGCGCCGCAGCCGGCTTCGCCGCGGCCAGAACCAGTTCCGCGCCCCCAAGCTGGTCAAGGACGCCGAGTCGGGCGCCCTGCGCCGTCCCCACCGCGTGGACCCGGTCACCGGCAAGTACCGCGGCCGCCAGGTGATCGACACCGGCGCCTGACCCCGCCGGGCCGAGCGCCCGAGCCATGGAAACACCCCAGGCCGCCCACCGCATCGCCGTCGACTGCATGGGCGGCGACATGGGCCCCTCGGAGGCCGTCGCCGCCGTCGCCATCGCGCTGAAGGAGGGCTTGGTCGGTCCGCAGGACCATCTCGTGCTCGTGGGCAACGAGGAGATCCTCCGCCTGCTCGCCCGCGAGCATCGCATCCGGCTCAGCGCCAACGTCAGCTTCCGCCACGCCCCGGCCATCATCGCCCCGGACGACACGCCGATGACGGCGATGAAGGGCAAGAAGGACGCCTCGATGCTCGTCGCGGTCGAGATGCTCAAGGCGGGCGAGGTCGACGCCGTCGTGTCCACCGGCAACACCAAGGTGCTGGTCGGCGCGGGCACCATCCGCCTCCGCGCGATGGAGGGCGCCGAGCGCCCCGCGCTCGCCGCCATCATGCCGCGCCGCGAGGGCCACTTCGTGATGCTCGACGTCGGGGCCAATCCGGAGGCGACGCCGGAGCACCTCGTCCACAACGCGGTCCTCGGCCGCATCTACGCCCAGTCGGCCCTCGGGATCGCCGACCCCCGGGTCGGCCTGCTGACCGTCGGGACCGAGGAGGGCAAGGGCGGCGACCGCATCAACCGCACGCACGCCCTGCTGAAGGCGATGGGCGAGCGCATCCGCTACGTCGGGCCGGTCGAGGGCTTCGACGTCTTCGGCAATGTCTGCGACGTCGTGGTGACCGACGGCTTCACCGGCAACATCATCATCAAGACGCTCGAGGGCATGGTCTACATGGTGCGCGACCTGGTCGGCCCCAAGGTGCGCTACAACCCGGTCTACCTGGCAGGCGGCATCGCCATGTTCCCGCTGCTGCGCGAGCTCAAGGGCCACCTCAAGCCCGAGCGCTACGGCGGCGCCCCCCTGCTCGGGCTCAACGGCTTGGTCATGAAGGCGCACGGGTCGAGCAACCGGCACGGGATCGCCAGCGCCATCCGGCTCGGCCGCGAGGCGCTCGAGGCCGGGGCCGGGCGGCGCATGCGGGAGGAGCTGGCCGCGGCCAACGCGGTCATCGCCGCCCACCCCGCCGCCTGAGGCGTTTTTGCGTTCCCTTCGGGAGCCAAAACCCCTTCCCTTGACCCGTCGATGCCCGCCCCGAAGTCCGTCATCATCCGCAGCGTCGGGGTCCACACCCCGGAGCGACGGGTAACCAACGAGGAGCTTTCCCGCACGGTCGACACCTCCGACGAGTGGATCCGCACCCGTTCGGGCATCGGCGAGCGGCGCATCGCCGGGCCGGACGAGAACCCCTCGGACATGGGCGCCAAGGCGGCCGCCCAGGCGCTGGAGCGGGCCGGCCTCTCGCCCGCCGACGTCGACCTGCTCGTCGTGGCCACGATGACGCCCGACCTGCCCTTCCCGTCCACCGCCTGCCTCGTCCAGGCCAAGCTCGGCCTCCGGCGCGACATCCCCTGCTTCGACATCGCCGCCGCCTGCTCCGGATTCATCTACGCCCTCCAGGTCGCGGCCGACATGGTGCGCGCCGGCCGCTACCGCCGGGCCCTCGTCATCGGGGCGGAAAAGCTCTCCAGCGTCGTCGACTGGACCGACCGCTCGACCTGCGTGCTCTTCGGCGACGCCGCGGGCGCCGCGGTCGTCGAGGCCTGCGACACGGCCGGGGTCGGCATCCTCGCCAACCTCCTCGGCGCCGACGGCTCCAACGCCGAGCTGCTCTGGGCGCCCGCCGGCGGCTCGGCCAAGCCCGCCTCGGCCGAGACCCTCGCGGCCCGCGAGCACTACCTCCGGATGAACGGCAAGGAGGTCTTCAAGCTCGCCGTGCGCGTCATGGCGAGCTCCTGCGAGAAGGTGCTCGCCGAGGCCGGCGTCGCCTCGGACCAGGTCGCCTGCTTCATCCCCCACCAGGCCAACATCCGCATCATCGAGGCGGTGGCCGCCCAGCTCGGGCTGGGCATGGACCGATTCCCCCTCAACCTGGAGTGCTTCGGCAACACCTCCGCCGCCTCCATTCCCCTCGCCCTCGAGCAAGCCTGGCGCGAGGGGAAGGTCCGCCACGGCGACCTCGTCCTCATGGTCGCCTTCGGCGCCGGGCTCACCTGGGGCGCCACCCTGCTCCGCTGGCATGAACCTAAACGCTAACCTCCTCCTCGCGCTGGCCCTCCTCGCCGCAGCCCCCGCCCGGGCCGAGCTCCGACGTGGCGCCGACGGCTCCTGGGCGCTCGCCGAGGGACGGCCGACCGACCTGCCCGCCGACCCCGCCGCGCGGGCGGAGATCCTCTCGGCGCTCAACCGGGCCCAGGCCGCCCTCGACGCCGGACGCAACGGCGACGCCATCGGCGCGGCCGACGACGCCATCGACCCCGCCGAGGAATCGGAGGCCGCGGCGCAGGCGCGCCTCATCCGGGCCCGGGCGAGGGCCGAGCGCCGCCAATTCGACGACGCCCTGGCCGACCTCCGCTGGGTGACCAGCCGGCGCATCGACTTCCCCAAGCTCGACGCCGCGGTCGACCTCCAGCTGGCCCTCGGCCGGCGCCTCGCCTCCGGCGAGTCCCGCCGGCTGGGCGGGTGGATGCCCTGGTTCGCCGACCGAGCGCTCGCCCTCGAGGCCTACCAGGACGCGCTCCGCGCGGCGCCGCGCGGCCGCCGGGCCGACACCGCGCTCCTCGAGCACGCGCGCCTCGCGCACGAGCTGGAGCGGCCCGAGGACGCGCTCGAGTCCCTCGAGCGCCTGGTCGGCGAGCACCCCGACTCGCCCCACCTCCCCGAGGTGCTCGCGCGGCTCGCCGAGCTTCGCGCGGCCGATTCCCCCGGCCCCCACTGGGACCAGGCCTCCGCGCGCGAGGCGCTGCTCGCCCTCGAGAGCCTCGTCAGCCAATACCCGTCGAGCCCCGAGGCCGCGGCCGCCCCGGCGCGCATCCGCGAGCTGCGCGACCAGATGGCCGCCGCGCGCCTGCGCCTCGCCGAGTTCTACTGGCAGCGGCGCAACAATCCGGCCGCCGCGCGCCTGATGGCGGCCTCGGCCGTCACCCTCGCGCCCGACTCCGATTCCGCCAGGGAGGCGGGGGCGCTGATCGCGCGGATCGACGCCGGCGAGGAGGCGCCCGCCACCCTGGCGGACCGCGTGCTCGGCCGCTACCCGCGCCGCGCCGTCGCCGCCAAGCCCGGCGAGGCCGCGGCCGCCGCGCCCGCCTTCCGGGAGGAGCCGCCTCGGGCGGCCGGCGAGCGATGAGGGTCGCGGCGCTCGCCCTCCTCGCGGCCTGCCTGTCGGGATGCTCCGCCTACCGGCTGGGCGGGGAGCCCGCGCTGCGCGACATCGAGGTCCGGCCGGTCCGCAACGCCACGCCGCGCCCCGGGACCCACGCCGCGCTCGACCAGGCCCTGCGCGCCGCCCTCGCGTCCGACGCGCGCCTCCGCGTCCGAGCGGGCGGCGCGCCGCTCGAGGCCGAGGTGGTGGCCTTCCAACGGGCCGGCGCGGCGCGGCAGGCGGACGACGCGGTCCTCGACCAGGCCTTCCGCGTCACCCTCACCGTGCGCTGCACGCTCCGGTCGGCCGACGGCCGGCGCACGCTCTTCCGGGACCGGGACTTCTCGTCCTCGGGCATCCTGGCCGCCACGGGCGACCTGGCCGGGGAGGAATCCCGCCTGCTTCCCCGGCTGTGCGCCGAGGTCGCCGCCCAGGTCCGCGACGCCGCCGTCGGCGCCTGGTGACATGAACCCCGTCGTCCTCGCGCCCTCCCTGCTCGCCGCCGACCACGCGGACTTCGCGGGGGGCGTCGCCGCGATCGAGCGCGCCGGGCTCGGCTGGGTCCACCTCGACATCATGGACGGGCACTTCGTGCCCAACCTCAGCTTCGGACCCCAGGTGCTCGCGGCGCTCCGGCCGCGCACCAAGCTGCACTTCGACACCCACCTGATGCTGCTCAACCCCGACCGCTACGTCGAGGCCTTCGCCAAGGCGGGCGCCGACCGCATCACGGTGCACGCCGAGGCGGACCACGACGTCGCCCGGACCCTCGCCCGCATCCGCGAGCTCGGCTGCTCGGCCGGCATCGCCATCAACCCCGACGCCGACCCGAGCGCGACCTTCCCCCACCTCGACGCGGTCGACCTCGTGCTGTGCATGACCGTCTTCCCCGGCTTCGGCGGGCAAGCCTTCATCGCCGGCGCGGCCGAGAACATCCGCGGGGTCGCGGCCGAGCGCGCCCGCCGCGGGCTCGCCTTCCGCATCGAGGTCGACGGGGGCATCAACGCCGAGACCGCCGCGGTCTGCCGCTCGGCCGGCGCCGACACCCTCGTGGCCGGCACGTCCTTCTTCAAGGCGCCCGACCCCGCGGCGGCGGCTCGGGCGATGGCGGGAGCCTGAGCCGGGGGCAAGGGCGGCCGACGGGGATCAGGCGGCGGGGGGCGGGTCGAGCCGCAGCGCCTTCTCCGTCTGCAGGCGGAGCTGGCCGCAGGCCGCCTCGATGTCGTGGCCCTTCTCGCGCCGCAGGGTGACGGACACACCGGCGTCGCGGAGGATGTCGGCGAAGCGCGCCTGGCGGGTGAGGCTGGGGCGCTTCCAGGGGAGGCCCTGGACGGTGTTGTAGGGGATGAGGTTCACGTGCGCGTGGAGGTCGCGGGCGATGTCGCGCAGCCGCTCCGCCTGGTCGAGCCCGTCGTTCACCTCCTCGATGAGGATGTACTCGAGGGTCAGCATCCGCCCATGCCGCCGCGCGAAGGCCTTGCAGGCGGGCAGGAGCTCCTCCAGCGGCCACTTGCGGTTGACGGGCATGATCTTCTCCCGGACCTCGTTGGTCGCCCCATGCAGGCTGATGGCCAGGCGAAGCCCGAGGGGCTCCTCGGCCAGCTGGAGAATCCTCGGGACGACGCCGGAGGTGGAGACGGTGATGCGGCGGGCGCCGAAGCCCAGCCCCCAGGGAGCGTTGACGGCCCTGAGGGCGGCCATGAGGTTGTCGTAGTTGGCCATGGGCTCGCCCATGCCCATGACCACGATGTTGTCGAAGGAGGCCAGGCCCTGGGCCGCGCGCTCGGGCGAAACCGCGTCCTCGACCCGGCAGACCTGGATCAGCTGGCAGACGATCTCGCCCACGGACAGGTTGCGCTTGAAGCCGTCGAGCCCCGAGGCGCAGAACCGGCAGCCGAAGGCGCACCCGACCTGCGTGGAGATGCAGATCGTGCGGCGCGAGCGCTCCTGACCCACGCCCTCCATCGGCGCCCGGATGATCACGGTCTCGATGAGGGAGCCGTCGCGCAGCCGCTGCAGCAGCTTCTGGGTCACGTCGGTGGCGACCCGCTTGCCCATCACCTCGGTCGGGGAGAAATCGAAGGTCGCCTCGAGCCAGGCCCGGAGGGGGGCCGGGAGGTTGGTCATGGCGGAGGCCGACTCCGCCCGCCGCTTGTGGACCCACTCCAGGATCTGGGCGGCCCGGTAACGGGGATGGCCCTCGGCCCCGAGCCGCGCGGCGAGGGTCTCGGGGGTTTCCCCGTGAATGGGGGGTTTTTCGGGGCTGAAAGCCATGGGGGGAGGGCGGGCAAGGAGGACGGCCGCCTTCTTACTTGCAAGGCCCATCGTTTTGCCTCCAAAAACCACCTTTGCAATGAGCAACAAGGCGACTTCCCAGCAGCAACCCAAGGGTCCGAATCTCGACCATGCCCTGCAGCGGCTGGCGGACGGAAAACCCGCCTACTGCCTGCACCAGAACTGGGGCCTCGGCATCATCCGCGAGCTGGCCTCCGACGGCCAGTCGCTGCGCATTGATTTCCCCGAGCACAAGCGGGTCGGCCATCCGATGGACCTCGGGTTCTGCCGCACCAAGCTGGAAATCCTCGATCCCGCCTCCCTGCTCGCGTCCGCCTACTCGCCCGAGAGCAAGGACAAGGTCGCGGCGATGGTCGCCAACGACCCCGTCGGCCTCGTCAAGGCCCTGCTTCACGAGACCGAGACCGGCGACCTCTCGGCCCTCCGCCTCGAGAACACCCTCGAGCGCATCTTCTCGGCCTCCGCGCCCGCGGACAAGGACCGGGCCGCCGCCTTCAAGACCTGGTGGACCCGAGCCCGCGCCGCCCTCCGCAAGGACCGCGCCATCCTGACCCCGGAACGCAAGGGGGGCGTCTACACCCTCCTCGAGGCGCCCTCCGACCCCGGCCAGGACCTCTTCGGGCAGTACGCCGCCGCCAAGGACGACGCCCGGCGCCTGCAGCTCCTCGCCGAGCTGGTCTCCCTCCCCGCCGCCGACTCGCGCGGCGTCGCCACCGCCGAGAACCTGGCCGTCGTCTCCGCCCACCTCTCGGAGGCCCTGGGCCAGGTCCCTCCCCCGGGTCGCCCCGCCCGCCGCGGCGAGCGCCTCGCCGACCTCCTCGTGGGGATCTGGAACCGCAACCTGCTCTTCGCCCCCGCCAACGAGAACGTCGCCACCCTGGCGCCGACCGCCTCGGACGTCGTCGCCCTCATCCTCGACGAGGCCGAGCTCCTCCACCTCGCCCTCAACATCCCCCACTCGAGCGAGCACATCCGCAACCTGCTCGACCTCATCCGCGCCCACCACGGCGCCAGCTGGCAGGAGAAGGTCTTCGGCCTCCTCTCCCACAAGGGCCTCGGCCAGACCAAGGGCGGCTCGGCGAAGCTCGTCTCCGAGACCATCAACTACCTCTCCGAGGCCGACCTCGAGAAGGAGCTGGGCGCCCGCCTGGCCGACTGGGTCGACCGCCGCCAGGCCGCCGGCCCCGTGCTCATCTGGGCCACCAAGAACCGCGGCTCGAAGCGCCACGCCGCCATCCTCTCCCAGCTCTCCGGGGCCGGCCTCCTGCGCGCCATCCTCGCCTCCATCGGGGACGACGCCCTGGCGTCCAACTCCACCGCGCGGAACCCCCTCGCCAACGAGCTGCAGCGCGACCGCACGCTGCTCTCCGACCTGCTCCGTCCGGAGGGCGGCGAGCCGGCCAGCACCGAGGTGGTCTTCGACCTCGCGCGCACCCTCCTCCGCACGATGGGCCTCGACCCCATGACCAAGAAGTCGCTGCTCGCGCGCCTCATCGCCATCGAGCCCGAGGTCAACTCCGTCGCCAAGTCGCTCGGCGAGTCCAAGGCCGAGCCCGGGGCCGAGCAGCAGGTCGACCGCGAGAAGGTGCTCTACGTCTCCAAGGAGTCGCTCGCGGCGCGGCGCGCCGAGCTGGAGGACATCGTCAAGCACAAGCTCCCCGAGATCAACGAGGCGATCCAGGTCGCCAAGGAGCACGGCGACCTTCGCGAGAACTCCGAGTACAAGATGGCCCGCCAGGAGAAGGAGCGCCTCCAGGCCCGCGCCCAGGACCTCGAGAAGGGCATCGCCAAGGCCGAGGTCGTCGACTTCGCCAAGGCCACCGCCGACACCGTCGGCATCGGCTCGCTCTTCGAGCTGACCCGCGCCTCCACCGGCACGACCGACACCCGCGCCATCCTCGGCGCCTGGGACACCGACACCGAGGGCCCGGTCGTCATCATGCCCTACCTCTCGGCCCTGGCCAAGGGCCTGATGGGCAAGAAGGCCGGACAGCTGATCAAGGTCTCCGTCGGCCAGACCGTCGAGCACTGGACCATCTCCAACCTCCGCCGCTGGGTCGACCACCGGGGCTGAGCCCGCCCGCCCCCCTGCCGAAGGCCCTCCGCCGGGGGGCCTTCCTCTTTTGACACCCGGCCGCCGCGGCCCCTTGATGGGCCCATGCCCGCCCCCGCGGAACTCCTCCGGCTCCTCGCCGACCCCACCCGGGCTCGCATCATGCTCCTCATCGCCAAGGGCGAGCTCACCGTCGGCGAGCTCCAGGAGATCCTCGGGATGAAGCAGGCCCGCATCTCCACCCACCTGTCCCTGCTCCGCCAGTCCGGCCTGGCGGCCGACCGGCGCGACGGCAAGCGGACCCACTACACGCTCGCCCCGGGCCTGCCGCCGCCCACCCAGGCCCTCCTCCGGGCCGTGCGCGACGCCCTGGCCGACGACCCGCCCGCGCAGGCGGACCAGAGGGCCCTGCGCCGCCTGGCCGACAACCGCCGACGCGCCGCCGACGCGCACTTCAACCGCGTCGCCGGCCGCCTCGGGCGCCATTACTGCCCGGGGCGATCCTGGGAGGCCGTCGGCCGCATGCTCTGCCAGCTGGTCCCCGCGATCCGCATCGCCGACCTCGGCGCGGGCGAGGGCGTCCTCTCCCAGCTCCTCGCCCGCCGGGCCGAGTTCGTCCACTGCGTCGACAAATCACCCCGCATGGTGAAGGTCGGCCGCGAGCTGGCCCGGCGCCAAGGCATCCGCAACCTCGACTATGTGCTCGGCGACATCGAGGACATCCCCCTGCGCGCGGGAAGCGTCGACCTCGCCCTGCTCAGCCAGGCCCTCCACCACGCCGAGCAGCCCCGAAGGGCCCTCGCCGAGGCCCACCGCATCCTTCGCCCCGGCGGACGCATCGTCATCCTCGACCTCAAGGCCCACCGCTTCGAGAAGGCCAGGGAACTCTACGCCGACCGCTGGCTCGGGTTCGAGCCCAACGACCTCTGCGACTGGCTCGAGGCCGCCGGATTCACCCAGCCCGAGGCCCGGGTCGTGGCCCGGGAGGACACCGGTCCCCGGTTCGAGACCCTGCTGGCCGTGGCCGGGAAACCCGCCCGCTGAGGGCTTCTCCCCACCCCGGGGGAGGGGGAATTTCAAGGGCTTCGGGCTTGGCATCCCCCGCCGCCCCCAATAGGTCTTCCCTCCCCCTCCACAACCCCGATGGCCCGCACCGCGTCCCGCTCCTACCGCCTGGCCCACGCCGCCCTGCTCTCGGTCCTCGTGGCCCTCGCCGCCCTGCCCGCGAGCTCGCCCGGACAGGCCGCGAAACCCGCGCCCGCCAAGGAGGAGGAGAGCCCCACCCAGCGGCTCTGGAACGAGGCCGAGACCGCCCTCGGCAAGAAGCAGTACAAGGCGGCCCTCGACCTGTTCAAGAAACTCGAGGGCGAGTCCGACAAGGCCGGTCTCCCCGAGATGGCCAAGGCTGCCATCGCCTTCCGCCAGGCCACCTGCCTCTACCTCATGGCCGGCCAATCCAAGAAGACCGAGGATTGGGCCAAGGTCGAGGAGGCCCTCAAGGGCTTCCTCGCCAAGTACCCCCGGGGCACCGAGACCCTCCTCGACCCCTCGAACAACATGCGCGGGGTGGTCCGCCTCTCCCTCATCGAGGTCTACGCCAACCTCTCGAAGTGGGACGCCGCCCTCGCCGACCTCGAGGCGCTCCGTCGCCCCAGCCCCGAGATCCGGGCCGAGGACCGCGTGCTCGCCTTCGTGCTGACCGCCAAGGTCCTCGAGGAGAAGGCCAAGGGGCAATCCGAGCCCGAGCTCAAGCTGGCGCTCAACCAGGCCATGAACCTGCTCAAGCAGGTCACCGCCGCCGGCATCGGGACAAGCGAGAGCCGCGAGGCCGCCAACAAGCTCGTCGAGGTCTACACCAAGCTCGGCATGGCCAAGGAGGCCGAGCAGCTCCGCGCGGAGATCGAGGCCAAGGGCGGCGGCTCGCCCGCCGAGATGGTCCGCGCCAACGTCCAGCGCCTCGAGATCGGCGACGCCCGCTTCCAGGCCGCCGAGGAGGCCTCCGACGGCAAGGCCCGCGAGACCCTCTACCGCCAGGCCCTCGCCAGCTACCAAGGCACCCTGCGCCGCGCCGCGCTCGCCCGCGCGCTCGGCCAGGCCGTCGAGTCGAAGCAGGCCGAGGTCGACCAGCTCAACCGCCTCTACGCCAAGCCTGACGACAACCAGAAGGCCCTCATCGACAAGGCGAAGGAGGAGGTCGACTCCTTCAAGAAGATCCAGGCCGAGTTCACCGCCAACAAGGACTACGACGCCGTCATCGCCTACCGCATCGGGCTCTGCCTCCTGGAGCTCGGCCGCCCCTGGGAGGCCTTCGTCGCCTTCCGCGACATCTTCCAGAACAACCCGGGCTTCGAGAAGGTCTCCGGCGCCTATTACTACTACATCGACGCCCTGCGCCGCATCGGCCGCAACGACGAGGCCCAGAAGGTCAGCCGCGACTTCCTCCAGAAATACCCGGACTCCCCCGAGGTGGCCCCGATCGCGGTCGGCCTCGGCGAGATCTGCATGGAGCAGGAGGAGTACGACAAGGCCATCGAGCAGTTCAGGTGGGCCAAGGCCAACGTCCGCAACCTCGACCCCCAGGCCCAGCAGGAGATCGACTTCGGCATCGTCCGCGCCCTGTTCTCCAACGTCGACTGGGCCAAGGCCCGCGCCGCCCTCGACGAGTTCCTCGCCAAGCACCCCAAGTCGCCCGCCCGCGAGTCGGCCCTGTACATGCACGGCCTGACCTGGTTCTTCGAGGGCCGCTACCGCGAGACCAAGGCCTCGCTCGAGAAGTACATGGCCGAGTTCCCCAACGGCCAGTACCAGGCCGACGTCCTCTACCGCCAGGGCATCGTCGCCCTCAACGTCCAGGGGCCCGACGAGGCCATCGCCATCGCCAAGCGGTGGCTGGACAAGCACGGGAAGTCCAAGGCCGAGGCGATCGTCGCCCAGGTCCCCGAGCTCCACGTGCTCATCGGCGACGCCCACACCAAGAAGGCCGAGCTCCTCGGCCGGAAGGCCGGCGAGGCCGAGTACAAGGCGCGCGTCACCGCCGCCCCCGGTCCCAAGGCCCAGCACATGAAGGCCAAGGCCGAGGCCGAGGCCGCCAAGGAGGAGCAGGTCAAGGCCTCCATCGAGGCCTACCTCGTCGCCGTCCGCGCCGCCCGCTCCAACCCGCAGGTGCTCGACTTCGCCATCGGCGAGGTCAACAAGCTCCTCACCGGCCGGGGCGAGCAGAGGCGCCTCCGCGAGATCTACCAGGAGCTCTACGACTGGGACCCCAAGGCGCCCAAGGCCCTCTCCTACCTCTACGAGGTCATCAAGGCCACCGAGAAGATGGGCGACGGCGCCGAGTTCCGCGCCCGCACCGAGGCCGCCCAGTCGCGCTTCGGCGACCTGCTCGCCGCCGCCCGCAGGAAGGTCGACACCCTGGAGCGCGCCGGCAAGCCCAACACCCCCGAGCTGACCCAGGCCAAGGCCGAGGTCGCCAAGCTCTCCGACGACCTCGCCAAGGACCTGGATGCGGTCGAGGCCGACCGCCAGAAATCCATCCAGGCCGCCCGCCAGGAGGCGCTGGGGATCCTCGGCGCCGCCCTCAAGAGCAGCCTCAACGACCGACGCCAGGAAGGCGCCGAGCGCCTCGTCGCCTTCCTCGCCGAGAAGCTCGCCCGACGCATCAAGCGCGTCCGGCCCGGCCAGGAACCCGCCCCCGACGCCTACACGCTCAAGAAGGCCGAGGCCGACCTCGAGGCCACCATGGGCGTGACCGAGTCCAGCGGCAGCCTCATCGCCCAGGCCCGCCTCTACTACGGCAAGGGCACCCTCGCCCTGCTCGCCCGCGACCCGGCCCGCGCCGAGTCGATGTGGCGGCGCATCGCCGACCTCTACAAGGCGGAGGAGCTCAGCCCCGGCATCCTCGGCACGGTCGGCGATTACCTCGCGTCCAAGCAGGATCCCAAGGCCGAGGCCTACTTCGCCTACATCGCCGAGCACCACCGCTCCTCCGAGTACGCCGACTTCGGCTTCGCGGGCCTCGCCGAGGTCCGGCTCGCCCAGGGCAAGGCCAAGGAGGCCCTCGCCATCGCCGACGAGGCCACGGCGATGGGCATCACCCTCTCGAAGGAGAAGGACCTCCGGTTCACGCGGGCCCGGGCCTTGGTCGAGCTGGGCCAGTTCGACGAGGCCAAGAAGGAGCTGACCTACATCAGCGGCGTCCGCGAGTGGCGCGGCGAGACCACCTCGGGCTGCCTCTACCACCTCGCCCTCATCGAGGAGAAACAGGGCCGGATGCAGGAGGCCGTGGTGCTCCACCAACGCAACATCCTCGCCTGGAAGAAGCACGAGCGCTGGGTCGCCCGCTCCTACCTCCGGGCCGGCGAGCTCCTCGCCAAGCTCGGGCAGCGCGACGCCGCCCGGGCCACCTACCAGGAGATGCTGACCAAGGACCGCGTGAAGGACACGCCCGAGGCCCAGGAAGCCCGCTCCCGCCTCACCCGAATCTGAGAACCATGCGCACCCTCGCCCCCGCCCTTCTGCTGCTCGCCGCCGCCGCGCTGCCCGCCCAGGTCGTCACCTTCAAGAGCGGCGAGCGCTGGGAGGTCAACAACCCCTTCCAGCTCGACGCCAAGGGCCAGCCCGTGGTCGACGCCAAGAAGGCCCGGTTCAACACCACCTTCGACCGCCTCGAGCGCAAGACCACCAGCGGCACCATCGAGGTCGTGGCCAACCGGAAGATGGAGGAGGTCGTCCAGATCGAGTGGCCGGCCATCGCCCAGCTCGACCAGGCGCGCCAGATGATCCTACGCGGCGAGGCCGCCAACGCCCTCGAGCTCGTCGAGACCGTGCTCCGCCCCTTCGACAAGGTGAAGAAGGTGCCCGGGAGCCCCTGGGTGACCGCCGCCATCGTCAAGCTCGACGCCATCGACCGTCTCGACAACGACGCCGCCCTCGCCGCCTTCCTCTCGGCCCTCGAGTCGGTGGACGACGGTTCCAACGCCGAGCTCGCGCAGAAGATCAAGCTGGCCAAGCTCATCCAGAAGGCCCGGCGCGGCGAGCACGCCGCCGTGGTGGCCGACGCCGACGGGCTCATCTCCCAGTTCGACGGGGCCGACACCCTCGCCCGGCTCCACATCCTCAAGGGCGCCTCGCTCCTCGCCCTCAAGCGCTACGAGGACGCCATGAACACCTACCTGCGCGTGCCCGTCTTCTACGGCTCCCAGCAGGAGCACCTGCCCAAGGCGCTGCTCGGCGCGGCCAAGGCCTTCCGCGGCATGGACTCGCCCGCCACCAAGTCCCAGCGCCTCGGCGAGGTCGCCAACACCTACCTCCGGGAGCTGGTCGCCACCTTCCCCGTCTCCGTCGAGGCCGAGGAGGCCAAGGCCCTCCTCCCCAGGGAGGATCGACAGGCCGCCGAGAAGGCCCAGTCCGGCCTGCCCACCCAGGGCGCCGCCGCCCCCCAGTGAGTCCTTGCACCCCGCCGACAACCCCGCTATTCCCAAGACACCCATGACCCCCAGCCTCCGCACCCCCCTCGCGCTGGTCCTGATGACCGCGCTGATCCACGCCCAGGAAGCCGCCGCCCCCGGCGTCAAGGAGAAGACGATGATGGACATCTTCCACGAAGGCGGGTGGGTGATGTACCCCCTCCTCATCAGCTCGATGCTGATGGTCTGGCTCGTCATCGACGGCTACATGAAGACGACCAAGAAGTACGCCTACCCCGCCGACCAGGTCGAGCAGATGCGCAACTACTTCGCCACCGGCGACTACCGGGGCGCGTACGCCTACGCCCAGAGCTCCAACTCGCCCTTCGCGGAGATCATCCGCTCGGGCCTCAAGATGGCGCCCGAGGGCAAGGAGATGACGGAGGAGGCCATGTTCGCCGAGATCGCCCGCATCAACGGCGACATGCAGGGACGCATCTCCTACCTCTCGGTGCTCGGCGTCTGCACGCCGATGATCGGACTCGTCGGGACCGTCGTCGGCATGATGAGCGCCTTCGACACGCTCGGCAGCTCGGGCGTGGGCGACCCTTCCAAGCTCGCCGGCGCCATCGGCGAGGTGCTCGTCGCCACCGCCTCGGGCCTGGCCGTCGCCATCCCGTCCTTCATCTTCTACTACCTCATCCGCAACCGCGTCGCCGAGAACCTCCACGACCTCGGCGAGCTCGCCACCTCCTACTTCCGGGCCTTCCCCTACGAGGAGATCTCCGGCAAGATCAGCGAGATCGGCGCCGAGCCGCCCATCGCCGCCGCCCCGGTCTGGAATCCCGCCCAGGAAGCCGCCGGCAGCCAGGGCTAACCCCCAACCCGAACCAAGACCATGGGAGGAGGAGGGGGAGGAGGGGACGGGGAACCGGAGTTCCAGGTGGCGCCGATGATCGACGTCCTCCTGGTGCTGCTCATCTTCTTCATGTCCATCACCTCGGCCCAGGTGCTCAAGGTCGACAAGAACATCGAGCTTCCCCTCGCCGTCCACGGCAAGAAGCGCGACGACAAGGCGGCCGCCGGCCTGATCAACATCTCCTGGGACGCCACCACCGGCCAGGCCAAGTACAAGCTCGACGACCGCGAGCTCGACCCCAACGACAAGGAGGGAATCGCCCGCGAGCTCGCCGCGCGCAAGGGCAACAACAAGGACTTCCGCCTCCTCATCCGGGCCGACAAGTCCTGCCACGCGAAGTTCATCTCCAAGGCCCTCGAGTGGGGCGGCGAGGCCGGCATCGACAACATCGCCTTCTCCGGGCTCAACAACGAGAACTGACCGATGGCCAAGGATCGCGCCAAGGGCGTCACCAACCCCGACGTGGGCTTCCAGATCGCCCCGATGATCGACGTGGTGTTCGTCATCATGCTCTTCTTCATGGTCATGGCCGGCGCCGTGAAGGTTGAGCACGAGCTCAAGACCACCCTGCCCGGCAACGTCGAGACCGCCCAGGAGACGGAGATGCCCGACGAGCTCACCATCTCCGTCGCCGAGAACGGCCAGGTCTCCCTCAACGACGAGCCCGTGGGCACCCCCACCGACCGCGAGCTCACCGGGCTCTACCAGGAGATGGTCCGCGCCCGGAAGAACGCCGAGAGCGGCAAGACCAAGCTCCTCGTCACCGTCCAGGCCGAGGAAACCACCCGCTACGAGCGCGTCATCAACGTGCTCGACATCCTCGCCAAGGCCGAGGTGAGCAACGTCACCTTCGCCGTCGCCGAGCCGGAGTGATCCCGGCCGACGGGAACCCCCGGGCCCGCCGTCGGCGGGCCCTTCGCATGCCGGCTCAGAAACCCCGGCCGGAGGCGAGAACAACCCCCAGCTCGGCCCCATCCGAACCCACGCGGAGGGCGTCCGGCGGGGGCAGGCCCCCGTCCCAGCCCGGAGCCGAGCCCGGACCCAGGGCCGCCTCCACCACCTCGGGGAACTTCCCCGGATGGGCCGTGCCGAGGACGGCGAGCTCCTCGGGCGCGCCGGGCTCCGCCAGGAGCCTTTCCGCCACCCTCCAGCCAACCGCGGTGTGGGGACACAGCAGGTAGCGCCCGTCGCGGCTCACGCGCCGCATCGTCTCGAGGGTCTCGGCGTCGTCCACCGCCTGGGCGCGCACGGGCAAGGCGGCGTCCCTCCATGCCAGCAGGCGCGGCAGGTTGTTGGGATCGCCGATATCCATGGCGTTGGAAAGGGTCGGCGTCGCCCGGCGGGGACGGTAGGGACCGCCCGCCAGCAGCTCGGCGAGGGGGGAATTGACATTCGTGGCCGCGGTCAGCGAGGCGAGGCGAAGACCCATCCGCCGCGCCAGCTGGACGGCGGCGACGTTGCCCAGGTTGCCCGAGGGGACCACCACGCCGAGGGAGCGCCCGGCCGGGACCAGCCGGCGCAGGTGAAACGCGAAGGGGACCTGCGCGATCAACCGCACCGGGTTGATCGAGTTGGCCGTGACCAAGCCGTGGCGCTCGCGCAGGCCGGGGTCGGACAGCGCCCGCTTCACCAAGGCCTGGCAATCGTCGAAGGTCCCCTCGACCGCCAGGGCGACCACGCCGGGCCGCGCCCGGGCGATCTGGGACTCCTGCACGGGACTGACCCCGCCCCTAGGGTAAAGGATGACGGCGCGGAGCCCGGGCACGCCGGCGCAGGCCTCGGCCACGGCCGCCCCGGTGTCGCCCGAGGTGGCGGTGAGGACGGTCAGCCGGCGCTCGGCGCCGAGGACGGCGGCGAGGACCCGGACGAGGAAGCGCACGGCGAAATCCTTGAAGGCCCCGGAGGGACCCCGGAAAAGTTCCAGGACCGACAGCCGCGACTCGGGGCGACCCGCGAAGCCGGGAGGCCGGGCCAAGGGGACCGGGAAGTCGAACGCGCCCTCGCAGGCGCGGCGAAGGGCGTCGCCCCCCAGGGATTCGCCGAGGAACGGGCCGATGACCGTCTCGGCGAGGCGGGCGTAGGCAAACTCCGCCATGCCGGCTTGCTCCCGCTCGCCAAGCCCGGGCAGGGAGGCGGGAACCCAGAGGCCGCCGCCCGGCGGCAGCGGGTCGAGCAAGACCCGGCGGAGGCTTGCCCGCACCCCCGCGTCCGCCGAGGAGACGAAGGGCTCAGCGCTCGGAGAGGACATGGACGCCCCGGGGGTTGACCGGTGAGACGTAAGGCGTGGCTTTCAGCGGGATCGCCGCGAAGGCCGCGGCGACGGCCTCGGCGACCCGCCGGGCGGCGATCTCGCCCTCGCAGAGCGCGAACACGCTGGGCCCCGCCCCCGAGATGGAGAAGCCGAGCGCGCCGGCCGACAGGGCGGCGTCCCGCGCGGCGGAGAAGGCGGGGATGAGGCGGGCGCGGTGCGGCTCGGCGATCAGGTCCTGCAGCGAGCGCCCGATGAGACGGTAATCGGAGGCGTGCAGGCCGCAGAGAAGCCCGCCCAGATTCCCCGTCTGGCGGGTCGCCGTGCCCAGCGGCACCTCGCGCGGAAGGATCTCGCGCGCCTCCTTGGTCAGGATGACGATGTCGGGGTGGACGACCGTCACCCACAGCCTCGAGGGGATGGGCACGGGGGCGACATCGAGCTCGACGTTGGAGCGAATGAGGGTGATCCCGCCCAGCAGGCAGGGCGCCACGTTGTCCGCATGCCAGGCGCCGTCCGCCGCCGCCTCGCCCTCGACCGCGAAGGGCAGCAAGCCGACGCGGGGGAAAGGCTCTCCCAGCAGCCGGTTCACCGCGAAGGCCCCGCCGACCGCGCTGGCGGCGCTGGAACCCAGCCCGCTGCCGAAGGGCATCCGCTTGTGAATCTCGAGCTCGACCCCCTCGGATTCGCGGCCGAGGCGGCGGAGCAGGGCCAAGGCGGCCACGCCGGCGGTGTTGCGCTCGGGCTCGAGCGGAAGCCGCCCGCCGTCGCCGGTCACGGCGGCGATCCTCAGTCCGGGCCGGGATGACAGCCGCGCGACCACCTCGTCGCCGGGCTGCTCGATGGCCAGGCCGAGCACGTCGAAGCCGCAGGCGACGTTGGCGACCGTGGCGGGGGCGAACACCCTGACCTCTTGCAGGCGGACATGGGACATGGCCACGACCTTTCGGGTTGCCTCGACAGGTCGCAAGTCGGAATCTAGGAGGTTCCCATGCCCAACAGCCTGCACCAGCACGGCTTCGTGACCGTCGCCGCGGTCTCCCCCGCGCTGCGGCTGGCCGACCCGCAGGGCAACGCCACCCTCGTCATCCAGGCCCTCGAGAAGGCCGCCGCCGAGGGCGCGGAGCTCGTTGTGCTGCCCGAGCTCTGCCTCACGGGCTACTCCGTGGGCGACCTCGTCGCCCACCGCACCCTCCTCGCCGGGGCCCTCGAGGCCCTCGGCAAGGTCGCCGAGGCGACCGCCCGGCTCGGCCTGACCGCGGTGGTCGGCCTCCCCCTGGAGGTCGACGGCCGCCTCTTCAACTGCGGCGCCTTCGTCTCGCGCGGCAAGGTCCTCGGCGTCGTGCCCAAGACGCACCTGCCCAACAGCGGGGAATTCTACGAGCAGCGCTGGTTCGCCTCCGCGCGGATCGCGCGGCCGCTCGCCCTGCCCCAGCTGGGCGGAGCGCCCTTCGGGACCCACCTGCTCTTCCGCGCCACCGACGTCCCCGACTGCGTGGTCGGCGTCGAGCTCTGCGAGGACCTCTGGGCGGTCGAGCCCCCGAGCGGCCGGCTCGCCCTGGCCGGGGCGACCGTGCTCTGCAACCTGTCGGCGAGCGACGAGCTCCTGGGCAAGTCCGCCTACCGGCGCGACCTTGTCCGGGGGCAGTCGGCCCGCTGCCTGGCGGCCTACGTCTACGCCTCGGCCGGCGCGGGCGAGTCGAGCACCGACCTCGTCTTCAGCGGCCACGGCATCATCGCCGAGAACGGCGTCGTGCTCGGCGAGTCGGAGCGGCTCCGCTTCGACCACGCGCTGCTCGTCTCGCAGGTCGACGTCGACCGGCTCGCCGCCGAGCGCCGTCGCAACAGCACGTTCTTCGGCACCCCCGCCCCCGAGACGGTCGCGATCCCCTTCTCGCTCGGCCATCCGACCGGCCACGCCCCCCGCGTCCGCCGCCGCTTCAGCCAGCATCCCTTCGTGCCTTCCGACCCGGCCCGCCGCGACGAGCACTGCCAGGAGATCTTCGCGCTCCAGTCGACGGCGCTCGCCCGGCGCCTCCGGCACACGGGCGCCCGTCAGGCCGTGATCGGCATCTCCGGAGGCCTCGACTCGACCCTCGCCCTGCTCGTGACCCTGGAGGCCTTCGGCCGGCTGGGCCTCGACGCCCGGGGAATCCTCGGGGTGACCCTGCCCGGGCCGGGCACGAGCGCCCGCACCCTGCTCAACGCCCGCCGGCTGATGGAGGCGCTGGGCGTCACCGCCCGCGAGATTCCCATCGGCGCGGCGGTCGAGCAGCACCTGCGCGACATCGGCCATCCTCCGGGCCGGCACGACGTCACCTACGAGAACGCGCAGGCCCGGGAGCGCACCCAGGTGCTGATGGACCTCGCCAACCAGGCCGGCGGCTTCGTCGTGGGCACGGGCGACCTCTCGGAGGCCGCGCTCGGCTGGTGCACCTTCAACGCCGACCACATGTCGATGTACCACGTCAACATCGGCGTGCCGAAGACCCTCGTCCGGCACCTCGTGGCCTGGGCGGCCCACGCGCGCCACGTCGGCCCGACCCGCGCCGTGCTCGAGGACGTGGTCGCCACCCCGGTCAGCCCCGAGCTGCTCCCGCCGGGCGCGGACGGCGCCATCAGCCAGCAGACCGAGGCCGTGCTCGGGCCCTACGAGGTGCATGACTTCTTCCTCTTCCAGGTCATCCGGGGCGGCCACCGCCCGGCCAAGGTGCTCTGGATGGCGACCCATGCCTTCGCGGGCCGGCACGACGCCGAGAGCCTGCGCAGGTGGCTCCGCCTCTTCCTCACCCGCTTCTTCTCCCAGCAGTTCAAGCGCTCGGTCATGCCGGACGGGCCCAAGGTGGGCACCGTGGCCCTGTCGCCCCGCGGCGACTGGCGGATGCCGTCCGACGCCGAGGCCGCGGCGTGGCTTGCGGAGCTGGGGTGAAGCCCCCACGCTGGCCGGCATGAGCGTCCCCGCACCCCGGCACCCCGAGGCGACCGCCGAGCTGCTGGCGCGGCTCGGCCCGGCCCAGGTGCTGACGGATGACGCCAGCTGCTTCGCGGCCTCGTTCGACAACACCCGCTACAGCTTCCTGCCCGAGGCCGTCATCCGCCCCGCCGACGTTCCCGCCCTCCAGGCCGTCCTGCGCCTCGCCAACGAGCGGCTCGTCCCGGTGACTGTCCGCGGGCGCGGCACCGGCAACACCGGCGCCTCCGCCCCCATCCGCGGCGGCTGGGTTGTCCACCTCGAGCACTGGGACGGCATCGAGATCGACCCCCAGTCCTCCGTGGCCAAGGTCGGCCCCGGAGCGATCACGCAGGCCATCAACGACGCCGCCGCGCCCCACGGGCTGTTCTTCCCCCCCGACCCCTCCTCCGTGCGCTTCTGCAGCATCGGCGGCAACATCGCCACCAACGCGGGCGGGCTTCGGGCGGCCAAGTACGGCGTCGTCCGCGACTTCGTCCTCGCCCTCGAGGGGCTCCTGCCCACGGGCGAGTCCGTGACCTGGTCGCGCCCCCTGCGCAAGTTCGTCAGCGGCTACAACCTGCGCGACCTCTGGGTCGGCTCCGAGGGCACCCTCGGGATCGTCACCCAGGCCTGGCTCCGCCTCGTCCCCCTGCCCCAAGCCCGGCGGACCTTCCTCCTCGGCTTCGCCACCGACGAGGCGGCGCTCGAGGCCGCCGCGGGGCTGATGACCTCGCGCGTGGCGCCCGCCGTCTTCGAGTTCCTGGACCGCCAGACGGTCGAGGTCGCCCAGCGGCGCAACGGGCGCCCCGCCTTCGACCCGGCCGAGCTCGCCGGCGAGGCCTGCCCGGCCCTCCTGCTGATCGAGCTCGACGGCCATCCCGCCGTCCTGGCGGAGGATGCGGCCAAGGTCCGCGCCTGGTTCGCCGGCAAGGCCCTCGCCCTCCGCGAGACCGACGACCCGGCCGAGGCCGAGGCCCTCTGGAACATCCGCCGGACCTGCTCCCAGGCCATGTACCTCCTCGGCAACGCCAAGCTCAACGAGGACATCGTGGTGCCCTTCCGCAGCTACGTCCCCCTCATCCGCCTCGCCCGCCGCATGCGCGAGACCCACGGCCTGGCCACGCCGACCTTCGGCCACGCCGCCGACGGCAACTTCCACATCCACGTGATGTACGACCGCGACAACGCCGAGCACCGCCGCAAGGCCGAGACGGCCATCCTGGAGATGATGCGCGAGGTCGTGGCGATGGGCGGGGCCATCACGGGCGAGCACGGCATCGGCATCTCCAAGTCGCCTTTCCTCCGCCTCCAGCACTCCGCGGCGGAGATCGCCGCCATGGTCGCGGTCAAGCGAGCCCTCGACCCCAACGGCATCCTCGCCCCGGGCCAGATCTTCGAGCCGATGAACGTCTGGGAGCGGACCCCGGCCAAGGTCACCCTGCCCTGGGACAGGCACTGAGCGTGGGCCGGGCCGTCGCCATCTTCGACTGGGACGGGGTCGTGGTCGACTCCTCCGCCGCCCATGAGCAGGCCTGGGCGCGCCTCGCCGCGGCCGAGGGCCTGACCCTCGCCCCGGGCAGCTTCCTCCGGGGCTTCGGCAAGCGCAACGAGGTCATCATCCCCGAGATCCACGGCTGGGCAAGCGACCCCGCCGAGATTCGCCGGCTCTCCCTCGCCAAGGAGGCCCATTACCGCGAGCTGGCCGCGGGCGGCCTCATCCGCCTCCTGCCCGGGGTGCGCGAGCTGCTCGACGGGCTGCGGGCCGCGGGCATCCCGCGCGTCATCGGCACCTCCACCCACCGGGCCAACCTCGACCTGGCCTTCGCCCGCTTCGGGCTGGGCGAGCTGTTCGGGGGCGCGGTGACCAGCGAGGATGTCACCCGCGGCAAGCCCGACCCGGAGGTCTTCCTCAAGGCCTGCGCTCTCGCGGGCGGCGACCCCGCGCGCTCGGTCGTCTTCGAGGACACCCTCGCCGGCGTCGCCGCCGCCAAGGCGGGCGGCTTCCGCGCGGTCGGCCTCTGCACCACCAACGCTCGTGGGATCATGCTGGGCTCCGGGGCCGACCTCGTGGTCGCCGACCTCTCGGAGGTCACGCCCGCCCTCGCCCTGCCCGGGAGCGCCTGAGGCGATGACGCCCTTCCGGCTGCAGTCCGACTACCGGCCCACCGGCGACCAGCCCCAGGCCATCGCGGCCCTCGAGGCCTCGCTTCGCGCGGGCAACGCCCACCAGACGCTGCTCGGCGTGACCGGCTCGGGCAAGACCTTCACCATGGCCAGCCTGGTCGAGCGCTTGCAGCGCCCGACCCTGGTCGTGAGCCACAACAAGACCCTCGCCGCCCAGCTCTTCGCCGAGTTCAGGAAGTTCTTCCCCGACAACGCGGTCGAGTACTTCGTCAGCTACTACGACTACTACCAACCCGAGGCCTACGTGCCGCAGACCGACACCTACATCGAGAAGGACTCGTCGATCAACGACGACATCGAGCGCCTCCGGCTCCGGGCGAGCAGCGCCCTGCTCTCGCGCCGCGACGTGCTCGTGGTCGCCACCGTCTCCTGCATCTACGGCCTCGGCTCGCCCGAGGAGTTCCGGCGGATGATGATCCCGCTGCGGCCCGGCATGGCCCTCCGGCGCGACGACCTCCTCGCCCGGCTCGTGGCCAACCTCTACACCCGCAACGACGCCGTGCTCGAGCGCTGCGCCTTCCGCGCCCGCGGCGAGACCGTCGACCTCTGGCCGGCCTACCTCGAGAACGCCGTGCGGCTCGAGTTCTGGGGCGACACCCTGGAGTCGATCCGCGAGCTCGACCCCGTCACCGTGCGGACCGGCGCCGCCCTGCCCGCGCTCGACCTCTACCCCGCCAACGCCTACGCGACCTCCGCCGAGAGCCTGCCCCCCGCCATCGAGGGCATCCGGGCCGAGCTCGAGGAGCGCGTCGCCTGGTTCGAGCGCGAGGGCCGCCTGGTCGAGGCCCAGCGCATCCGCACCCGGACGGAGCACGACCTCGAGATGCTGCGCGAGACGGGCTTCTGCCCCGGCATCGAGAACTACTCGATGCACATCGGCGGCCGGAAGCCGGGCGAGCGCCCGTTCTGCCTGCTCGACTTCTTCCCCGACGACCGGCTCGTCATCCTCGACGAGAGCCACGTCACCCTCCCCCAGGTCGGCGGAATGTACCACGGCGACCGCTCGCGCAAGCAGCGCCTGGTCGACTTCGGCTTCCGCCTGCCCTCCGCCCTCGAGAACCGCCCCCTCCGGCCGGAGGAGTTCGGGGCGCTCGCCCCCCAGTCGCTCTACGTCTCGGCCACGCCGGGGCCGGAGGAGCTCCGCCGCTCCGCCGTCGTCGCCGAGCAGGTCATCCGCCCCACCGGCCTGCTCGACCCCGTCATGGAGGTCCGGCCGATCAAGGGCCAGGTCGAGGACATGATCGGCGAGGCCAAGGCCGAGGCCGCCAAGGGCCGCCGCACGCTCGTCACCACCCTGACCAAGCGGATGGCCGAGGACATCGCCGACTACCTCCGCGAGCAGGGCGTCAAGGTCGAGTACCTGCACTCGGACATCGACGCGGTCGAGCGCGTCGAGATCCTGCGCCGCCTCCGCGCCGGCACCTGCGACGTCCTCGTGGGCGTCAACCTCCTCCGCGAGGGCCTCGACCTCCCCGAGGTCGCGCTGGTCGGGATCCTCGACGCCGACAAGGAGGGCTTCCTGCGCAGCGAGACCAGCCTCATCCAGACCGCCGGGCGCGCCGCGCGCCACATCGAGGGGCGCGTGCTCCTCTACGCCGACGTCCGCACCCGCTCCCTCGAGCGCGCCCTGGCCGTCTGCGCCGACCGCCGCCGCCGCCAGGCCGAGCACAATGCCCGCCACGGCATCACGCCCCGCTCCGTGGTGCGGGCCCTCGAGGCCAGCCTGGTCGAGCCGGCCGAGGATCCCGTCACGGGCCCCGCCGGCGACCGCGACCTGGCCTCGACCCTGGCCGTCCTCGAGGAGGAGATGCTCGCCGCCGCCGACCGGCACGAGTTCGAGCGCGCCGCCCACCTGCGCGACCAGATCTCCCTGCTCCGCGGCGAGCGACCAAGGCCGGGCGGCCGAGGCGGGCGGCGCCGCCGCTGATCAGCCGCGGCCGAGGCGGCGGTCGAGGTCGGTCTCGGCCAGCTCGAAATAGGTGCGTCGACCCAGGGGATCCGTTCCCGGCTGGGTGGTGAGGAAAAGCCGCCGGACAAGGTCGAGCAGCTCGGCGTCGGAGAGCGTGTCCGTCCGATACCGCGCCCGGCGGACGGCCAGCCGCGCCAACCCCTCGGCCGCGAGGTGCGCGCGCGCGAAGTCGCCCTCCCGCCGCGCCATCTCGGAGAGCAGGTCGCGCAGGAAGGCCTCCGCCTCGCCCGGCTCGAGCCAGGTCGGCAGCGAGACCACGCGCCAGAAGTTCCGTCCATAGGGCTCGAGGCCGAAGCCGGCGGCCGACAGGAACGCCGACCGCTCCCCGAGCACGGCCGCGGGAAGCGGGTCGAGCTCGAGGGGAATCGGCAGGAGCAGGGGCTGGGAGACCGGATGCTCGGACGCGATGCCCGCCACGATCGACTCGAAGAGCACGCGCTGGTGGGCCGAGCCGAGGTCGAGGACAACGAGCCCCGAGGGCGTCTCGAAGGCGGCGCGATCGCCGCGCAGCCGGCCCACCAGCCGCCAGCCCATCCGGAGGGGCGCGCCTGCCGGCGGGGGCGCGGCGGGCGCGGGTCCGCCGCCGGACGCCGCGGCGGGCGCGTCGGCGACGGAGGGCGGGGACTCGGCGGGTCGGGCGCCCGTGGCGCCCAGGACCTCGACCGCGGGCACGGCGGGCAAGGGGGAGCCGGCCTCGGGCCGGCCGCGGAGGGCGGCCAGGACGGATCCCATGACGAAGGCGCGCACCTTGGCCTCGTCGCGGAAGCGGATCTCGCGCTTGGCGGGGTGCACGTTGACGTCGATGGCCGCGGGGTCGATCTCGAGGAAGAGGAAGGCGAGCGGGAAGCGGCCCTTGGGGATCAGCGTGTGGTAGGCCTCGACCAGCGCGTAGGTCAGGGCGCGGCTGTCGACCGGCCGGCCGTTGACGACCGTGACGATGTCCTGCCGCGTCGAGCGGCTGACCCCGGGCTTGCCGAGCAAGCCGGAGACACCCATGCCCGCGCCCTCGGCCGCCGGGAGCGGCAGCAGCTCGTCGGCGACCGACTTTCCCCAGATGCCCCGCACGCGCTCGGCGACAGGGACGTTGCCGGGCGAGCGGAAGACCTCCCGCCCGTCCTCGCGGAGCAGGAAGCCCACCTCGGGATGGGCCACGGCGTAGAGGCGCACCATGCGGACGATGTGGGCGGCCTCGGTGTCGTCCGACTTGAGGAACTTGAGGCGCGCCGGCACCGGATGGAAGAGGTTGGCCACCTCGATGCGCGTGCCGACCGCCATGCCGTGCTCGCGGACATGCACGGTGCGCCCGGCGTTGACCAGGATCTCGCAGCCGGCCTCCGCGCCCTCGGCCCGGGTGCGCAGGGTGAAGCGCGAGACGCTGGCGATCGACGGCAGGGCCTCGCCCCGGAAGCCGAAGGAGCGGATGCGCCCGAGGTCGGCCGCGTCCGCGATCTTGCTCGTGGCATGGCGCTGCAGGGCCAGCTCGGCCTGGTCGGGGGTCATCCCATGGCCGTCGTCCTCCACAGCCAGGAGGGCCTTGCCGCCCCGGGAGAAATCAAGGGTGACCCGGCGGGCTCCGGCATCCAGGGCGTTCTCCAGGAGCTCCTTGGCCGCCGCCGCGGGGCGCTCCACCACCTCGCCGGCCGCGATCTGGTTCGCGACCTTGGGGTCGAGGAGGCGGATGAGGGGGCGCGGCACGGGCCAATCACCTATGGCCCCGGCTTGGCCGCTTGCCAAGCCGTCACTCCCCCGAATCGTGGCGGGGTGCCGAACCGACTGGCCGCCGAGCCCAGCCTCTACCTCCGCCAGCACGCCGACCAGCCGGTGGACTGGTGGCCTTGGTGCGCGGAGGCGTTCGCCGAGGCCCGCCGGAGGGATGTGCCCGTGCTGGTCTCGGTCGGCTACGCCTCCTGCCACTGGTGCCACGTGATGGCCAGGGAAAGCTTCGACGACCCCTGGATCGCCGACCTGATGAACCGCCACTTTGTCTGCGTCAAGGTCGACCGCGAGGAGCGCCCGGATGTGGACCAGCTCCACATGGACGCCGTGCAGATGATCCAGCACCAGGGCGGCTGGCCCCTCAACAGCTTCTGCCTGCCCGACGGCCGGCCCTTCTTCGGCGGGACCTACTTCCCGCCCGACGACCGCGGCGGGCGCACGCCCTGGCCCCAGCTCCTCATGCGCGTGGCCGAGCACTACCGCACCCGGCGACACGAGCTCGAGGCCAACGCCGAGGCCGTCGTCGGCAACCTGCTCCACCAGGCGGCGGCGCCCGCCGGGCAGGCCGGGGAAACCGACGCCCCCGGAAGGCTCGCCGCGGCGCGGACCCTGCTGGCCGACGCCGACCCGGCCCACGGGGGCTTCGGCGGCGCGCCCAAGTTCCCGCCGCCGATGGCGCTGGATTTCCTCCTCGCCGTCCGCGAGCGCAGGGACCTCGACCCGTCCACCCGCGACGGAATCACCCAGACGGTCGGCCTCTGCCTCCGCCGGATGGACGAGGGCGGCCTGCACGACCAGGTCGGCGGCGGCTTCCACCGCTACTGCGTCGACGCGGACTGGACCGTGCCGCACTTCGAGAAGCTCCTCTGCGACAACGCCCTCCTCCTCGGCGCCTACGCCAAGGCGGCCGTCGCCCTTGGCGAGCCCCGCTTCCGCGAGGTCTGCGCCGACATCGTCGGCTGGCTCGAGCGCGAGATGCGCGTCGGCCCGGCCTACGCGGCGTCGCTCGACGCCGACACCGACCACGAGGAGGGCCTGACCTACCTCTGGACGCCCGCCCAGGTCGCGGAGGTCCTCGGCGACCGCGCCGAGGCGTTCTGCCTCGCCCATGGCATCACCGCCGAGGGCAACCTCGAGGGCGCCTCCGTGCCGACCTTCCGCGCGGGAGCGGACCGGGCCGCCTTCGAGGCCGACCGGGCGCGGCTGCTCTCGGCGCGCGCCCGTCGCCCCCAGCCGTCGAGGGACGACAAGGTCCTCGCCGGGTGGAACGCCCTCCTCGCCGCCAACCTTGCCCGGGCGGGCCTCCTCCTCGGGGAGCCCGCGTGGGTGAGGCGCGCGGGCGATCTGCTCGACCACCTGGCGGCGACGGTCGTCGCGCGCGACACCCGGGGACTCGCCGTCCGGGCCGTGGCCGGATCCGAGACACCCGCCACCCTGCCCGACCTCGCCTGGCTGGCCGAGGCCTCCCTCGTGCTCGCCGCGAGCGGCGGACAGGCAAGGGTCGACCTCGCCGCCGAGCTGGTCGACGCCGCCTACGCCCGCTTCGAGGACCCCCGTTCCGCCGGCCTGCACAGCTCCGCCAACGAGCACGGCCTCCTGCCTGTCCGACAAAAGTCGTGGTGGGACCAGGCCGTGCCCTCCGGCAACAGCGCGCTCCTCGCCGCCCTGGCCGGCCTCGAGGCCCTCGGGGTCGCGTCGGCCGGGCCGAGATTCCGCTCGCTGGCGGCGGCCTACGCCGGGGCCGCCCGCCAGATACCCCACGGCGTCCCCCGGGCGCTGGCCGCGCTGGAGCGAGCGGGCCAGGGCATACCCCTGGTGAAGCAGGCACCCGCCGCGCCGACACCCCACGCCGCCCTCGGCGAGCTCCGCGGCGAGATCCTCTCGCTGCCCGAGGCCAGCCTCGGCGGCGGCTTCCAGCTCTGCGTCGGCTCGACCTGCCTGCCTCCGGTGGGCGACATGGCGAGCCTCCGGAGGCAGCTGGGCACCTGAGGGGTTGGCAAGCGGGCCGGGCCGGCCAGTCTCGGGACATGCCCTCTCTCCCCCTGCTCCTCGGCCTCGGCCTCGCGGCCGGAACCCTCAGCGGCCTCTTCGGCATCGGCGCCGGGGTCGTCATCACGCCGGCGCTCCTCTGGCTGACCGCCTGCGGTCAGGTGCAGGCCCAGGGCACGGCCTACGCCGTGATGGTGCCGATGGCCATCCTCGGCGCCTGGCGCTACCACACCCAACCCGGCGTGAGCCTCGACTGGTCGCTTCTCCTGCCCCTGGCGGCGGCTTGCCTCGCCGGCGTCTGGCTTGGCAGCCACCTGGCCTTCGCCGCCGAGGAAGGCCTGCTCCGCAAGGCCTTCGGCGCCTACCTCGTCCTCGCGGGGGCCCACCTGCTGCTGGGAGCCCGCTGAGCTCGGTTGCGCTTGCCCCCGGCGGGCGCTTGGCTGGAATCCTACCTCCCATGGCCGACGACACGCGCTATGTCTACGCCCCGGGGTCCCGCGGGTCCCGACGCATCCTCCTGGGCATGTTCCAGGTCGAGAACCTCGGCGAGCAGGGCCTGCGCTACACGCCCGTCTGGTCGCGCATCTGGAAGATCGGCGTCGGCTGCGTCGCCCTCGCCTACCTGTCGCTCGTCTCGCTGTTCTACTTCCGCGAGAGGTACATGCGCGGCATCGAGGGCACGAGCTGGGGCAACGCCTTCCTCTATTTCGTCTCCGGCGACGCCAAGGAGCGGCACCTGACGATGAAGGGCGACACCTACATCGAGATGGCGAAGGACGCCCTCAAGCGCGAGGACTACGGCGAGTTCGCCCGCTACATCGGCGTCGGGGCCAGCCTCTCCCGGGCCAACCTCGAGGGGCAGCGCCTGTGCGCCGACCTCTACTTCGCCTTCGGCCGCACCGAGGACGGCTACCGCGTGCTCGAGGAGTCGCTGGTCCACGCCAAGCAGGACCGGGCCCACTTCCGCAACCACCTCCGGCGCTGCTTCACCCTCGACCAGGACCAGATGATCATCCGGGCCGCCGAGACCTACATGGACGACCCCGAGGTCGACCCCGGCATCCAGGCCGACCTCCGCGTCGCCTACGCCCAGGCCAACTTCCTCCGCGGGAACTTCGACCTCGCGACCGACTTCATCCGCAAGCGCCGGCTCGACCTCACGCTCGAGGGATACACCCTGCTCTGCCAGATCTCCTGGGAGCGGGGCGACCGTCAGGTCGCGGTCACGCGCCTGGCCGACGCCGCCCGCACCTTCCCCAACGCCGATCACCTCAGGGCCATGCTCGCCCGCTGGCACAAGGAGCTGGGCAACGCCGAGGAGTCGCGCGACGCCCTCAACCTGCTCGCCGTGCGCGACCCCTCGGCCCACTCCCCCCGGATCCAGGTCCTCTACCTGCTGACCGGACCCGAGAACGCCGCCCGGCGCAAGGAGCAGGTCGACCGGCTGATGGCCGATTTCGCGGTGAGCGAGGCGGCCCTCCTCGAGCTCGGCCAGTTCGCCAACGACACGTCCGACACCGCCCTGAGCGAGCGCCTGCTCAAGCACGCCACCGACAACCGCTTCCCCAGCCGCCCCAAGTTCCTGCTCACCCACGTCGAGTGCCTGACCAACGCCGGCCGCAACCAGGAGGCCATCGCCATCGTCGACGAGCTCTTCCAGCGCGACGCCAAGGCCCAGTGGTTCGGCGAGATGCGCGTGACCTTCGAGGCCCTCCGCACCATCGCCTACTACGCGGACAACCAGCCCGACATCGGGGCGATCAACCTCAAGAAGGTGATGGACGCCCGCAACGTCCCGCCCCAGCTCCTCGTCGCCATCGGCCGCAAGCTCATCCAGTGCAAGCGCTTCGCCGAGGCCAACAACACCCTGGTCGCCGCCCACCTCCGGCACGAGAACAACCAGGCCCTCCTCCTCCAGCTGGTGAAGATGAAGATCGAGAACGAGGAGATGTCCGACGACCTCGAGATCTACCTCCGCCGCCTGATGGCCACCCGCCGCCCCCCTTCCGAGGTGCTGGAGAGGGCCTACGCCCGCATCGCCTCCGACCGCTTCCTGTTCTCCGAGGGCCGCTCGTCGCTGCTGCGCGACATCACGGAGGCGCTCAAGGTCTCGTCCCGCTCGGACCCAGGGGCCTGAGGTCGAGGTCCGCCGCCACGCCCAGCCGGGTGCCGTCCGCGAGCCAAAGGCCCCGGCCGCAGCCCAGCCGCGACCATTCCTCGGCCTCCGCGGCGGTTCCGAAGGCCAGCGCCCGGGCCAGGCAGGCCGCCTCGGCGGCGCTGCCCGACATCGCCCGGAGCGGCCTGGGCAAAGCCACCTCGGCGCCCGAGCGCGGATCCCGCGCCCGGGCGGGTTCGGCGCCGCCGAAGCTGGCGAGGGCCACGTTGCGGAGGCACACCTCCCATTCCCCCGCGGCGACGCGCCAGCCCTCGCGGTCGCCCGGCGGCTCCAGCGCGGTCAGCAGCCCGCCGCCCGCGGTGACCAGGGCGTGGTCGACGCCCCACTCGCGCAGCGCGTCGGCCATGCGGTCGAGGGCGTGGCCGCGCGCGAGAGCCCCGAGGTCGACCGTCCAGCCGGGACGATGGCAGACCAGGTCGTCGCCCTCCACCTCCCAGGCCGGACCCGCCTCGGGCACGCCGGGAGCCGGGGCGGAGGCGCCCTCCGCGTCGAACGCCCCGCCGGTCTCCGTCCTCAGCCGCCGGGCGAGGACGAGGCAATCCCTCAGGTGCGAGGGGATGCGCATGCGCTCGCCCCCGGTCATCCGCAGGGCGGCGTCGAGCGCGTTGCCGGGCCGCTCCGGGCTCACCTCGCCCTCGACATGGGCCAGCTGGTCCCAGGCGGTCTCGATCACGGTGCGCAGGTAACCGGGATCCTCCGAGCCGGCGATGCGGATCTCAAAGACGGCCCCGAGGGCCTCGCGGTGGAAACGCTTGATCGGGGTGGTCATCGCGGGGGGCGCAGGGCGTCCTCAATCCTCCGGGCCAGCGGGTCCGGCGCAAGCGCCCACCAAAGCTCATCCGGGCGGACCGAGAAGGGGATGGCGCGTCGACCGGGCGCGGAGGGGGCGTCGGGACCCGTGGCCTGGAGCAGCCAGACCTCGGCCTGCGCCGCCTCGGGCACCGCCCCGTAGGCGACGCGGAGACCTCGCAGGTAAAACGGGAAAGGCCAGACATGGTCGCCCTGGACGAGGACGAGCGAGGGTCGCATCCCGGATTCGCCGGTCAGGGCCGAGGCGAGGGCGGGGACATCCCGGCGGGTCTCCACGTAGTCGTAGCGACCGGGATGGGAGAGCAGGCCGACGAGGACGACGGCCGACGCCTGCAGGGGCCGTCGCGCGCGCGACCCGAGCAGGCCGAGCCCACCCGGGAGAACGAGCGTCAGGAGGAGAAAATCGGGGCCCATCGTCAGCCACGACGTCTTGTAGGGCAAGGCGAGGTGAACAAGGTAGACAAGACCGGCGGCGAGCAGGAGGAAGTCCGTCGCCAAAACCTTGCCCACACGCCCCTCACCCGGCGTCAGGAAGCGAAGGGCGGCGGCCGCGGCGAGCAAGCCGCCCGTGAAGCACCAAGGAAGCGGCGAGCCCATCGGGAGCGGTGGCTCGCTCACGCCCGAGGCCAGGCCGAAGGCCCGGAAGAACTGCGCCCACCAGGTTCCCAGGGCCGGCAGATCGGCCAGGAAGGAGCTCTGCCAGAGCACCCACGAGCCGATTGTCCCGGCAACGAAGACCGCAAAGCCCCTCCAGCCGGGGCAGGACTGCCGGAGGATGAGAACCGCCAAGGCGGCCAGGCCGAGGTGCATCGCTGCCGTGATCTTGCAGGCCAGCGCGAACCCGGCGCAGAGTCCGGCCAGGAGACGGAAGCGCGCCTCGCCCGCGGGACCCGACCGAATCCAGAGGGCGGCGGCCCAGGTGAGCGCCGCGGCCATCAGGGGTTCCTGGATGAACCGGACGCTGGCGGGGGCGAGGAGGACGGCCAGGGCGACCGCCAGCCCGCCGGGGACCGCGCGCGAGGGAAGGACCAAGGGAATGAGGAGCAGGCTCAGGCCGAAGGCGAGCGGCACGGCGCGGAGGCCGGTGGCGGTGGCCGAGGCGACATCCGCGCCGGCGACCGCATGGGCGGCGCGGCTCAGCAGGCCGAGGGTGGGTCCGTGGAAACGGTCGCCGGTCCCGCTGTGGGGCGCGGCCTCGGAAGCCAAGGCCCATTGCCCGGCCTCGTCGGCGTGAAAGGGCCGATCGATGAACGCCCAGGCGATCCAGGTCGCGGCCAGCAGGACCGCCGGCAGGATCCAGAGCGGGGGCCGCGGCGCGGCGCCGGCGCTCCCCTCCTCCATCAGCGGAACCGCGCCTCGAGGGCGCGCTTGACCTCGGCGGGGATAAGGGCGGCCTGCATCGCGCCCTGCCCCTCGCGCCAGGCGTAGACGGTGGCCAGGCTGCCCTTGGCCACGGGCTTTCCGGCCACGGAGGCCTCGAAATCCCAGCGGATGCGCTTGTCGCCGATCTCGCCCGCGGCCAGGGCGAGGGTGACGCGGTCGCCGCGCTCGACCGGAGCCAGGTAGTCGCAGGTCACGGCAACGCGGGGAAAGCCGCGCAAGATCGCTCCCTCGCGGCGGATGAAGGGCAGGCCGAGCTCGGCGAAGACCGCCTCCTCGGCGCCCTCGACCCAGCGGAAGACGGTGGTGAAGTGGACGATGCCCGCCGCGTCGGTGTCGGCGAAGGCGGCGATGAACTCGGAAAGGTGGGGGCGCATGGTCAGCGCGCGGGCGGGGCGCGGCCGACCTCCACCATTGCCACGCTCCCGCCGGAGGCAACCGCGCATTGGCGAAGGAAGGCCTGCGGCTCGGTCTCGCTGGAGAACAGGTAGAGGCGCGGCGCCCGGCCGCGCGGGGCCTCGGCGAACCGATCGAGCCAGGCCTTCCGCCAGCGGTCGTCGCCCGGCCGCCGCTCGTCCACCCGCCGCCGCTTGCTGTCGGCGTAGACCAGCTCGGGCGGGCCCTTGGCGGGGTCGCGGTACTGCCGGATGCCGTCCTGGAAATCCGAGAAGACGACCAACCCGTCGTAAGGCTCCTCGAGCATCCAGTCGATCCAGGCCCCCAGCGAGCCGGCCTCGCAGCGGGACGCGATCCGGTCGAGCAGCCGACGGCCCTCGGACGTCATCGTGGCGGGGTCCGACAAGCCCGGGCGGCGCGGCGAGGAGGGGCCGTCGTATCCCCTGCCCTCCGCCACCCGCCCGTCGACGACGATGACGCGCGCGCCGTCGAACCGGAACACGTCGGCGTCGGGGAATTCCCTCCGAATCTCCGCCTCGACGCGCGCAAGGTGCGGACGCATCGAGCCGGAGCAATCGAGGTAGACGGCCAGGCGGCGCGCCGCGACGCGCGCCCCCATCACCGGCCTGCCAACCCAGCCGGCGCCCGTCCCGCCGAGCGCGGCACCGGCGGACGCGCCCACGCCGCCTCCGAAGCCGCCCAAGCCGGTCCGCGCCGCGCCGGCAGGACCGGCCAGGCCCAGGCTGGGCACCGACGGAAGCGCGGGGCTGGCCGGGAGGGCCATCACCGCGTCGGCCGACCGCGAGAGGATGCGCCCGGAGGGGGCTGAGGGCGGGGGACGCCGCGGCGCCTTCGCCTGGATTGTCCGGGCCGCGGGCGACCCGCCCGACGGAAGGGCGAAGACGGGGTCGGCGGGCGGCTTGGCAGGCTCAAGGACGGACCGGAAGACCCAGACCAAGGCCAAGCCCACCAAGGCGGCGTGAAAGCCGAGGCTGACCAGCCACGGGGCGGCGCCGGAAGGGGGAGCATGGGGACGCATGACGCATCCCAAGAGCGCGACGCAGCCAGGTTCAACCGCGCCCAGCCGGGGTTCCTCACCCGGTCAGGATGACTCAGCGGGGCGGCCGGTAGGACTGGGGCTGGACGGGCGTGACCGGGTTGGCGGCGGCGGCGCCGGCGTCGGGCGGAGGCCCCGGGGGCTGGCCGCCGGTGCGAAGCCAGCCGACGTCCTTGATCTCGCCGCCGGAGAGGTCGACGCACGAGGCGATGAGCCTCTGGGGCTGGACCTGGGTGGTGAAGCAATAGAGCCGGGGACCCTGGCCCTCCTTGGCCTTGGCGAAGGTGTTGGTCCAGTCGAGCTCCCAGCGCTGGTCGTTCTTGCCGCGGTTGTTCACCGGGTCGCGGATGCCGTCCTTGTAGATGACCTCGCCGGCCTTGTTGCGCTGGATGACGCCGTCCTGGAAGTCGGAGAAGACGACGAGCGCGTCGTAGTTCCGCTCGCGCATCATGACGTCGAGCCAGGCGCCGGCCGAGCCGCGGCGGAAGTTGTCGTCGTACTTGCGGAAGAGGTTGCGCCCCTCGGTGGTGAGCGTCTTGGGGTCGGTGGTGAAGGCGTTGGGATCCTGGGGCGCGGTGTTGTTGCCCTTCATGGTCTTCCTCCCGCCCACGATGCCCTCCTCCTCGACAAAGGTGAAGGCGCCGTTGTAGCGGAAAATGTCGGCCTCGGGGAACTGGCGGCGGATCTCCTCCTCGACCCGCGCGAGATAGGGCTGCATCGACCCCGAGGCGTCCAGGTACACGGCGATCCGGGTGGCGACGATGCGCGCGCCCATCACGGGCTTGCCGACGAAGTTGCGGGCATTGCCGACGCCGACGCCCTGGCCGGAGCCGATGCCCCCGCCGGAGCCGCCGCCGAAGCCCTTGGAGGAGCCGCCGGCGGTCATGCCCGTGAGGAGCGAGGCGACCGAGGTGGTCGGCAGGTCGGGGAGGGCCACCGAGGCCGTGCTCGACTTGCTCGTGATGCGGGCGGAGGTCCGGGCGATGGCCTGGGCGTTCTTCGGCGCGACCTTGTGGTCGCGGATGACCGCCTTCTCGCCCTTCGAGCCGCCGCCGGCGCCGGTGGCGAAGGTCTCGGGCTCGCCCCCGGCCTCGTCGGTGATGGTCACAATCACCCAGGCCGCGAAGAGCAGGAGAAGGGCGCCGTGGAAGGCCAGGGAGACCAGCAGGCCCTGGCCACCGATGCGGTCCCAGAGCCGCGTCCTGCGCCGGCCCAGCGAGGCCTCGGAGGATCCGGGGAGGGTCTCCGCGTCCCCGGCGGCGGGGTCCGCGTGGGCGCCATCCCCCTCGGTCGGAGGGGGCATGTCTTCCGGCAACCCTTCGGGCGGGGTCAGGGACATGACCTTAGGCTAAAACGGGGGCGACGGGGGGCAAACAAATACAGATTTGTCGCTCCCCGGACGAACTTGAGTCCGCCTTGGGGGTTAATAGCATGGAAAGGACAAGACCCTATGTCGGCCACCCCGCCCCTCCCCCCTCCCGAACGCGCCTGGCAACCCTTCGACACCCGCCGCTGGGACGAGGGCTGCGCCCGCCACCTGCTCCGGCGGATGGGCTTCACCGCCACGCCCGCCGCCACCACCCAGGCCCTGCGCGAGGGGCCGGCGATGACCGTCCGACGCGCCTTCTCCGCGGTGCGCCCGATGCCGATGCCGGACAAGCTGGCCGACCTGGCGGAGGACAGCGACAAGAACCGGGAGAAGCTCAAGACGCTCACGCCCGAGGAGCGGCGCGAGTTCGTCCAGGAGCTGCGCCGCAAGTCCGAGGCCGCGATGCGCGACTACAACGTCGAGTGGCTCGAGTTCGCCCGCCGACCCGAGATGAGCGCCCAGGAGAAGCTCGTGCTCTTCCTGCAGGACATCTTCGTGGTGAACAACGAGAAGATCCGCCGCACCGAGACCCTCTTCGACTACCAGGCCCTCATCCGCTCCCACCTCGACAAGGATTACACCTCCCTCGTGCGGGCGGTGATGAAGCATCCCGCGATGGTCGAGTTCCTCGACCTCGGCCAGAACCGCAAGGGCAAGCCCAACGAGAACTTCGCCCGCGAGCTGTTCGAGCTCTTCTGCCTGGGCGAGGGCAACTACACCGAGGCCGACGTCAAGGAGGCCGCCCGGGCCATGACGGGCGTGACCCTCCGCCGCGGCACCTTCCTGGTCGACCCGAACCAGCACGACGCGGGCGAGAAGGTCATCTTCGGCCAGAAGGGCAGCTTCAACCCCGACACCCTGGTCGAACTCACCATGCGGCAGCCGGCCGCCTCGGCCTACGCCCCGCAGGAGCTGATCAAGTTCTACCTCGTGGCCGAGGGCCTGCCCCGGGCCTACGCCCAGGCCTTCGGGCGCGTCTGGAAGCAGTCCGGCCACCGCATCGCCGAGCTCCCGCGCATCCTCTTCAACTCCGAGATCTTCTACCACCCCGCCTTCCGGGGAAAGCTGATCAAGTCGCCCATCGCCTACTACCTCGGCCTCTGCCAGGACCTCGGGGTCGACGTGGTCCCCTACCCCGCGCCGGTGGTCAACGCCCTCCGCGGCATGGGACAGCCCTTCTTCAACCCGCCCAACGTGCGGGGCTGGATCTACGGGCGCAACTGGATCAGCTCGACCACCCTCGCCGCGCGGCGGGCCGTCGCCCGGGGCCTCTTCGCCCCGGTCAACGAGGAGCGGCTCAACGCCGACGAGCAGGCCGCCCTCAAGGAGGCCCGCGCGGCTGGCCGGGGCAACTACGTGGTGACGCCCGACCGGCTGGAGTACCTCGCCAAGAACCGGACCGACGCCGAGATCGTCGTCCATCTCTGCAACTACTTCCTGCCGGCCCCGGTCAGCCCCGAGTTCCGCAAGGTCCTCGAGGAGCACCTCAAGCCCGACCAGAACCGCGTCCGCAGCATCCAGGAGGCCGTCGTGGCCATCCTGCAGGCCCCCCTCTACCAACTCTCCTGAACCCATGAGCCTCCGCCTCACCCCCCACACGCGCCGCGAATTCCTCGCCACCTCCGGCCGCGGCCTCGGCTTGGTGGCCTTCGCCGGCTTCGCCCCCTCCTTCCTCGTCCAGTCGATCAAGGCCGAGACGCCGAAGGCCGAGAAGGACCGGAGCATCCTCGTGCTCGTCCAGCTGGCCGGCGGCAACGACGGGCTCAACACGGTCGTCCACCACGAGAACGACGGCTACCACCGGCTGCGCCCCAACCTGGCGCTGCGCCCCGCCGCGGGCCTGCTCAAGGTCGACGACCAGATCTCGCTCCATCCGTCGATGGGCAAGATGCACGAGCTGCTCAAGGAGGGCAAGCTGGGCGTCGTCCAGAACGTGGGCTACCCCAACCCGAACCGCTCCCACTTCCGCTCGACGGAGATCTGGGAGACGGCGTCCGACAGCGACAAGGTGGCCTACGACGGCTGGGTCGGCCGCTATTTCGACGCCGACTGCGCCGGCGCCCCCGGCAAGGACCCCCTGGCCATCCACGGCGGCAGCGTCCTCCCGCAGTCCTTCCAGTCGTCCCGCAACCACAACATCTTCGGGCTTGGCGGCGGCGTCGGCCGCGGCGCGCGCAAGGGCTCGAAGTCGCCCTCCGGTGGCAAGGAGGAGACCGAGCTGCTGATGGACCTCAACGCGGCCGCCCTTCCCGGGGTCGACGAGAAGGACCCCTCGGACAACACCCACTACCTCCGGCACGCCATGATGGACGCGCTCCTGACCGAGAGCCGGGTGGCCGAGACCATCGCCGCCTACAAGCCCTCCGTCGCCTACCCGGCGAGCAACCTCGGCCAGTCCCTCCAGCGCATCGCCGCCCTCATCGCCTCCGGCATGGAGACGCGCGTCTACTACGCCACGCTCGGCGGCTTCGACACGCACGCCAACCAGCTCGGCCGCCACGCCCAGCTCCTGCGGGACCTCAGCGACTCGCTCGCGGCCTTCCAGGCCGACCTGGAGAAGAAGCGCCTGGACCGCCAGGTCCTGACCATGACGTTCTCGGAGTTCGGGCGGACCGCGCGCGAGAACTCGACCGTCGGCACCGACCACGGCACCGCCGCGCCGCTGTTCGTCATGCACACCGGGGTGAGGCAGGCCGTGACCGGCACCCCGCCCAGCCTGGACCTCAAGCCCGGCCAGGACGTCACCTTCTCGACCGACTTCCGCCAGGTCTACGCCACCGTGCTCAAGGGCTTCCTCAAGTCGGATCCGGCCAAGGTGCTCGGCAAGGCGGGCTTCAAGGACGTCGGCTTCATCTGAGGCCGCGCGGGAAACGGCGGCAGGCCGCGCCGCGCGCGCGACCCGGCGCGGGGGCTTTTTGCTCTTGCCCCGGAAGGCCGCCGGACCATCGTGGACTTTCCGCTGACCTGCAGGGTGGAGCAGCCCGGTTAGCTCGTCAGGCTCATAACCTGAAGGTCGTAGGTTCAAATCCTACCCCTGCACCCAGCGGATGTTAACAACTGGCCGGCCCTTTACGGCTGTTTGACACTTCCAGGCGCGTCCCGGAGCGCCATTCAAGCCCGGTTTTGGCCGCCCTGGGAGGTCGGGGAACGATAATACGCCAAAAAACGCTTTTTTGCTTGCGCCCACCGGGCACTTATCCACATTCAGCCTCACTTCTCCTACGGGAGATGGGGTAAGTAAGACAAAGTAGAAAATAAAGGCGGGCTACGTAGGGGTACGTAGCCCGCCTCCTTTTTGGGCCCGTGCGCCGGGGCGCGGGTCAGCCCCCGGTCATCTGGGTGATGAGCGTGATGAGGGGGAGGAACATCGCCAGCACGATGGTGCCGACGACGACCGCGAGGAAGACGATGAGCACGGGCTCGATGATCGAGGTGAGGGCGCCGACGGCGTTGTCGACCTCCTCGTCGTAGATGTCGGCCACCCGGTTGAGCATCTCGGGCAGCTGGCCCGTCTCCTCGCCGACCTGGATCATGGAGGTGACCATCTGCGGGAAGACGCCGGACTGCTCGAGGGGGACGGAGAGCGGCTCGCCGTCGCGCACGCGGTCGTGGACGCGCTCGAGCGAGTCGGCGATGACGACGTTGGAGAGGGTGTCGCGGGTGATGTTGATCGACTGCAGGATGGGCACGCCCGAGGCCATCAGGGTGCCGAAGGTGCGGGCGAAGCGCGAGACCGTCACGATCTGCACGAAGCCGCCGATCTTGGGGAGGCGGAAGAGCATCCGGTCGAAGACCTGCTTGCCCGCCTTGCTCGCCAGCCAGGACCGGAGGCCGAGGTAGCCGCCGAGGAGGACGCCGTAGGCGATGACCGGGCGGAGGAGGCCGGTGACGGACAGCTCGGAGGGCAGCATCCAGTTCTGGAGGAAGGTCGAGATGCCGATGACGAAGGCGGTCAGCGGGGGCATGGCCGTCTTCTGCGCGGCGAGCAGGTTCTGGAAGGCCGGGACGACCTTGACCAGGAGGACGATGACGATGACGACCGCGACCGAGACGACGACGGCCGGGTAGACCATGGCGGACTTGACCTTCTTCTGGATGCGCTGGGCCTTCTCGCGGAAGCCGGCGAGGCGGCCGAGGACCTTGTCGAGCACGCCGCCCGCCTCGCCCGCCTTGACCATGTTGACGAACAGGCGGTCGAAGGCCTTGGGATGGGCGGCGAGGGCCTCGGAGAAGTTGTTGCCCTGGGAGACGTTGTCGGCGATCTGGCCGAGGATCTCCTTGAAGAGGGGGTTGCGCTCCTGCTTGTGGATGAGCTCGAGGGCGCGGAGGAGGGGAAGGCCGGCGGTGAGCAGGGTGGCCAGCTGGCGGGCCATGGTGGTGACCTCCTCGGGGGTGACCTTGGCGCCGAAACGGAAGCCCTTGGAGGGGGCGGGGGCGGCGGGCTTGGCGGCCGCGGGTCCGTCGCCGGAGAGGGCCGTGACCATGAGGCCCTTGGCCATGAGCTTCTTGCGGGCGTCGTCGGCGGAGTCGGCGTCGACCTTGCCGGCGGCCTGCTGGCCGCTGCGGTCGATGGCGGTGTACTTGAACTCGGGCATGGGGGTGGGGTGGTGAAGGTTCAGGTGTACTTGAGGACCTCCTCGATGGTGGTCTGCCCGTCGAAGATGGCGCGGAGGCCGTCGTCACGCAAGGTCCGCATGCCGAACTCGATGGATTTCTGCTTGAGGACGAGGGTGGGGGACTTGCGGGTGATGAGCTCGCGGAGGGGGTCGTTGACCCGCATCAGCTCGAAGAGGCCCTGGCGGCCCTTGTAGCCCGACTTGTTGCACTCCGGGCAGCCCTTGCCGAAGAAGAACCGCTTGTTGGCGATCTCGATGGGGTCGACCTGGAGGAGGGCGACGGTCTCCTGGTCGGGCTCGAAGGCGGTGCGGCAGGACTTGCAGACGCGGCGAAGGAGGCGCTGGGCGAGGACGCCCTCGACCGCGGCGGAGATGAGGAAGGGCTCCAGCCCCATGTCGATGAGGCGGGTGATGGCGCCGGGCGCGTCGTTGGTGTGGAGGGTGGAGAGGACGACGTGGCCGGTGAGGGAGGCCTGGACGGCGATCTGGGCGGTCTCGAGGTCGCGGATCTCGCCGACCATGATGGTGTCGGGGTCCTGGCGGAGGAAGGAGCGGAGGGCGGCGGCGAAGGTCAGGCCGACCTGGTGGTTGATCGGCACCTGCATGATGCCCTCGACCTCGTACTCGACGGGGTCCTCGGCGGTGAGGATCTTGACGTCCTCGGTGTTCACCTCGCGCAGCGCGGAGTAGAGGGTGGTGGTCTTGCCCGAGCCGGTGGGGCCGGTCACGATGAAGACGCCGTTGGGCCGGTTGACCAGCTCCCGGATGCCCTCCATGATGTCGGGCTGCATCGAGAGGTTGCCGAGGTCGAGGTTGACCACGGTCTTGTCGAGGATGCGGAGCACCACGGACTCGCCGAACTGGGTCGGCAGGGTGGAGACGCGGAGGTCGATGGCGCGGCCGCCGATGGTGGTCTTGATGCGGCCGTCCTGCGGGACGCGGCGCTCGGCGATGTTGAGCGCGGACATCACCTTGACGCGGGCGATGACGGCGGGGGCGAGGTTGCGGGGCGGCGGCGCCATCTCGTAGAGCGAGCCGTCGATGCGGTAGCGGATGCGGAACTGGTCCTCGAAGGGCTCGAAGTGGATGTCGGACGCCTTGGCCTTGACCGCCTCCTGGAGGACGAGGTCGACGAACCGGATGATGGGGGCCTGGTTGGCGGCCTCGGCGACGTCGGCCTCGCTGGCGGGATCGCCCGCCCCGGCCTCGCCCGTCTCGAACTCGCCGAGCAGGTCCTCCATCGAGGACTGGGCGGGCTCGCCGTAGGTCCGGATGACGGCGGCCTCGACGAGGTCGGGGTCGACCACGGCGAACTCCACGTCCTTCTGGAGCATGAAGGTCAGCTCGGAGACGGCGGAGGAGTTGAAGGGGTCGCGGGCGAGGAGGGTGACGCGGGCGCCGTCGAGGGCGACGGGCAGGGCCAGGTAGCGGTGGGCCTGGGCGGGCTTGAGGATGCGGGTGACCTCGGGATCGACGTCGCCGGGGACGGCGGCGTAGAACGGGACGCCGAGGGCGTCGGCCACCGCCTGCAGGATGGCGGGCCGGTCGGCGATGCCGGAGTCGAGCAGGAGGGCGGCGTAGGACTTCCCGCTGGAGAGGTGGTTCTCCCAGATCTCGGCGTCCTGCTCGTCGGTGACGAGGTGGTGCGAGCGCGCGATCTCCCTCAGGCTGTCGCTATGGTCGTCGAACATGGATCAAAGCTTGCCGGCCTCCTTGAGCCGGCTGCGCATCATCTCATGGTCCTGGCAGTGGACGAGGGCCTCGTCGGGCGCGATGCGGCCCTGCTGGACGAGGGCGAGCAGGTCGGCGTCGAGGGTGCGCATGCCGCGGGAGCCGCCGGTCTCGATGTCGGAGACGATCTGGAAGGTCTTGTTCTCGCGGATCTTGGCCGCGATGGCGTCGGTCTTGACCATGATCTCGTAGGCGGCGACGCGCTTGCCGTCGACCGTCCGGCAGAGCGACTGGGAGATGACCGCGACGACAGAGGAGGCGAGCTGGACGCGGATCTGGTCCTTGGCCCCGGTGGGGAAGGCGTCGAGGATGCGGTCGACGGTGCGGGCGGCGCCGGTGGTGTGGAGGGTGCCGAAGACGAGGTGCCCGGTCTCGGCGGCGGAGACCGCGGCCTCGATGGTCTCGAGGTCGCGCATCTCGCCGATGAGGATGACGTCGGGGTCCTGGCGGAGGGCGGAGCGGATGCCGTCGGCGAAGGAGGGCACGTCGCTGTGCACCTCGCGCTGGGTGACGACGCAGCGGCGGTGGGTGTGATAGTACTCGATCGGGTCCTCGATGGTGACGATGTGGCCGTCGTTGGTCTCGTTGATCCAGCTGATCATCGAGGCGAGGGTGGTCGACTTGCCCGAGCCGGTCGGTCCGGTGACGAGGATGAGCCCGCGGGGGCGGGCCAGCAGGTCCTTGACCATGTCGGGCAGTCGGAGGTCCTTCAGCGAGTAGATGGTGGTGGGGATGAGCCGCAGGACGAGGCCGACCACGCCCTTGCCCCGGTAGACGTTGACGCGGAAGCGGGCCTTGGACTGGTAGGAGAAGCCGAAGTCGCAGCCGCCGTCGCGCTTGAGGCGCTCGAGCTGGTCGGCGGGCCCGATGGACTGGGCGAGGGCCTGGGTGTCCTCCGGCGTGAGCTTGTCGCCCTCGAGCGGGATCATGTCGCCCGAGATGCGCAGGCAGGGGGTCTGCCCGACGTGGAGGTGGAGGTCGGAGGCGCCGTTCTCGATCATCGCCTCCAGCAGCTGGTGCATCTCGTAGGCCATGGAATTCAGTCGTCGGCGGCGACGGTGGCGGCGACGACCTCCTCGACGGTGGTCATGCCGGAGGCGATCTTGCGGATGCCGTCCTCGCGCATCGTGCGCATGCCGGCCTGCCGCGCCTTGCGGCGGAGGTCGACGAGGGTCGCGCCGGAGTAGATCATCTGCTGGATCTCCTCGCTGACCACGAAGAACTCGAAGACGCCGCGGCGGCCCTTGTAGCCGCGCTCGCCGCAGCGGGCGCAGCCGGCGCCCTTCATCGGGGTGGCGCCCCTCAGGTCGGCCGCGGTGATGCCGAGGGCGGCGAGCTCCCTGGAGGTGGGCTGGTAGGGGGCGGCGCAGGACTGGCAGATGCGGCGGATGAGCCGCTGGGCGAGGGCGCCGCGGAGGGCGGCGGAGACAAGGTAGGGGGCGACGCCGATGTCGACCAGGCGGGTCACCGCGCTGACCGAGTCGTTGGTGTGGAGGGTGGAGAAGACCATGTGGCCGGTGAGGGCGGCGTTGATGGCGATCTCGGCCGTCTCCTTGTCGCGGATCTCGCCCACCATGACGATGTTGGGGGCCTGGCGGAGCATGGCGCGGAGGGCGGCGGCGAAGGTCATGCCGACCTCGCGCTTGACGCCGACCTGGTTGATGCCGGCCAGCTGGTACTCGACCGGGTCCTCGACCGTGATGATCTTGCGGTCGGGCTTGTTGATGTAGTTGAGGGCGGAGTAGAGGGTGGTGGACTTACCCGAGCCGGTGGGGCCGGTGACGAGGAAGACGCCGTCGGAGCCGCCGATGAGGCCCTGGAAGACGGCCTGGTCGTCCGCGAAGAAGCCGAGCTCGGGGAGGCCGAGCCGGAGGCCCTCCTTGTCGAGGATTCGCATGACGATGGACTCGCCGTAGACGGTGGGGAGGACGGAAACGCGCAGGTCGATGTCCCTGCCGCCGGACTTGGCCTGGATGCGCCCGTCCTGGGGGACGCGCTTCTCGGCGAGGGAGACGTCCGCCATGAGCTTGAGGCGGGAGATGATGGAGGCCTGGAGGCGCTTGGGCGGGCCCTTCATCTCCTGCAGGACGCCGTCGACGCGGAAGCGGACGCGGAAGCGCTTCTCCATCGGCTCGAGGTGGATGTCGGACGCCTTGCGCTTGATGGCGTCGACGATGAGGGAGTTGACGTACCGGATGATCGGGGCGTCGTCCTCCTTGACGTCGCCGCCGGCGGGCAGGTCGAGGCCGGCCTCGGCGCCCTCGGCGGCCTTGCCGAAGACATCCTCGTAGGAGACGTTCATCTGGCCGCCGGAGTAGCAGCGCTCGATGGCCTTGGTCAGCTGGTCGGGCGGGGCGAGCCGGGGGTTGAGGGTCAGCTTGAGGATGCGGGAGAGGGAGTCGAGGGAGTCGGTGTCGAGCGGGTCGCCGACGGCGACCTGGAGCTCCGAGCCGTCCATCTGGAGGGGGAGGATGCGGTGGCGCTCGGCGAGGTCGCGGCTGACCAGCTTGAGGACCTCCTCGGCGGGGGCGACCTGGGCGAGGTCGACGACCTCCATGTCGAACTCCCGGGCGAGGGCGGCGGTGATGGCGTCCCAGGTGACCGCCCCGCCGGAGACGAGCTTCTCGAGGGCGAGGGTGTCGGCGTTGGCGGAGGCGGGGACGTCGCCCAAGGCCGCCCGCGCGGCGGCGACGACCGCGGGGGGCACAAGTCCCTTGTCCTGGATGAACTGGATGACGAAGTCGTCGGCGGTCGTCACGGGAGGGTATCCTGGGGAGGCTGGGGTGAAGGGGTGTCCAAACCCCGGGGAAGGGCTGGGAAAAAACTAGCCCCGCGCGCAGGGGCGGCAAAGCCTAAATTCAGCCCCGGACGGCCCGGAGCCGGGCGACCAAGGCGGCCACCTGGGCCTCGAGCTGCTCGAGGGTGCCGTCGTTGGTCAGGACGTGGTCGGCGCGGCGGGCCTTCTCCTCCACGGGCAGCTGGGCCGCGAGCCGGGCCTGGATCTGGGCGCGGGTCCAGCCACGGCCGAGGAGGCGCTGGACCTGGACCTGGGGCTTGGAGACCACGGCCACGGTCGTGTCGAAGTCGCCCTGCCAGCCCTTCTCGAAGAGCAGGGGGATGTCCACCACCCAGTCGCGGGCGGCATCCCGGGTGGCCTCCTGCCATTCGCGGCGGATGCGGGGGTGGATGCGCGACTCCAGCCATCGGAGCTCGGACGGCTCGGAGAAGACGCGCTCGGCGATGAAGTCGCGGTCCGGAAGGCCGTTCTCGAGCAGGGACTCGTCGCCCCAGCGGGCTTGGATCTCTCGGACGAGGGCGGGGTCGAGCAGGGCGGCGTGGGCGAGCCGGTCGGCGCAGATCACCTGGAAGCCCTGGCGGCCGAAGCAGGCGGAGGCGGCGGTCTTGCCGCAACCGATCCCTCCGGTGAGTCCGATGCGCATGGGAGGCATGCTGCCCGCGGCGCGGGGAAAGGCAACCCCTTGTGGCGAGGCTAGGCCGGCGCGGGCGAACCCTCGGCGGCCTCGGGGGCGGGGCCGCCCTCCGGGCGGGGCTCGCGGACGGGGGCGGGGACGGGGGCGCCGACAATGGGCGTCTGGATGGCCCCGGTGCGAAGGATCTCGCTGACGTGCACGCCCTCGAGGGTCTCGTGCTCGAGCAGGGCCTCGGCGACCTTGCGGTGGGCCTCGGCGTGCCCGGCGAGGATTCCCTCGGCGCGGGCGAACTCGCCGGCGATGATGCCGGAGACGGCGGCGTCGATGCGCCGGGCGGTCTCGTCGCTGTGCGACTGGCTCCGGGCGATCTCGCGGCCGAGGAAGACGGTGTCGCTGTTCTCGCCCCAGGCGACGGGGCCGAGGTCGCTCATGCCCCAGTCGCAGACCATCTGGCGGGCGATGCGCGTGGCCTGCTTGATGTCGGAGGCGGCGCCGTTGGAGATGTCGCCCGTGACGACCTTCTCGCCGATGCGGCCGGCCATGGCGGTGCAGATGTAGTTGAGCAGGCGGGCCTTGGTGTGGCCGAGGATGTCCTTCTTGGGCAGGTACATCGCCATGCCGAGGGCGCGGCCGCGGGGGATGATGGTGACCTTGTGCAGGGGGAGGGAGCCGTCGTCGATCACGGCCTGGACGACGGCGTGGCCGGCCTCGTGGTAGGCGGTGGTGCGGCGGTCCTCGTCGTCCATCAGCTTCTTGCGCTCGCGGCCGAAGGCGATCTTGTCGCGCGCCTCCTCGATGTCGGTCATCTCCACCTTCTCGCGCCCCCGGCGGGCGGCGTGGAGGGCGCCCTCGTTGAGGAGGTTGGCGAGGTCGGCGCCGGCCATGCCCGGGGTGATGCGGGCGAGGCGGTGGAGGTCGACGGACGGGGCGAGCTGGAAGCGCTTGGCGTGGACGGCGAGCACGGCCTCGCGGCCGCGGAGGTCGGGGAGGTCGACGTGCACCTGGCGGTCGAAGCGGCCGGGGCGCAGCAGGGCGCTGTCGAGCACGTCGGAGCGGTTGGTGGCGGCGATGACGATGACGCCCTCGTTGCCGTCGAAGCCGTCCATCTCGACGAGGAGGGCGTTGAGGGTCTGCTCGCGCTCGTCGTGGCCGCCGCCGACGCCCGCGCCGCGCTGGCGGCCGACGGCGTCGATCTCGTCGATGAAGATGATGGCGGGGGCCGACTTGCGGGCCTGCTCGAAGGTGTCGCGCACGCGGCTGGCGCCGACGCCCACGAACATCTCCACGAAGTCGGAGCCGCTGATGCTGAAGAAGGGCACCTCGGCCTCGCCGGCGATGGCGCGGGCAAGCAGGGTCTTGCCCGTGCCCGGGGGGCCGACCATCAGGATGCCGCGGGGGATGCGGGCGCCGAGCTTGGTGAACTTCCGGGGGTCGCGGAGGAAGTCGACGACCTCGCGCACCTCCTCCTTGGCCTCGTCGCATCCGGCGACGTCCTTGAAGGTGACCGTCTCGCGCTCCTTGCCCGAGAGCTTGGCCTTGGACTTGCCGAACTGCATGGCGCCGCGCTGGGAGCTGCGGAGCATCCGCCACATCAGGTAGAAGATGGCGGCGTAGAAGATGAGGGAGGGGAGCAGGCCGAGGAAGGACGACATGGCGGTGTCGGCCTTGAGCTCCTTGAAGTTGTCGGTGCCGACCGCGGCGCGGATGCCCTCGAAGTCCTTGTCGGTCAGCTTGCCCGAGGCGGCGAAGCGGGCCGGCTTGGCGTCGGGCTCGGCGCCCTTGACCACGAGCTCGCCCGTGACGGTGAACCAGTTGTCGGCGCCGCCGGACCGGTCGGGCTGGAGGGTGACGGACTTGACCTTGCCCTCCTGGGCGAAGGCGAGCACCTGGGCCGTGCTCAGCTGCTGGACCTCCGGCCCCTGGGGGGCGGAGAACTGGACGAGCGCGAGGGTCGCCAGGACCAGGAGCAACCAGACGAGAAGGGGCTTGGGATTGAAGCGACCCGGGTTGTCCGGATTGTCGTTTTGGCTCATGACGGACGGTCTAGGGTGAGCACGGGCCCTGCCAAGTCAACCGGAGAGCCCCCTTCGCCGGGCCGGACAGGCGCAGGGACTCGGCGGGCGGCACGCCGGGAACCCAGGCAGGGAGGCCTTCTACAAGGACTACAGGGAGGGATTCCCTCTGCTCGCGCGGGACCTTGCGGTCGATCAGCAGGTCGGCGACCTTGGCCGCGCCCGGGGCGCCGAGGGGCTGGTAGGCGTCGCCGGGCAGGCGCGAGCGCCAGGCAAGCCCGGCGGAGGGCGACACCTTGAGCCAAACCTCGCGCGCGGGCGGGATGCGCCCCGCGGAAAGCTCGGCCCAGGTCGCGGCGTCGAGGTCCCGCCGCTCGGCGACGAGGCCGCACGCCGCCGGCACGCCGTCGGCGCAGAGCGGCCTCGGCTCGCCGCCCCAGCTGGCCGCGGGCCGCCGGACCCTGAGCTGGTAGCCGTCCCAGGCCCAGTCGAGCCCACCGAGGCTGAGCTGGGTCCGCCGGCCGGCCGTGACGGCGTCGACGAGCTGTTCGAAGGAGGGCCCGCCGATCTCGGCGACGCCCGCGGCCCAGGCGGCCTCGGCGCAGGCGAGCCTGGCGAGGGCGCGGGGACGCCCCCTCAGCCCGGCGAGGCGCGAGACGCCCTCCGCGTCGGGCAGGCCGCCGAGCTCCGCCAGCCAGGCGCGGAGCGCGTCGGCGGCGTCGGCCAGGTTGTCCGAGGCTCGGGCCACGCCCTCGTGCCAGCCGGCGCCGAGGGCCTGCTCGAGCGCGGGCAGGGCCCCGAGACGAAGGCGGTTGCGGGGCGCCCCGGGCGCGGCGTTGGTCGCATCCTCCCTCCAGGGCACGCCGGCGGCGGCCAGCGCGGCGCGCAGGGCCTCGCGCCGGAGGCGGATGAGGGGGCGGACGCGGCGGGTGCCGTCGCGAAAGGCCTGGTCGGCCCGCGGCGCGGCGAGGCCCTCGGGTCCGGCGCCGCGCGCCAGGCGGAGCAGGAGCGTCTCCGCCCGGTCGTCGGCATGGTGGCCGAGGCAGATCGCCTTGGCGCCATGGGCGGCCATGGCCTCGGCGAGCCAGGCGTGTCGCGCCTCGCGCAGCGCGGTCTCGGAGGCGGGCCCGGCCTCGGCGCGGCGGGCGACCGCGAAGGGAAGGCCGAGGGCGGCGGCCAGCGCGCCCACGAAGGCGGCGTCCTCGGACGACTCGGCGCCGCGGACGGCGTGGTCGTAATGCAGCACGACCAGCCTGGACAGGAGCGCGGGTTGCGCGGCGAGCGACGCGAGGAGGGCGACGGAGTCGGCACCGCCCGAGACGGCGACGGCGAGGACCGGCTCGCGCGCGAGGGACTCGGCGAGGGCGGCGTCGAGGGGCACGGCGCGCCCGGCCGCCATCAGGCGGTCGCGCAGGTCCGGCGGCGACATCTCCATGGGCTCACCCTACCCCGCCCCGCCCCGCTCGCCAGCCGGAAGCGAGGGTTCAGCCCAGCGCGAGGCTGTCCTTGCCGAACCAGCGGCGCAGGGCCTCGGGGACGGCCACCGAGCCGTCGGGCCGGAGGTTGTTCTCGAGGATGGCCGCGAGGACGCGGGGAAGGCCGAGGCCCGAGCCGTTGAGGGTGTGGACGGTGTGGACCTTGCCCTCGGCGTCGCGGTAGCGGATGCCTGCCCGGCGCGCCTGGAAGTCGGTGAACGAGGAGCAGCTCGAGACCTCGAGCCAGCGCCTCTGGCCGCCGGCCCAGACCTCGAGGTCGTACTGCTTGCTGTGGGGGAAGCCGATGTCCCCGGCGCAGATGAGGAGGACGCGGTAGGGGAGGTTGAGCTTGCGGAGGATGAGCTCGGCGTCCTCGCGCAGGGACTCGAGCTCGGCGAGGGAGCGGTCGGGGGCGCACCACTTGACGAGCTCGACCTTGTCGAACTGGTGCAGGCGGTTGAGGCCGCGGACATGGGCGCCCCAGCTGCCGGCCTCGCGGCGGAAGCAGGGCGTGTAGCCGCAGCGCTTCACGGGGAGGTCGGCGGCGGACAGGATCTCGTCGCGGAAGAAGTTGGTGACGGGCACCTCGGCCGTCGGGATCAGGTAGAGGTCGTCCGTCGGCGCGTGGTACATCTGCCCCTCCTTGTCGGGCAGCTGGCCGGTGGCGGTGGCGCTGGCGGGGTTGACGAGCAGGGGGGCGTGGACCTCGGTGTAGCCGCGCTCGGCCGCGTGCTCGAGGAAGAACTGGACGAGGGAGCGGACGAGGCGCGCCATGTCGCCCACGTAGAAGGGGAAGCCGGCGCCGGTGACCTTGACGCCGCGCTCGAAGTCGATCGCCTTGGCGAAGCCGGGGATGTCCCAGTGCGGCTTGGCGGCGGCGGAGACGAGGGCGGCGGGGTCGCCCCAGGCGGCGGCCACGACGTTGTCGGCCTCGGCGCGGCCCTCGGGGACGCTGGGGTCGGGGATATTGGGCACCGTCAGGCAGGCGTCGCGCCAGGAGGACTCGGCGTCGGCCACCGACTTCTCCAGCTCCTTCACCTTGGCCGAGAGCGCCTTCATCTCGGCGACCTTGGCGACGAACTCGGGCGAGCCCTTGGGCAGCTTGGCCATGGCCTGGTTGGCGGCGTTCTGGCCGGCGCGGGCGGACTCGAACTCGGTCACGGCGTGGCGGCGGCGCTCGTCGGCGGCGAGCACGGCGTCGAGGTCCACCTGGAACTTCTTCCGGGCGACGCCCTTGCGGACGGCGTCGGTGTTCTCGCGCAGGAACTTGGGGTCGAGCATGACGGGGCGAGATTGCCCAAACCCCCCGCCCGAGGGCAAGGGGGATTAGCGCCCGAGGGCCAGCCTGGCGTTGAGGTAGCGCAGGGCCCAGGCCAGGCGCTCGCGGCTCACGCCCGAGCCGAGGCTGTGCTCGGCGCCGGGACCCTTGAGGACGACGGCGAAGGTGGTGCTGTACCCGCCCTTGCGACGCCGGGTCGACTCCTCGAGCTCGGCCCGGTCGAAGGCGCCCCAGTCGCGCCGGCGCGTCCAATGGAGCCCGAGAAAGCCCACCCGGTGGAGCAGGATGCCGTTGCGCTGCTCGAGCACGACCTTCCCGCAGGCGCTCATCAGGGCGAGCGCGCCGAAGAGGAGGGTGCCGAGGACGAAGGGGATGCCGAAGAGGGACAACTTCAGGTCGAACTCGCCCTTCCAAATCTGGGTGCCGTAGATGCCGCCGAGCGAGAAGCCGCTCCAGACCATCATGAAGGGCACGAGGAAGAACGCGGCGGCGCTGCGCGTCGAGAGCGTCAGCCGGAAGCCGTCCATCAGCTCCTCGGCCAGGACGCCCTTGGGCGGGTCGGTGGGCAGGGGTTGGAAGCGGCTGCCGATGGGCGCGGCGGACATGCAGGCCCCAAGGCCGAAGGACTTGTCGCAGCTGCGGCAGACGGCGAGGCCGGCCGAGGGAGCGACCTCGGAGGCGGGGATGGGCAGGCCGCAGTCGGGACAGTGGAGCTCCACGCGGGAACCCTGCCGCCGGGCCGCCCCGCGGACAAGCCGAGAAGGGGTTGGTCCGCGCGCGGGCTCCGGCCTTGCGCGCGGCCCCACCCCCTTAGGCAGGGGCGGTTCCCGCCGACGAGCGACGGGAACCGCGGGGTGCTGCTATGAACCGTTCAGACGCGGGCCGCCTGGGGGGCGAAAACCTCGTCGGGACGGAAAAACCTGCGAATCTCGGCCTCCGCGGCGGCGGGGCTGTCGGACGCGTGGCAAACATTGCGCATCATCTCGGTGCCGTGATCGCCGCGGATGGTGCCCTTGGGCGCGACCTTCGAGTTGGTCGGGCCGAGGAGCTCGCGGACACGGGCGATGACATTGTCGCCGGCGAGGGCGAGGACCAGGACCGGCCTCGAGGACATGAAGGCCTCGATCTCGGGGTAAAAGGGCTTGTCGGCCACGTGGGCGTAGTGCTCGCGCAGCAGGGCCGGCGTGAGGATCATCAGCTTGGCCCCGAGGATGTCGAACCCCTCCTTCTCAAAACGAAGCAGAACGGTGCCGTAAAGGCGGCGTTCCATCGCGTCGGGCTTGAGGATGACGAGGGTCTTTTCCATGGGCGCTCCAAGAATGGGTTGTTCAGAATGACAGACCCCGGGTCGCCCGACAAGGCTTTTCGGGCCTCCTGGCCCCACCCCCCTCAAAAGCTCACTTTCGGACGAGAAGAACCACGGCTTGGCAGGAGATTCCCCTACCCTCCCCCACGGCATCGAGCCCCTCCTTGGTGGTGGCCTTGACCCCCACCTGCCCCGGGTCGACCCGCAGGAGCTGGGCGATCCGGGTCCGCATGGCGGGCGCGTGGCGGGCAATCCTGGGCCGCTCGGCCAGGACGACCAGGTCGAGGTTGCCGACCCTCCAGCCAAGGGCGTCGGACTCGGCCAGGGCTCGCTCGACGATGCGGGCCGAGTCGAGGTCCTTCAGGGCGGGGTCGGTGTTGGGGAATAGCTGCCCGATGTCGGGGAGGCCGGCGGCGCCGAGGAGGGCGTCGGCCACGGCGTGGAGGACGACATCCGCGTCGGAGTGCCCCTCCGGACCGACATCCGAGGGAATCTCAACGCCCCCGAGGACGCAGCGGCGGCCGGCGACGAGCCGATGGATGTCGTAGCCGAGGCCGATGCGAAAGGGGGGCTGCACGGCGGGAAGGCTAGGCGGGGCGGCGGCGCTTGGGAACGGCGAAGTTTTCCCCTTGAAGGGGGCGCCGGGTCGGGGCATCGTGGCGCTTCCCAGGCGCGGTGCGGTAGCCAAGTGGTAAGGCCGGGCTCTGCAAAAGCCCCATTCGTCGGTTCGATTCCGACCCGCACCTCCACCTGGGAAAGCAAACGGGCCGCCCTCGGGCGGCCCGGCCATCCGTGATGGTCGGGTCTCAGCGCGCGGGACGGCGGAGGCTGTCGGGACCGTTGACCTTGGCGTTGACGCGCAGGCGAAGGCCGTTGAGGCGGATGAACCCGGTGGCGTCGTCCTGGTTGTAGGCCTTGGTGGGATCGGCCTCCATCGTGGCGATGTGCGGGTTGTAGAGCGAGCGGGGGCTCCTGCGGCCGGCCACGTAGAGGCCACCCTTGTAGAGCTTGACCCGCACGGTGCCGGTGACGTTGCGCTGGGTCTCGGCGACGAGCGACTGGAGGGCGAGCCGCTCCGGCGCGTACCAGAAGCCGTTGTAGACGAGGGCCGCGTAGCGGGGGATGAGGGAGTCGCGCAGGTGCATGACCTCGCGGTCCATGGTCAGGGACTCGACCTGGCGGTGGGCGAACTGGAGGATGGTGCCGCCCGGGGTCTCGTAGACGCCGCGGCTCTTCATGCCGACGAAGCGGTTCTCGACCATGTCGACGCGGCCGACGCCGTGGCGGCCGCCGATCCGGTTGAGCTCGCGCATGGCGGCAAAGGGGGAGAGCCTGCGGCCGTTGACGGCGACGCAGTCGCCCCGGCGGTACTCGAGCTCGACGAACTCCGGCCTGTCGGGCGCGTCCTCGGGGGCGACGGAGAGCTTGAACATGTCCTTGTGCCTGGCCGAGAAGACGTCGAGCCAAGGGTCCTCGAGGATGCCGGCCTCGTAGGAGATGTGGAGGAGGTTGCGGTCGGAGGAGTAGGGCTTCTTGGCGCTGGCCTGGACGGGGATGCGGTGGCGGGCGCAGTAGGCAATCATCTCGGCGCGGCCGGGAAACTCGGCGCGGAAGCGCTCGTCGCGCCAGGGGGCGATGATCTCGAGGTCGGGGGCGAGGGCGGCGGCGGTCAGCTCGAAGCGGACCTGGTCGTTGCCCTTGCCGGTCGCGCCGTGGGCGATGGCGGTGGCGCCCTCCTTGCGGGCGATCTCCACCATGCGCTTGGCGATGAGGGGCCGGGCGATGGAGGTGCCGAGGTAGTACTGCCCCTCGTAGATGGCGTTCGCCTGGAGCATGGGGTAGATGAAGTCCCGGGCGAACTCCTCCTGCAGGTCGTCGACGTAGAGCTTGGCCGCGCCGGTCTTGCGGGCCTTGGCGGGCAGGCCCCGGAGCTCGTCCTCCTGGCCGACGTTGGCGCAGAAGGCGATGACCTCGGCGTCGTGGTGCTCCTTGATCCAGGAGAGCAGGACGGAGGTGTCGAGGCCGCCGGAGTAGGCCAGGACGATCTTCTTCTTGGGGGACTTCTTCTTCATGGAGGAAAAGGGCTCAGCGGGAGGCGGCGAGGTGGGCGAGGATGGCCTTCTGGACGTGCAGGCGGTTCTCCGCCTGGTCGAAGACGATGCTGGCCGGGCTGTCGAGCACCTCCTGCGCGACCTCCTCGCCCGGGTGGGCGGGCAGGCAGTGCATGAAGAGGGCGCCGGGCTTGGCCTGCGCCATCAGGCGGGCGTTGACCTGGTAGGGCGCCATCTCGCGCAGGCGGCGCTCCCTCTCGGCCTCCATGCCCATCGACACCCAGACGTCGGTCGCGACCATGTCGGCGCCGCGGACGGCGGCCGCGGGGTCCTCGCTGAAGGTCCAGGTCGGGGCGAGCTTCTCGCGGCGGAGGAGCTCCTGGATCTCGGGGCCGGGCGCGTAGCCCTTCGGTCCGGCAAGGGCGACCTCGACGCCGAGGAGGGCGCCGGCGAGGACGTAGGAGTTGCCCATGTTGCAGGCGGTGTCGCCGAGGAAGGCGACCTTGCGGCCGCGGAGGGCGTCGGCGTAGGCCTCGGGGCGGCCGGGCGCCCAGCGCTCGGCCAGCGAGAACATGTCGGTCAGCAGCTGGCAGGGGTGGAGGGAGTCGGAGAGGGCGTTGACGACGGGCATGGTGCCGGCGCGGGCGAACTCCTCGAGCAGCGCGTGGTCGTGGCAGCGGATGACCATGCCGTGGAGGTAGCGGGAGAGGACGCGGGCGGTGTCGGCGACGGTCTCCCCGCGGGAGAGCTGGAGGTCGTCGGCGTTGAGCATGACGGGCTGGCCGCCGAGCTCATGGACCCCGACCTGGAAGGAGACGCGCGTGCGGGTGCTCTTCTTGAAGAAGAGGAGACCCCAGGACTGCCGCGCGAGGGCGGGCGGCGTGTGGCGCCCCCGTCCGGCCTTGAGGGCGGCGGCGGTGGCGAAGACCGCGGCGACCTCGTCCCGGGTGAGGTCGGACTCCTTCAGGAAATGACGCATCGGGCGTGAAGGGGCGACAATGACCCGTCGGGGAGGGCTTGGACAGCGGAAAAAGGCCTCAGGCCCGGGGCCAGTCGGCCAGGACGCGGCCGAGGATGTCGGCCGCCTCGGCGAGCTCGGCGGCGGAGGCGGTCAGGGGCGGCAGCAGGCGGACGGCGTTGTCGCCCGCCGGGACGGCGAGAAGGCCGGCCTCGCGCAGGGCGGCGACGACGGGGCGCGGCTCGACGGCGAGGGCCACGCCGACCATGTAACCGGCGCCGCGGACCTCGCGGACGAGGTCGGGCCGCGAGGCGGCAACCTGCCGGAGCCGGTCGTGCCAGACCGCGGACTGCCCGGTGACGCGGTCGAGGAGATCCTCGGCCTCGATGACCTCGAGGACGGCGAGGGCGGCGGCGCAGGCGAGCGGGTTGCCGCCGAAGGTCGTGCCGTGCGAGCCCGGCTGGAAGAGGTCGTCGTGCGGGGGGGCGATCCAGATGGCGCCGATGGGGAAGCCGCCGCCGAGCCCCTTGGCCATGGCGATGGCGTCGGGCCGGATGCCCGAGCGCTCGAAGGCGAAGAACGCGCCGCTGCGGCCGACGCCGCACTGGATCTCGTCGATGAGGAGGAGGACGTTGCGCTCGCGGCAGATCCGCTCGAGACCCCGGAGGAAGGCGGGGTCGGCGGGGAAGACGCCCCCCTCGCCCTGGATGGTCTCGAGCAGGACGGCGGCGGTGGACCGCGCGTCGATGAGCCGGTCCCAGGCGGCGAGGTCGTTGAGGGGCGCGGCGGCGAAGCCGGCGAGCAGGGGGCGGAAGCCGGCCTGGATCTTCTCCTGGGGCGTGGCGGACATGCCGCCGAAGGTGCGGCCGTGGAAGGCGCGCTCGGCGACGACGACGCCGACGCAGGCGCCTTCCTGGCCCGACTTGCGCCGGCCGTGCAGGCGGGCGAGCTTGAGCAGCGCCTCGTTGGCCTCGGCGCCGCTGTTGCAGAAGAGGGCGCGGCCGGGGCCGCAGCGGCGCGCGAGGGCGGCGGCGAGGCGCGCGGCGGGCTCGTTGCGGTAGAGGTTGCTGACGTGGACGAGCCGGCCGGCCTGCTCGCGGACGCGGGCGACCCAGGTGGGGTGGCAGTGGCCGAGGGCGTTGACGGCGATGCCGGTGGAGAAGTCGAGGTAGGCCCGGCCGGCGTCGTCCCAGACGCGGCTGCCCTCGCCGCGGGCGAGGGTGAGGGCCGGGGCGGCGTAGTTGCCCGCGAGGTGGCGGGCGTGGAGGTCGGCGGTGTCGTCGGCCATCAGGTGTGGACGATCTCGGTGCCGACGCCCTTGTCGGTGAAGATCTCGAGGAGCAGGCTGTGGGGGGCGCGCCCGTCGATGAAGTGGACGCGGCGGACGCCGTCGCGGAGGGCGGCGACGGCGCTGTCGACCTTGGGGATCATGCCGCCGGCGACGACGCCCTTGCGCTTGAGCTCCTCCACGTCGCCGATGCGGAGGGTGGGGATGAGGGTGGAGGGGTCCTGGGGGTCGGCGAGGAGGCCGGGGACGTCGCTCATGAAGATGAGGCGGCGGGCGCGGAGGGCGCCGGCCACGGCGGCCGCGGCGACGTCGGCGTTGGTGTTGTGGGGACGGTCCTCGGCGTCGAGCGCGATGGGCGAGATGACGGGGAGGTGGCCGTCGGCGAGGGCCTTCTTGATCAGCTTGGTCTTGACGAACTTGATGTCGCCCACGAACCCGACGTCGACCGCCTTGCCCTGCCCGTCGCGCACGGTCATGCGCTCGCAGAGGTTGACGGCGTTGCCGGGCATGCCGAGCGGGTTGGCGCCGCGCTGGGCGAGGAGGGCGCAGATCTCGCCGTTGATCTCCTCGTTGAGGGTGCGCTCGACGATGCGGACGGTCTCGGCGTCGGTCACGCGCATGCCGCCGCGGAACTCGGCCTTGATCCCGGCCTTGTCCATCGCGCGGGTGATGGCCTTGCCGCCGCCGTGGACGACCACGACCTGGATGCCGACGGCGGCGAGGAAGGCGATGTCGCCCGCCACGCGCTCCCGGCCGGAGGGGTCGGCGTCGTCCATGAAGCTGCCGCCGTACTTCACCACGAAGGTGGAGCCGCGGAACTTCTGGATGTAGGGAAGGGCCTCGAGGAGCACCTTGGCCTTCTCAGCGGGGGAGGTCATCGGACGGGCGGAGTGTCGGGGCGCGGGGGCGGCGGGCAACGGCAAAACGGCCGCTCACTCGCTCTTGTTGAAGTTGACGTACGCCTCCGAGAGGTCGGTGGTGAGGAGGCGGAAGGCGCCTTGGCCGAGGTTGAGGTTGAGCCGCACGGCGAAGCGCCGGCGGGTGACGACCTCCTTCCAGCGGGGCTTGTTCTCGGGCAGGGGGCGGCCCTGGACGACGGCGGGGACGTCGTCGTAGGCGATGTCGAGCCGGGCCTCGTCGAGCCCGGTGCGGGCGTAGCCGGCGGCGTCGGCCAGGCGGCCCCAGTTGGGGTCCTCGCCGTACCAGGCCGACTTGACGAGGAGGGAGTTGCCCACGGCGCGGGCGACGGCCTCGGCGTCGGCCCGGGTGCGGGCGCCGGCGACCTCGACGGAGACGACCTTGGTGATCTTCTCGCCGTCGCCCACGATCTTCTCGGCGAGGGCGAAGCAGACGCGGTCGAGGGCCTCCTGGAAGCGGGCGGCGAGGCCGGCGGGGGCGCCGTCGAGCGCGAGGCCGGAGGCGCCGGTGGCGAGGAGGAGGACGGTGTCGTTGGTCGACATGTCGCCGTCGACGCTCACGCAGTTGAAGGACTGCGCGTTGGCGGCGAGGAGCGCGGCGCGGAGGACGCCCGGCGAGGCGGCGAGGTCGGTGGCGACGAAGGCGAGCATCGTCGCCATGTTGGGCTCGATCATGCCGGCGCCCTTGGCGATGCCGGCGACCGTGACGGTCCGGCCCTCCCAGGCGAAGCGGGCGGTGACGGACTTGGGGCGGGTGTCGGAGGTGAGGATGGCCCAGGCGGCGCGCTCGCCCTCCTGGGGCGTCGCGGCGAGGCGGGCGCCGGCCTCGGCGAGGCCCTTGGCAACGCGGTCCAAGGGCAGGGGCTCGCCGATCCGCCCGGTGGAGCAGACGAGGAAGGCGCCGCCCGGGCAGCCGGAGGCCTCGGCGGCGAGGCGGGCCATGGCCTCGGTGTCGCGCAGGCCCTGCTCGCCGGTGCAGGCGTTGGCGTTGCCGCTGTTGGCGACGATGCCGCGGATGGCCGAGGCCCCGGCGGCGAGGACGGCCTGGGAGAAGCGGACGGGGGCGGCCCGGACGTCGTTGGTGGTGAAGACGCCGGCGGCGGCGCAGGGCCGGTCGGCGACGACGAGCGCGGTGTCGAGCCGGTCCTGGCCCTTGCGGCGGATGTCGCCCGAGCCGGCGCCGACGCGGAGGCCGGGGACGTCGGAGAGGCCGGGAGAGTTGTCGGTCAGCTCGATTGCCATGGAAGCGGTCTCAGGCCAGCCCCTCGGACTCGGGCCAGCCCTGGAGAAGGTTGAGGAGCTGGACGGCCTGGCCGCCCGCGCCCTTGAGGAGGTTGTCGATGGCCGAGGTCAGGACGAGGTTGCCGGTGCGGGGGTCGGCCACGGCCGAGAGGGCGGCGCGGTTGGAGCCGGCGACATGGCCGGTGTCGGGGAAGTCGCCCGGCCGCAGGACCTGGACGAAGGGGCGGCCGGCGTAGGCCTCGCGCCAGCAGGCCTCGACCTGGGCGGCGGTCACGCCGGGGGCGGGGACGGTGATCGTGGTTGCGATGCCCCGGTGCATCGGGGCGAGGTGCGGGTTGAACTGGACGACGACCGGCCCGCCCGCGGCCCGGGCGAACTGCTCCTCGATCTCGGCGACGTGCCGGTGGTTGGGCAGACCGTAGGCCTTGGCCGAGCCGTCGCGCTCGCAGAAGAGGTAGGCGGCCTCGGCCTTCTTGCCGGCGCCGGAGACGCCGGAGAGGGAGTTGATGACGAGCCGGCCGGGCTCGGGCCGGAGGAGGCCGGCGCGGAGAAGGGGAACGACGGGCAGCTGGATGCTAGTCGGGTAGCAGCCCGGGCAGGCGAGGAGCGGGGCGGACTTCCAATCGCCCGCGGGCTCGAGCTCGGGGATGACGTAGCGCGCCTTGCCGAGCAGCTCGGGCGCGGGGTGCTCATGGCCGTAGTACGTCCGGTAGAGGGCGGGGTCGGAGAGGCGGAAGTCGGCCGAGAGGTCGAGGACGCGGCGGCCGGCGGCGACGAGCGGCCGCGCGTACTCGGCGGCGACGCCGTGGGGCAGCGCGAGGAACCAGGCCTGGACGCCGGACTGGGCGCAGGCCTCGGGCGAGGAGGCGGAGAAGGCGAGCGCGGGGTCGACCACGCCGCGGAGGCGGGGCATCTCGTCGGCCACGGCCTTGCCGGCGAGGCTGCGCGAGCAGACCGCGTCGAGGCTGACCCTCGGGTGGCGGGCGAGGATGCGCACGAGCTCCTCGCCGGTGTAGCCGGAGGCGCCGACGATGCCGATGGATAGGCGTTGGGTGGCCATGGGTGTAATCTGGAAAAAAGGGGGCGGGCTGGGAAGGACGAAGCGGGGGGCGGGAAAGCAAAGGACCCCGGCGGGCCGGGGTCCTGTCGTCCGTCTCCGGGGGCGCGCTCAGCGCTTGGAGAACTGGAAGCGCTTGCGGGCGCCCGGGCGGCCCGGCTTCTTGCGCTCGCGCATGCGGCCGTCGCGGGTGAGGAGGCCGGCCTTCTTGAGGGTGGGGCGGAGGTCGGCGTCGAGCTTCTGGAGGGCGCGGGCGAGGGCGTGCGAGATGGCGCCGGCCTGGCCGTTGGGCCCGCCGCCGTTGACGCGGATGAAGACGTCGACCTGGCCGTCGAGGGAGGAGACCCGGAGGGGGGCGGTGGCGGCCTTGAGCAGGGCCTCGGTGTAGAGGAACTCGTTGGCGGGCTTGCCGTTGACGGTGATCTCACCGCTGCCGCGCTTGAGGTGCACGCGGGCGCTCGCGGTCTTGCGGCGGCCGACGGCGGTCAGGGTGGGGTTCTTGGTGGCGCTCATGGAGAGGGTGCGGGAGGTCAGACCTTGGTCGGCACGGGGTTGTTGGAGGCGTGCGTGTGCTCGGGCCCGGCGAAGATGCGGAGCTTGGTCAGCATGTCGTTGGCGAGGCGGTTCTTGGGCAGCATCCCCTTGACCGCGTGGCGGAGGATGAACTCGGGCTTGCGGGCGCGCATGGTGGCGACGTTGCGGCGGTAGGCGGTGCCGACCCAGCCGGTGTAGAACATGTACTCCTTGGCCTCCTCCTTGTTGCCGGTGAGGCGGACCTTGTCGGCGTTGATGACGACGACGTAGTCGCCGGTGTCGACGTGGGGGGTGTAGGTGACCTTGTGGCGGCCCCGGAGGAGGTTGGCGATCTTGACGGCGAGGCGGCCGAGGACCTGGTCCTTGGCGTCGACGAGCAGCCAGGCGCGGTCGGTCGCCTTGACGTTCTTGGCAAGCGTGGTCTTCATAAAAAGGAAGGTCGGACGATGGAAGCCGCCCCCGCTCCGTCAACAACGGAATTGGGGGCAAAACCCCTCCGAACCGGCTCAGAACGTCCGCTCGTAGGCCAGCTCAGCCCATCCGTCCCGGTCGCCGGGGGTGTCGGTGGCCTGTTGGCTGCCGAAGGTCAGGAAGAGGTTGCCGGAGCCCAGGGGGGCGGCCAGGGCGAGCCGGACGCCGCCGTAGGACCATCCCTCGACCCTGCCCTGCCCGTCGCCATCGGCGTCGAGGGCGCGGAGGTCCCCCGCGTGGAGGGAGAGATGCAGCGCCATGCCCCCGGCGGACCGATGGATGAGGCGGCCGAGGTTGGCCTCGGCCCGACGCTCCTCGCGGCGGGGGACGCCGGCGAGGTCCAGGCCGAGCTGCCACGAGTCGCCGAGGGGGATGCCGTCGAGTCCGGCCTCGACGGCGGTCTCGGACCTGAGCCGGCCGAGGGAGGCGGGGTTGGTCCCGAGGTTGAGGTCGCGGCGCCCGCCGAGGCGGGCGCGGAGGGATTCGCCGAACCACTCGACGGCGAGCCCGGCGGAGCGGCGGTCGAGCCGCGGGGAACCGTCGAGCGACCGGTCGGCCGCGGCGGTCAGCACGAGGTTGAGGGCGGAGGCGGGGATGCTGAGTCGGGCGGACGCGTCGAGGCCGGCGACGGGGCCGAGGTCGGGCGCCCGGCCCCGCTCGACGGGGGCGGTGGCGGCGGTGGCGGCGAGGGTGACGTCGGTGTTGCGCCCGACCTCCTCCCATAGGCCGGCGGCGGCGGGAGCCGCGGCGGCGAGCAGGAGCAGGAGCGGCGCGCGGGCCATCACATCGCGGCGATGATGCCGTCGCCGAACTGGGAGCACCTCACCTCGGTCGCGCCCTCCATCAGGCGGGCGAAGTCGTAGGTCACCTTGCGCGAGGCGATGGCGCCGTTGAGGCCCTTGAGGATGAGGTCGGCCGCCTCGGTCCAGCCAAGGTAGCGGAGCATCATCTCGCCGGAGAGGATGACGGAGCCGGGGTTGACCACGTCCTTGTCGGCGTACTTGGGGGCGGTCCCGTGCGTGGCCTCGAAGATGGCGTGCCCGGTGAGGTAGTTGATGTTGCCGCCCGGGGCGATGCCGATGCCGCCGACCTGGGCCGCGAGGGCGTCGGAGAGGTAGTCGCCGTTGAGGTTGAGGGTGGCGATGACGTCGAAGTCGGTCGGGCGGGTGAGAACCTGCTGCAGGGTGATGTCGGCGATGGCGTCCTTGATGACGATGCCGGCGCCGGGCTTGCCCTCGGGGATCCTGCACCAAGGGCCGCCGTCGACCTCGACCGCGCCGAACTCGCGCTTGGCCAGGTCGTAGCCCCACTTCATGAAGGCCCCCTCGGTGTACTTCATGATGTTGCCCTTGTGCACGAAGGTCACCGACTTGCGGCGGTTGTCGATGGCGTACCGGATGGCGGAGCGGATGAGGCGCTCGGAGCCGGGCTGGGAGACCGGCTTGATGCCGATGCCGACCGAGCCGGGCTGCTCGGCCCCGAAGCGGATCTTGGCGAACTCCTTGGGGAAGTTGGCCCGGAGGAACTCGAGGGTCTTGCGGGCGACCTCGGAGCCGGCCTCGAAGTCGATGCCCGCGTAGATGTCCTCGGTGTTCTCGCGGAAAATGACCATGTCGACCTTGCCGGGGTTCTTGACCGGCGAGGGCACGCCGGTGAACCACTGCACGGGGCGGAGGCAGACGTAGAGGTCGAGCTGCTGGCGGAGGGCGACGTTGAGGGAGCGGATGCCGCCGCCGGTCGGGGTGGTCAGGGGGCCCTTGATGCCGACCAGGTGCCGCTTGAAGGCGACGAGGGTCTCCTCGGGAAGCCAGTTGCCCGTGGCCTTGAACGCCTTCTCCCCGGCGAGGACCTCCCTCCACGCGATGGCGCGCCTGCCGCCGTAGGCCTTGGCGACGGCGGCGTCGATCACCCGGACGGACGCGCGCCAGATGTCGGGCCCGGTGCCGTCGCCCTCGATGAAGGGCACGATGGGGTGGTCGGGGACGGACAGCTTGCCGGCCGAGATGGTGATGCTGGCGCCTTGGCTCATGGTGGGAGGCGAATGGCAACCGAGCGGGGGCACCCCTTCAAGGGAAAACCTCCCGGCGGCGGATGGGGGAAAAAGAAAAGGATTTCCCGTGGGAAATCCTTGAACCGGCGGAGCCGGGGTTGCTGCGGGACGAGTCCCGCAGAAGAAGAATTACTTCTTCTTCTTCGCAGCCTTCTTCTTGGCGGGAGCCTTCTTGGCAGCCTTCTTCTTGGCCATGGTGTTGGTGTTTGGGATCGGGGTTGGGTTGGAGGGCAGCGCGGACAGCGCCACCCTCACGATGCGCCCCAGGCTCACCCGGGCCTTGCCGGCCTGGCGGGTGATGCGGTTGCGGAGCTCCGAGGGGACTCGGAAAGACACTTGGCGGGAAGGACGGCGGCTCGCGTCGCGGGCGCCGTCAAAGCGGAGGAGGGCGTGGCGGATCGCCTCGCTGAGCGTGGGCAACCCCGACTTGCGCTGGAAGGCGACGACGCTCGAGTGAAGTTCGGCCGGCAAGGAGACCGTGAGGAGGCTTTCGCCTGAGGTGGTTTCGCTGCGGGTGTTCACTGCGGTACGACGCCAACGTAGCGCGCGCGCGTCGTCACGCAAGCGTCTTTTTTCGGAAAAAAAGCGCGCGCGGTCCGGCGGGCGGCCCGCGCGCGCGTCGGCGGGAAAATGAATCCAAATAATGGATACAATGAGCGGCGTTGACCCGCCGGGGCGCGGGCGTATCCTCCGGCGCATGTCCTCAACCCACCATGACGGCGACCACGGACACGCCGACCACGGCTGGCGGGCGCTCGCGGCGCAGTCGGCGATCTGCGGGGCCCTCGGCCTGGGCGCCGTGGCGTGGCGCGACCTCGGGCCGGGCGCGCCGACCTGGGTCTTCGAGCTGCTCGTCCTGGGCGGCTGCCTCGCGGGCGGGTGGGAGGCGGCGGAGGAGGCCTGGCACTCGGTGCGCCACCACCGGCGGATCGACGTGCACCTGCTCATGCTGCTCGCGGCGGCGGGGGCGTGGTCGGTGGGCCAGCCGCTCGAGGGCCTGCTCCTGCTCTTCCTGTTCTCCGCCGCGGGCGCGATGGAGCACTACGCCCTGGACCGGACGCGCCGGGCGGTCGACGCGCTGATGGCGGGCGCGCCGACCCACGCGCGCCGGGCCGACGGCTCGCTCGTCGCGGTCGCCGAGCTGCGCGCGGGGGACCGCATCCTCCTGCTGCCCGGCGACCGCGTGCCGGCCGACGCGCGGGTGGCGGAGGGGTCGACCGAGGCCGACGAGTCGACCCTGACGGGGGAGAGCGTCCCGGTGCCCAAGCGCCCCGGCGACGAGCTGCTCGCGGGCACCCTGAACGGGAGCGGACGGCTGGTCGCGACGGTGCTGCGGGCGGAGGCCGAGAGCTCGGTCCAGCGCATCCTCCGGCTCATCCGCGAGGCCCAGGCGAGGAAGGCGCCCTCGCAGCGCCTGATCGACACCTGGGGCGGGACCTACGCGGCGGGGGTCATCCTCGCCTCCGCCGGCTTCCTGCTCTGGCTGCTGCACGGCGGCGCGCCCTTCGTGGCGGACGGCGCGGGGCAGGTCGCCTCGGACGGGGCGCTGTACCGGGCGATGACCCTGCTCGTGGTGATGAGCCCCTGCGCGCTCGTGCTCTCCATCCCCTCCGCGGTGCTCGCGGCGATCGCCAGCGGGGCCCGCCGCGGGATCCTCTTCCGGGGAGGCGCCGCGGTCGAGCGGCTCGCGGAGGTCGAGGTGATCTGCTTCGACAAGACCGGGACGCTGACCCGGGGCGAGCCGGCGGTGGTCGGTCACCGCTGCGAGCCGGCCGAGGACGAGCCGGCGGCGCTGGCCGCGCTGGCCGCCCTCGGCGCCGCCTCCTCGCACCCCCTTTCCCGTTCCGTGGCGTCGTGGTGCGCCACCCGGGGCGTGCTGCCGACCGCGCCCGACGACTTCGAGAGCGTGGTCGGCGAGGGCCTGGCCGGCCGGGTCGGCGGGCGACTGTGGCGGATGGGCAAGCGCGGCTTCGTCGGCGCCCCGGAGCCCCGGGAGCGGGCCGAGGAGGGCCTGGGCAGCGAGGTCTGGGTCTCGGACGGCCGGACCTGGATGCAGGTGCGCCTGCGCGACGCGGTCCGGACCGAGAGCCGGCCGATGCTGGCGGCCCTGGCCGCGAGGGGCATCCGCTGCGTCATGCTGACGGGCGACAAGTCGGGCGCGGCCGCCAAGGCGGCGGCCGAGATCGGCATGCCCGAGGTGGCCGCCGGCCTGAAGCCCTGGGACAAGGTCGAGCGCATCCGGACCTACGCCGCCCAGGGACGGGTCGTGGCGATGGTCGGCGACGGCATCAACGACGCGCCGTCGCTCGCGGCGGCCGACGTCGCCGTCGCGATGGGCGGACGCGGCAGCGACGCCGCCAAGGAGACGAGCGACATCCTGCTGGTCGACGACCGCCTGGACAAGCTGGTGGATGCCCACGACCTCAGCCTGCGCACGCACCGGGTCATCCGCCAGAACCTCGCCATCTCGCTCGGGACGGTGGTCCTGATGGCGCTCCTCACCGTGGCGCGGGGGGTGCCCCTGCCCGTCGGCGTCATCGCGCACGAGGGCAGCACCGTGCTGGTCTGCCTCAACGGGCTGAGGCTGCTGGCGCGGCCGAGGCGCTGAGGGGGCGCCCCGCCCGCCGAGGGGCGGGCGGGGCGGCGCTCAGCGCAGCTCCTTGCCGGTCCCGTCGAGGATCTTGAAGTTCTCGACGTGGTAGGAGGGGTCGGCCTTGGTCCCGAGCCGGACCTTGCACGACTTCATGAGGTCGCGGAAGAAGTCGCGGTCCTCGGTGACGATGCGGTCGAGGTTGAGGGGGTGCAGGACGATGTTGAGCTCGAGCTCGCGCTCCGGCCCGACCAGCTCGCGCTGCTTGCGGATGACGCTGAGCAGGCGCCGCTGGATCTCGACGGAGACGGTCCGGGCGTTCTTCACCTTGCCCGTGCCCGCGCAGTAGGGGCAGCGGGTGTAGAGGGTGGTGGTGGCGGACTCCGAGTGCCGCTGGCGCGTCATCTGGAGGACGCCGAGCTGGGAGATGGGCAGGATCTGGTGCTTGGCCCGGTCGGACTCCATCTCCTCGCGGAGGCGGTCGAAGACCTTCTTCCGGTCCTTCGGGTTCTTCATGTCGATGGTGTCGATCATGATGAGCCCGCCGAGGTTGCGCAGGCGGATCTGGCGGGCGGCCTCGGTCACGGCCTCGAGGTTGGCGGCGACGATGTAGTCCTTGCCGTTGTCCTTCCCGCCGCGGTGGCCGCCGGTGTTGACGTCGATCGAGGTCAGGGCCTCGGTCTCATCGATGACGATCTCCCCGCCGCTGGGCAGGGGGACGCGCCGGGAGAGGAGCTGCTCGATCTGGCGCTCGATGTTGTAGCGCTCGAAGACGGGGATGGGGTCCTCGTAGAGGGCGACGCGCGCGCGGGAGCGGGGGGAGATCTCGGCCACGGCCTCGCGGACGGCCTCGAACTCGGCGGGGTTGTCGACCAGGATCCGGTCGATCTCCTCGGTGAGGAAGTCGCGCACGGTGCGCTCGATCAGGCCGGGCTCGCGGTGGAGGAGGACGGGCCGGTTGCCCGGCTCGTTGATCTTCTCGACGATGGCCTGCCACCGGCGCAGGAGCATGTGCAGGTCGCGCACGAACCAGCGCGCCTGCTTGCCCTCGCCGGCGGTGCGGATGATGACGCCCATGCCCTCGGGGATGGTGAGGTTGCGGAGGATGTCCTTGAGGCGCTCGCGCTCGCGCGGGTCCTCGATCTTGCGGGAGACGCCGCAGGCCCCGCTGAAGGGCATGAGGACGAGGAAGCGCCCGGGCAGGGCGATGTTGGTCGTGGAGCGGGGGCCCTTGGTGCCCATCTGGTCCTTGACCACCTGGATGACGATCTCGGACCCGACGGGGAAGAGCTCGGGGATGTCCTTGGCCTGGTGGCGGGCCTTGCGGCGCTTCTGCTCGGCCGACTCGTTGTCGCGGATGAACTCGACCTGCGAGTCGTTGGCCGCGGGGAGCATGTCCCAGTAGTGGAGGAAGGCGTTCTTGGGCTGCCCGATGTCGACGAAGGCGGCCTTGAGCCCGCCCTCGAGGTTCTGGACCCGGCCCTTGAAGATGGCCCCGACCATGCGGTTCTCGCTGCGGTGCTCGAGCTCGAAGCGCTCCAGCACCCCGTTGCGCAGGAGGGCGACGCGCTTCTCGAGCGTCTCGCTGTTGATCACGAGCTCCCGGTAGGTGTCGCGGTCCTTGGAGAAGTGCTTGGCGATGCGCTGCAGCAGGGGGAGGTCCTTGCGGCGGGCGGCGGCGTCGGCGGCGAGCTTCTCGGGCGAGACCTGGGGCGCGGGCGCGCCCGAGACCGGCTCGGGAATGTCGTCGTGGCGGTGGTCGTGGTCGTTTTCTTCGGGATGGTTGTCGGGCATTTTGGGTGGGGGTGGCCGCTAGGCCGTGGCCGGAAGCCCCCCACCCTCGCCGCCCGGCGCATGCCGGTGAACGCTCTGGACCAAGCCAAGGAGCAGAAAACAGCTGAGGATGAAGGAGCCCCCGTAACTGAGGAAGGGAAGGGGGACGCCCGTGACGGGCATCAGGTTCAGGTTCATGCCCACGTTGATGAACAGGTGGGTGAAGAGGATGGCGGCGGCGCCCACCGAGAGGAAGGAGCCGAAGCGGTCGGCGGCGCGGAGACCCGTGCGGAGTACCCGCCAGAGCAGCAGGCCGTAGAGGGCGACCAGCAGGAGGGAGCCGAGCAGGCCGTGCTCCTCGGCGAAGCCGGAGAACACGAAATCGTTGTGGGCGGCGGCCTCGGGCAGGAAGCCGAGGCGGGCCTGCATGCCCTCGTTGTAGCCCTGGCCGGTCAGGCCGCCGCGGCCGACGGCGATCAGGGCCTGCCGAACCTGCCAGCTGGCCCCCACCCCGCGGGGGTCGGCGAGCTCGGGGGCGACGAAGGACAGGATGCGCTCACGCTGGTAATCCTTGAGCAGGACGAACCAGGTCTCGGCGTCGTGCCGGCCGCGGATGGAGGCGGTCGGGTTCCGGTCCTCGGGATGGGCCTTGATCCGCTCCTGGACCCGGTCGGCGTAGGCCGACAGGTCGACGGCCACGAGGGAGAGCAGCAGCGCCGAGGCGAGCCCCACCGCGACAAAGAACCTCCGGCTGAGATTGGCAGCATGGAGCAGGGCGGCGGCGAGGGGGACGAAGATGAGGGAGGAGCCTAGGTCAGGCTGCATGAAAATCAAGAAAAAGGGGGCGAAGGCGATGGCGGCCACGCCCAGCGCGGCTCCCCAGCTGTCCCTGAGCCGGCCGACGTGGGAGCGGGCGAGGAAGGCCGCCAGGAAGACGAGCGTCGTGACCTTGGCGAACTCCGACGGCTGGATGGAGAAGAGGCCGAGGTTGATCCATCGGCGCGAGCCATAGACGGAGCGGATGACCGAGCCGAGGTCGGCGCCGACGATGGCGCAGACGAAGATCGGGAGCAGCAGGAGGATGCCGGCGAGGTAGATCCAGCGGGCGAAGCGGCGGAGCTCGCGGTAGTCGGTGGAGGCGAGCGCCCAGTAGGCTCCCCAGCCGACGACCATGTAGAGCAGCTGCTGGGTGTGGAAGTCGGAGTCGCGGAGGTCGCCCGCGGACTTGATCGAGAAATAGCCCGCGACGCAGAGCAGGAGGATGGCGACCACCTGGGTCCAGTCGGTCACGCGGGCGAACGCGGCGACATCGTCCCGGGCCTGGGTCAGCCAGGACAGGGTGTTGCGGGCGGGATTCGCCATGCGGGAGACGTTGACCCGCCCGAGGCCGGGCGCAAGCCGGGGAAAAGGGACTTGCCGCGTCCCGGCGCCGGCGGGAGGATGGCTCGGCAAGCGGAAATGGCTGTCGCCACCGACCAGAACATCATCGCCGCCGTGGCCTTCTCCTCCGGCGCCATCGTGGCCTACGCGGTGGCCAAGTGGAGGGAATCCACCCTGCAGCAGCTGCACGAGCGGCGGCTGAGGACGGAGGTCGAGCTGGCCCGGCGCGAGGGCGCGGCCGCCGCCGCGGAGGCGCAGGCGGTGGCCGACGCCGAGAAGGCGGAGGCCCGGCTCGCCGCCGAGGCCGCGCGTCGCGACGCGGCGCAGGCGGCGCAGGACCGCTCCCGCGCCGCGGCGGAGGCTGAGCGCATCCGCCAGGAAAGCCTGCGACTGGCCGGCCTGCCGGCCGAGGAGCTGCGCCGGGCGGCCATCCAGGCCATGCGGGCCGACCTTGGCGAGGAGGCGCGCCGGCTGCGCGAGGAGGTGATGGGCCGCGCGGAGGACGAGGTGGGCGAGGAGGCGCGCCGCCGGCTGGTCGCCGCGATGCAGCGGCTCACCCCGCAGGTCGCCCAGGAGGCGAGCGCCGTCACCGTGGGCATCCCCGGGGACGAGATGAAGGGGAGGCTGATCGGCCGCGAGGGCCGCAACATCCGGACGTTCGAGCAGCTCACCGGCGCGACCCTCCTCATCGACGAGACGCCCGACGCGGTCCTGGTGTCCTGCTTCGACCCGGTGCGCCGGGAGATCGCCCGGCTGGCCCTCCGGGCGGTCATCGCCGACGGCAGGGTCTCGCCGGGACTCATCGAGGCCTGCGTGGCCTCGGCCCGCGGCGAGGTCGACGCCTCGGTTCGCAAGCTCGGCGCCGCGGCGGTGCGGGACCTTGGCCTTCCCCCGATGGATCCGGCGGTCGAGGAACTGCTCGGCCGGCTCAACTTCCGCCTGTCGGCCAACCAGAACACGCTGGCCCATTCGGTCGAGGTCGCCCGGCTCTGCGCGATGCTCGCCTCCGAGCTGGGCATCGACCCGACGCCCGCCAAGCGCGCCGGGCTCCTGCACGACCTCGGCAAGGCGATCGAGGCGGAGGCCGAGGGCAGCCATGCGCTGGCAGGGGCGGCCCTGCTCAGGCGGCTGGGCGAGGACCCCCGGGTCGTCAACGCCGTCGCCGCGCACCACCGGGAGGTCGACCCGGAGTCGGTCTACGCCCCCCTGGTCATGGTCGCCGACGCCGCCAGCGGTTCCCGCCCGGGAGCGCGCTCCTCGAGCCTGGAGGGCCTGATTCGGCGCCAGCGCGGGCTGGAGGAACTTGCCCTGGGCTTCCCCGGGGTCAGCGAGGCCTTCGCCCTGCAGGCCGGGCGCGAGCTCCGGGTCATCGTCCAGCCCCAGCGGGTCGACGACGCCGCGGCGGCCGAGCTGGCCCGCGCGCTCCGGATCAAGGTCGAGGCCGCGCTCAGCTTCCCGGGGACGGTTCGCATCGTGGTCATCCGCGAGACGCGGTACCTGGACGAGGCGCGCTGACCCCTTTCCTCTTGCCCCCCACCCCGGCGACCGTATGCAGGGAACTTCGCGGCATTCCGCCGCGAGCCCATCCGGCCCGGGAATCCTCCCGTGAGCTCAGCCGGACCCAACCAGGCGGCCTGCGCCGCCGTCCGCCCAGCGGACCCAACCGAAACAACCATGCAACCCGAAGAGACCCCGGCCCAACCGGCCGCCCCCCAAGCCAACCCCGAGCCCGCACCCGCCGCGTCCCTGCGCGATGCCAAGCTTGAATCCGCCCATGCCGAGCTTCCCCCGATGTCCGTCATCGGAGGCGACTCCACCCCCGCCGCCAAGCCCGGCGAGATCGCCAAGCCGAGGCAGTTCGGCCGGCGCGGCACCCCCCAGGGCATGCCCTCCCCCGCCGCGGGCGCCGCACCCGCGTTCGGCGCCGTGAGCAACCCCGCCGACCTGCCCGAGAAGCTTTCCGGACAGCATGCCGGCGGCTACGCCGGCAATGCGCCCGCGGGTGAGCCCCGCCCGCCCCGCGAGCCGCGGCCCCCGCGCGAGCCCCGGCCCGAGGGCGACTTCCGCCGCGAGGACCGAGGTCCCCGGCCTGACCGCGGCCCCCGGCCCGATCGCGAGCCGCGTCCGGAAGGCGAGCGGCGTCCGGAGGGTGAGCGACGCCGGGACGACCGCGGCCCCCGCGAGGCGCGTCCCGAGCGCGCGCGCATCCACATCGAACCCGTGGTCATCCCGCTTGAGCCTCCCCGCTCGCTTTGGGGCAGCGTGAAGCGCTTCTTCGCGACCCTCTGGGGCGTCCCGTCCAAGGCCGAGTACACCGCGGCGCCCGGGGCGCGGCAGCAGGAAGGACGGCGCGACGACCGCGGCGGCCACCACCGCGGCGACGGACGCCGGCGGGACGACCGCGGCGGCCGCGGGCGCGGACGGGGGCGAGGCGGCCCCCGACGCGGCTGAGAACAAGGGGCGCCTCGGCGCCCTTTTTTCCGAACATGCTCGAGGTTGCGCGCATCACCGGAGGCCGGACCCTGCGGGGCGAGGTGACGGCGGCGGGCTCGAAGAACGCCTGCCTGCCCATCCTCGCCGCCTGCCTGCTCACGCGGGAGACGGTCACCCTGCGCAACGTCCCGGACCTAAGCGATGTCCGCTACATGGCCGAGATCCTGCGCCACCAGGGCGCGGACGTGGTCGTCGCGGAGCCGGGGACGTGGAGAATCAAGGCGGAGACGGTCGGCCACCGCACGCCCTACGACCTGGTGCGCAAGATGCGGGCCTCCATCTGCCTGCTGGGCGCGCTGGTCGGCCGCCTCAGGCGGTGCGAGATCGCGCTGCCCGGGGGCTGCGTGATCGGCCCCCGGCCGATCGACCTCCACCTCAAGGGCCTGGCCCGGCTCGGCTGCGACATCCGCCACGACGCCGGCTACCTGCGCGTCGACGCCGCCAACGCCCGCGGCGCCTACGTCTTCCTCGGCGGGCGGATGGGCTCGACCGTCCTCGGCACCGCCAACCTCGTCATGGCGGCGGTGCTCACGCCCGGAACCACGCGCATCGACAGCGCGGCCTGCGAGCCCGAGGTGACCGACCTCTGCCGCATGCTCGCCAAGATGGGCGCGCGCATCTCGGGGATTGGCAGCCCGTGCCTGATCGTCGAGGGTGTCGAGTCGCTCCGCGGCTGCGAGCACGCCGTCATCGGCGACCGCATCGAGGCGGGGACCTACCTGGTGGCCGGCGCGATCACGGGCGGCGACGTGCTCGTGAGGGGCGTCGAGGAGCAGCACCTGGGCGCCTTCCTCGACAAGCTCGAGGCGGCCGGCGTGCGGGTCGAATCCAGCCCCGCCGGCCTCCGCGCGCGCGGCGGCCCCTCCCGGCCGATCGAGGTCACGACCCAGCCCTTCCCCGGCTTCCCCACCGACCTGCAGGCGCAGGTGCTGGCCATGCAGCTCGTGGTCGACGGCCTGACCACGGTGACGGAGCGGGTCTACCCGGCCCGGTTCATGCACGTGCCCGAGCTCCAGCGCATGGGCGCGGAGATCGACCTCGAGGGCGCGACCGCCATCGTCAAGGGCGGGCGCCCGCTCTCGGGCGCCCCGGTCATGGCCTCGGACCTCCGGGCCTCCGCCGCGCTGATCCTCGCGGGCCTCGCCGCGCGCGGGGAAACCTGGGTGCAGCGCCTCTATCACCTCGACCGGGGCTACGTCGCCTTCGAGCGGGGCCTGGCCTCGCTGGGCGCGGACATCGTCCGGCTGCCCAACTCCGCCTTGCCCACCGGGCTCGGGGAGGAGTGAGCGGCCTCAGATCCCGAGCTCCCCGGCCCGATCCGGCCGGGGCAATCCCGCGACCTGCCAGCCTCGGTCGGTGAGCACGCGCCCCTGGGGGGTGCGGGCGAGGTAGCCCTCCTGGATGAGGAAGGGTTCGTGGACCTCCTCGAGCGTCTGGGCGTCCTCCGACACCGCCAGGGCGAGGGTGCCGATGCCGACCGGGCCGCCGCGGTGCTTCTCCGCGAGCGCGCGGAGCAGGCGGTGGTCCATCTCGTCGAGCCCGTGCCGGTCGATCTCGAGCAGCTCGAGGGCGGCGGCGACGGTGGCGGCGTCGGCCACGCCGCCGGAACGCTCCAGCGCGTAGTCGCGGGCGAAGCGCAGGAGGTTGTTGGCGACGCGGGGCGTGCCGCGGCAACGCGCCGCGATGGCCTCGGCGCCGCCCTCGCCGAGACGGACCGCGAGGAGGTCGGACGCGCGGCGGACGATGCCGACGAGCTCCTCGCGCGTGTAGTAGTCGAGGCGGCTCTGGAGGACGAACCGGCTGCGCAGGGGCGCGGTGAGGAGGCCGGTGCGGGTGGTGGCGCCGACGAGGGTGAATCGGGGCAGGTCGAGCCGGACGCTGCGGGCGTTGGGCCCCTGGTCGATGAGGATGTCGATCCGGAAGTCCTCCATCGCCGAGTAGAGGAACTCCTCGACGGCCTTGGGGATGCGGTGGATCTCGTCGACGAAGAGGATGTCGCCGTCCTGGAGCGAGGTCAGGACCCCGGCGAGGTCGGCCGCCTTCTCGACCGCGGGGCCAGACGTCACGCGGACGGGCTTGCCCATCTCGGCGCCGAGGATGAGGGCGAGCGAGGTCTTGCCCAGGCCCGGGGGCCCGTGGAGGAGGATGTGGTCGAGCGACCGGCCCTCGCGGCGGGCCGCGCCGACCATGACCCTCAGCCGCTCGACGGTGCGCCTCTGGCCGGCGAAGTCGGCCAGGCTCGGGGGGCGCAGGGCGGCGTCGAGCGCCCCGTCCCGCCGGCCCAGGGCCTCGCGGGACGCTCCGCTCGCATCGGGGGACGGCGCCATGGGGGCAACTTGCACCCCGCGCCGCGGGCTGGCAACACCGCACACGCTGGACATCCGCCGCCCGCCCGGACAAGGATGGCCGCCTCATGTCCAAGCGCTGGGTCATCAAGCTCGGTTCCGGCCTCCTCACCCGCAAGGACGGCAGGATCGACCGCGCCTTCATCCGGGACCTCGTCTCCCAGGTCGCCGCCCTCCGGCGCCGCCGCATCGAGGTCATCCTCGTCACCTCCGGCGCCATCGCCGCCGGCATGACCGCGATGGGCCTGGGCAAGCGCCCCCGCTCCACCCGCGAGCTGCAGGCCTGCGCCACGGTGGGCCAGCCCGAGCTGATGGCGGAGTACGGCCGCCACCTGCGGCGCCACGGCCTGATCGGCGCGCAGCTGCTCCTGACCTATGGCGACATCGACAGCCGCGCCAGGAGCCGCAACGCGCGCGCCACCCTCGACCACCTCCTCTCCCGCCGGCGCTTCGTGCCCATCCTCAACGAGAACGACGCCATCGCCGACGAGGAGATCAAGGTGGGGGACAACGACCGCCTCTCCGCCCATGTCGCCGCCCTCGCCGGCGCCGACCGCCTTGTCATCCTCTCCGGCATCCCCGGGCTGATGACCAAGCCGGACGGCACCGGCGAGCTCATCCCGCTGGTCCGCAGGATCGACCCCGGCATCCGGGCGCTCGCCGGGGGGGCCGGCTCGGAGCGCAACGTGGGCGGCATGGTCACCAAGCTGCTCGCGGCGGAGATCGCCGCCGCCGCCAAGGTGGAGACCCACATCGCCGACGGCCGGCGCCCCCGCGTGCTCGCGGACCTGGCCGCGGGCAAGCCGCTGGGGACGCGCTTCGCGCTCCGATGAGCGACCTGGCCCGACGGGTGGCCGAGCTCGCCGCCGCCGCGAAGGCCGCCGCGCGCCCCGTGGCCCTGGCCTCCGCCGCGGTCCGGGAGGCGGCGCTGCGCGGGGCCGCCCGCGCCATCCGCGAGGACGAGGCGGCCATCCTCGCCGCCAACGCCGAGGACGTCGCGGCCGCCCGCGCCAAGGGCCTGGCCGAGGCCATGCTCGACCGGCTGCGCCTGGACCCCGCCCGCCTCGCCGCGGTGGCCGGCGCCTGCGAGGAGGTGGCCGCCCTGCCCGACCCCGTGGGCGAGGCGATGGAGTCCTGGACCCGCCCGAACGGCCTGCGCATCACGAGGCGGCGGGTGCCCATCGGCCTCGTGGCGATCATCTTCGAGTCGCGGCCGAACGTGACGGTCGACGCCGCCGCCCTCTGCCTCAAGTCGGGCAACGCCTGCGTCCTCCGGGGCGGCAGCGAGGCCATCCGCACCAACCTCGCGCTCGCGCGCGCCTTCGGCCGCGGGCTCGCCGGCGCGGGCCTGCCCGCGGCGGCGGCCACCCTCCTGCCCTTCACCGAGCGCGAGGCCGTGCCCGCCCTTGCCTCGCTGCGCGGCGTGGTCGACATCATCGTGCCCCGCGGCGGCCCCGGGCTGATCGCCGCCGTGACCGAGGCGGCCAAGGTGCCGGTCATCAAGCACGACGCGGGCATCTGCCACGTCTACGTCCACGCCGCGGCCGACCTGGACCAGGCCCTGGCCATCACGCTCAACGCCAAGTGCCAGCGGCCGAGCGCCTGCAACGCCGCGGAGACCGTGCTGGTCGACGCCGCCGTCGCGCCCGCGTTCCTGCCGAGGCTGGCCGCCGCCCTCGCCGAGCGGCGGACCGAGCTGCGGGCCTGCCCGCGGGCGCTGCCCCTGGCGCCGGGCTCGAGGCCGGCGACGGAGGACGACTTCCGCACCGAGCACCTCGGCCTGGTCCTCAACGCCAAGGTGGTCGACGGGCTGGACGAGGCCGTGGCGCACATCGCCGCCTTCGGCTCGGCCCACTCCGACGCCATCCTGACCCGGGACGAGCCGGCGGCCCGCGCCTTCCTCGCCCGGGTGGACAGCGCGTGCGTCTACTGGAACGCCAGCACCCGCTTCACCGACGGCGGCGAGTTCGGCTTCGGGGCCGAGGTGGGCATCAGCACCGAGCGCCTCCACGCCCGCGGGCCGATGGGCATCCGCGAGCTCACCACCTGGAAGTTCGAGGTCGTGGGCGACGGCCAGGTCCGCGCCTGATTCCGCCGCGCCGTTTCCGTTTGACAGCACCCCCCGGGGGGGTCTTTCTGACCGTCCTTTTGGCTGTCCGGGGTGGTAGCTCAGTTGGTTAGAGCGCCTGCCTGTCACGTAGGAGGTCGCGGGTTCGAGTCCCGTCCATCCCGCCAGCCAAGAGGGGCCCAGGCCCGCCCCCCGGGCGGCGGGTCCTTTTTCCCTTTCCCCCTCGCGGCGGATGGACAGAAAACAGGTCACCATGAGCAAGAAAGTCCTCATCATCGGCGCCGGCGGCGTCGGCAACGTGGTCGCCCACAAGTGCGCCCAGGCCCCCGAGCACTTCTCCGAGATCCTCCTGGCCTCGCGCAACGAGAACAAGTGCAAGGCCATCGCGGCCGACGTCAAGGCGGCCACCGGGCGGGCCATCCGGACGGCGGCGCTCGACGCCGACAACGTCCAGGCGACCGTCGCCCTCCTCCAGTCGGCCAAGCCCGACCTCGTCATCAACGTCGCCCTGCCCTACCAGGACCTGCCCATCATGGACGCCTGCCTCCACGCCGGCGTGCACTACCTCGACACCGCCAACTACGAGCCGCCGAACCACGCCAAGTTCGAGTACTCCTGGCAATGGGCCTACCGCGAGCGCTTCGCCAAGGCCGGCCTCACCGCCCTCCTCGGCTCGGGCTTCGACCCGGGCGTCACCAACGTCTTCTGCGCCCACGCCCAGAAGCACCTCTTCGACACCATCGAGACCATCGACATCCTCGACGCCAACGCCGGCGACCACGGCTACCCCTTCGCCACCAACTTCAACCCCGAGATCAACATCCGCGAGATCACCCAGCGCGGCCGCTACTGGGAGAACGGCGAGTGGAAGGAGACCGACCCCCTCTCGGTCAAGCAGGTCTACGACTACCCCGTGGTCGGGCCGAAGGACAGCTACCTGCTCTACCACGAGGAGCTGGAGTCCCTGGCCAAGAACATCAGGGGCCTGCGCCGGATCCGCTTCTTCATGACCTTCTCGGAGCGCTACCTGACCCACCTCCGCGTGCTCGAGAACGTGGGCATGACCCGGATCGACCCGATCGACTTCCAGGGCCACAGGATCGTCCCCATCCAGTTCCTCAAGGCCCTCCTGCCCGACCCCGCCTCGCTCGGCCCCCGCACCAAGGGCAAGACCTGCATCGGGTGCGAGATCACCGGGACCAAGGGCGGCAAGCCCCGCAAGGTCTTCATCTACAACGTCTGCGACCACCAGGCGTGCTACGCCGAGGTCAAGTCCCAGGCCATCAGCTACACCACCGGCGTCCCCGCCGCCATCGGCGGCATGATGGTGGCCTCCGGGCTGTGGAAGAAGCCCGGCGTCTGGAACATGGAGGAGATGGACCCCGACCCCTTCATGGCCGAGCTCAACAAGCGCGGCCTGCCCTGGCACGTCAAGGAGCTGCCCGTCTGACGTGGACGCCCTCTCCGCCCGGGTGGCCGAGGCCTTCGCCCAGGTCGACCTCGCCGCCCTTCCCAGCCCCGCCCACGTCCTGCACCGCGGCCTCCTCCGGGAGAACCTCGCCGTGCTCGACGAGGTGCAGCGCCGCTCGGGCGCCAAGGTGCTCCTCGCGCTGAAGGGCTTCGCGCAGGTCAGCGAGGCCCCGCTCATCCGCGCCCGCCTGGCGGGGACGACGGCGAGCGGCATCAACGAGGCCCTGCTCGGGCGGGAGTTCTTCGGCGGCGAGGTCCACGCGTACTCCCCCGCCTTCAAGGACGAGGAGCTGGCGCTCCTGCTCCACCACGCCCACCACCTCTCGTTCAACTCGCCCGGCCAGTGGCGGCGCTTCCGCGACCAGGTCCGCGCCGCGCCGCGGAAGGTCTCCTGCGGCCTGCGCGTCAACCCTGAGCACGCCGAGGTCGAGGTCGAGCTCTACAATCCCTGCGCCCTTGGCTCGCGCCTCGGCACGCCCCGGTCCGAGCTGGGCGACCCGCGCGAGCTGGAGGGACTCGAGGGCCTGCACTTCCACACCATGTGCCAGCAGGGCGCCGACGTCCTCGAGCGCACGGTGGCGGCGTTCGAGGCGAGGTTCGGCGACCTCCTCCCGCGCATGCGCTGGGTGAACTTCGGCGGCGGCCACCACATCACGAGGCCGGGCTACGACCTCGACCGCCTGGTCCGGGTGATCACCTCCTTCCGCGAGCGGCACGGCGGCAAGATCCAGGTCTATCTCGAGCCCGGCGAGGCCATCGCGATCGGCACGGGCCTGCTCAGCGCGACGGTGGTGGACATCGTCCGCAACGGGATGGAGATCGCCATCCTCGACGTCTCGGCCACCTGCCACATGCCGGACACGCTCGAGATGCCCTACCGGGCGGAGATCGCCGGGGCGGGCCGGCCCGGCGAGAAGGCGCACACCTACCGCCTGGGCAGCACGACGTGCCTGGCCGGCGATGTCATCGGCGACTACAGCTTCGACCAGCCCCTGCGCGTCGGCCAGCGCCTGTCGTTCCTCGACATGTCGCACTACACCTTCGTCAAGAGCACGACCTTCAACGGCATCCCCCTGCCCGCCCTGGTCTCCTACGAGCCCGCCGACGGCTCGTTCCTGGTCTCCCGGAAGTCGACCTACGCCGACTACCGCAACCGGCTTGGCTGACCGGCAGGGCGCGATTTCGGATGGATTAAGGGTCGGGCCGGCCTAGGATGGCGCCCATGGACGTCCGCACCCGCAACTTCACCATCGGCTTGGTCGCCCTCGGGGCGGCCGCAATCGCGCTTTGGATCGGGGAGGCCGACGCCGAGGCGCGCGCCACGCAGGCGGAGGGGCGCGTCGCCGAGCTGACGCGCCGGGCGGTCGATGCCGAGCTGGCGGCCAAGGACGCCTCCGAGGACGCCCGGCAGCGCGGAGCCGCCCTCAAGACGCAGGCCGAGGCGGCCGAGGCCGCGGGCAAGCGGGCGACCGAGCTCGAGGCCAAGCTGGCCGCGGCCGGCGCGGAGCTGGCCGAGACAAAGGCGCGCCTGGCCGAGACGGAGAAGGCGCGGGCCGACGCCGCCGCCCGCGTCAACGAGCTCAACGCCGAGGTCGAGGCGGCCGCCGCGGCGCTGGCCGAGCTCAACGGCAAGGTGAGCGCGCTCGAGAAGGCCAGGGAGGCCGCCGAGAAGCCCAAGGCGGAGTAAGCCGCCTTTCCTCCGCCGGGCGGGGAAAGGAAAAGGGGCCGTCCTTGCGGACGGCCCCTTGGTTTGTGCTAGGAAGCTCTCCCGATCCCGGATCAGAAGAGAATCTGGACCTGGACGCGGACGATGTCGGCCTGGGCGGAGTCGGTGGCCGTGACGTTGGCCGCGCCGGTGGTGCCGTTCCAGTTGGCCAGGCGCCCGTCGAGGTTGGCGCGCTCGTAGCCGAGCTGGATCTTCGCGTTCTGCTTGTTGAAGTAGTAGTTCAGGCCGGCGAAGACGCTGTCGGTCTCGTTGTAGGTGGTGCTGCTGAGCGGGGCGCTCTGGACGTCGCGGAAGCCGTCGCTCACGCGGATGCCCCGGCCGTCGGTGTCCAGGGCGGAGTAGCGCGCCACGACCTCGAGGCTGTCGGTCAGCTTGTAGACCGCGGTGGCGTTGTAGCCGGTGGGCTTGCGCTCAACCTGGCCGACCGTGCCGTTGGTGCCGGTGGGCGAGCCGGGAGCGGCGGTGTGGGGCTCGATGTCCGAGCTCAGGTACTCGCCGACAAGGGTGAAGGCGCCGGCTTCCCAGCGGAGATAAGGGTTGATGCCCTGGGCCCCGGCGGAGGTGCTGACGGCGTTCTCGAAGCGCTGGTTGTCGAAGGCGTTGACGCCGAGGGTCAGGCCGAGGGGCTTCCAGCCGAGGCTGGCGAAGGCGTAGAAGCCATAGTCGTTGACGGCGACGTCGTTGTACCCCTGGCGGGCGTTGACCACGGAGACCCCGTAGCGGAGGTCGCCCTGGCCGCCCTCGCCGAGGGTCTTGCGGTCGCTGTAGTGGACGCCGACACGGCGGGCGCCGAGACCGAGGCGGCGGTTGTTCTCCGACTCGGCCCAGTAGCGGGTGACCATGGATCGCTCGACGGTGAAGAGGCCGGAGGAGGAGGTGTTCTCCTCGTAGCCGAACATGACCTTCTGGTAGCCGATGTCGAACTTGCCGAAGGCCGTCTCGGCGGTGAAGACGGCCTTGTCGAAGGCGCCGGCGCGGACGGTGTCGTCGCCGCTGTCGGTGTTGGAATCGGCGAAGTTGTAGACGAGCTCGCCGGAGAAGCCGTCGCCCACGTCGGCCTTGGCGCCGAGGTAGATTCGGCGCAGCAGGAAATTGGAGGTGTTGTAGGCCTCGGTGGTCACGTTGGCCGTGGTCTGCTCATAGCTGGCTCCCTCGTACTGGACCTGGACGCGGCCGGAGAAGGTCAGGCGCCGGACGGCGTCCTCCTTGGAGTAAACCTCGTTGAGGTTCAGCTCGCTGGCCTTGGTCTTGGACTCCTGGATCGCCTTGGCGCGATCCTCGGCGGTGATCACGCCCTTCTTGACGAGGAGGTCGAGGACCTCCTTGTCGCCGGCGTGGGCGGTGACGGTGAGGGCGGCGGCGGCCGCGAGAACGAGGGGCTTGAGGTTGCTCATGGGTGTTTGGGCAGTCGGACTATCGCAGGCGAATGTGACAGATTGATGCGTTTCCGGTGAAGAGACGGTTGCGAGCTCAGACCAGGGGGGCTAGCCCCTCGAAAACCGAGGAATAAAGGGGCTTCCAACCCAAGTCGCGCCGGATGGCCTCCGACACGACCCGCCGGTCGGGGGTCACCCTGCCCGTCCGCCGGGCGCGCGGCCCCCCGGGCGCCGAGGGGTCGAAGACCGGGGCCGGCCCGCCCAGCTGGGCGCAGATCCACGAGGCCAGCTCGGCCTTGGTGACCGGGCGGCCGTCGGTGACATTGTAGACGCGAGCGCCCGCGGGCGCCGCGCAGGCCGCGAGCACGGCCGTGGCGGCGTCGTCGCGATGGAGGTAATTGATGCGCGCGGAGACCGGCCCGCCGACGGTGCGCTCGCCGCGGCGGAGCTGGTCGAGGAGATAATGGCGCCCCGGTCCGTAGAGGCCGCCGAGGCGAAGGACGGTCGCGGAGGGAACGCCGGCGGCGAGCACGGCGCGCTCCCCCTCGACGATGCGGTCGGACGGCGCGTCGCCCCCGGCGGGCGAGGATTCGTCGACCTCGCCCTCCTGCCGGTAGACGCCGGTGGAGCTGGTCAGGACAAGGGCGCGGGCGCGGGCGCGGGCGGCCCAGGCCGCGACGCGCGCGGGACCCTCGGCATAGGCGGCGCGATAGGCGTCCTCCCCGCCCCCGCCGGCGCTCAGGGCGTAGACGACGGCGTCGGGCGCAGGCTCGAGCCCCTCGTGCGCGCCCGCCAGGATGTCGGCCGCCTCGACCGACAGCCCCTCGGCGC
>JAURJZ010000032.1 GCA_030831965.1 Verrucomicrobiota bacterium
ACCACCGTGGGCAAGCGCTGGGCGATGTTCGGCGAGGAATGCCTGCGCGGCACGGCCCAGCTCGACGCGGCCCTCGGCGCGTTCGCGGCCCGCGGCCTCAAGGGCGCCGTCGGCACCCAGCTCGACCAGCTGACGCTCTTCGGCGGTGACGCCGCCAAGGTCGCGCGTCTCGAGGAGCGCGTGCTCGCGCACCTCGGCATCCCGCGTTCCCTCGGGGCCGTCGGCCAGGTCTACCCGCGCTCGATGGACCTCGAGGTCGTGTCCGCCCTGCTTTCCGCCGCCTCCGGGCCCTCCTCGCTCGCCCGCACCCTCCGCCTGATGGCCGGCCACGAGCTCGCCAGCGAGGGCTTCCTTCCCGGCCAGGTCGGCTCGTCCGCCATGCCGCACAAGATGAACGCCCGCACCTGCGAGCGCATCAACGGCCTCCATGTCGTCCTCCGCGGCCACCTCGCGATGGCCGCCTCCCTCGCCGGCGACCAGTGGAACGAGGGCGATGTCGCCTGCTCCGTCGTCCGGCGCGTCGTGCTGCCCGACGCCTGCCTCGCCGCGGACGGCCTCGCCGAGGCGTTCCTCACCGTGCTCGGCCAGATGGAGGTCAACCGCGGCGTGGTCGCCAAGGAGGCCGCCCATTACCTCCCCTTCCTGCTGACCACCACGCTTCTCATGGAGGCCGTCAAGGCCGGCGCCGGCCGCGAGGCCGCCCACGAGGCGATCAAGGTGCACGCGGTCGCGGTCGCGCGCGAGCTCCGCTCCGGCGCCCTCGCCCGCAACGACCTGCTCGACCGCCTGGCCGCCGACCCGCGCCTGCGTCTCACGCGCGCCGCGGTCGACGCCGTGCTCGCCCGGGCCCCCGAGCTCGCGGGCGCCGCCGGCTCCCAGGTCGACGCCTTCGTCGCCGAGGCCGCGGCCTGGTCGGCGCGCGTCCCCGAGTCCGCCTCGGTTCGCCCCGGTCGCATCCTCTGAGCCGGCCCGAGGGGAGGGCAGGTTTGCCTTGCCAAGGGCGGGGCGGGGCAGCACAACCCCCCTTTCAACCGTTCCATTCCCATGTCCCTGCAAGGCAACCTGCTCGTCGCGCAAAGCGGCGGCCCCACCCCGGTCATCAACGCCTCCCTCGCAGGCGTGCTCACGGAGGCCCTCAACCACGAGGATTCCATCCCTGAGATCTTCGGCGGCCTCAACGGCATCCACGGCATCCTCAAGGAGGATCTCGTCGACCTGGCCGCCGAGTCCCAGCTGACGGTCCGCGCCCTGCGCCACACCCCCGGCGCCGCCCTCGGCACCTGCCGCTACAAGGGGCGCCGGCCGGGGGATTTCGACCGCGTCCTCCAGGTCGTCGAGGCCCATAACATCCGCTATTTCCACTACATCGGCGGCAACGACTCCCAGGACACCGCCTTCAAGATCGACACCCTCGCCAAGGAGCGCGGCTACGACCTCCGCGTCATCGGCGTGCCCAAGACGATCGACAACGACCTGCCCCTGACCGACCACTGCCCGGGCTACGGATCCGTGGCGAAGTACCTCTCGGCCACCGTCCGCGAGATGGCGCTCGACAACGCCGCCATGGGCCAGAACGACTTCGTCTCCATCCTCGAGGTCATGGGCCGCAACGCCGGCTGGCTCGCCGCCTCCACCGTGCTCGCCCGCCGCAAGGACAAGTCCGCCAGCGACGCCCCCCACATCCTCCTCCTCCCCGAGGTGCCCTTCCAGGCCGAGGCCTTCGTCGGCCGCGTCCTCGAGGTCCTCAAGTCCAACCCTCATTGCTTCGTCGTCGTCTCCGAGGGCGTGCAGGACGAGGCCGGCAACTACCTCGGCGCCGACACCTCGTCCGCCGACGCCTTCGGGCACGCCGTCCTTGGCGGCGCCGGCGAGTACCTCCGCACCCTCGTCGAGAGCCGCATCGAGGGCGTCAAGGCCCGCTCCGCCAAGCTCGGCATCGCCCAGCGCGCCGCCTCCCACCTCGCCTCCCTCACCGATGTCGACGAGGCCTTCCTCTGCGGCCAGGCCGCCGTCCAGGCCGCCGTCGCCGGCGAGTCCGGCAAGATGGTCGTCCTCGCCCGCATCGAGGGCAAGGACCACTACTCCGTCAAGACCGCCCTCGCCCCCCTCGGCGAGGTCGCCAACGGCGTGAAGGCCTTCCCCGCGAACTGGATCGGATCCGACCGCATGTCGGTCGAGCTGCCCTTCATCAAGTACGCCTCGCCCCTCATCCAGGGTGAGATTGCGCTGCCCTTCGAGAACGGCCTTCCCCGCTACGCGCAGCTCGCCGCGGTTCGCGTCAAGAAGACCCTCGAGCCCTTCAAGTCCTGAGGCGCGCCCCCGATTGCCCCAAGCGCCCGGAAACCTCGGTTTCCGGGCCTTTTTTCGCCCACTTTTCATTGCGCCCCGGGCCCTAGCCCCCAAACTGTCCACGCCCCCCGCACGCCATGCGTTCCCTTCTCGGAATCAGCCTCCTCACGCTCAACCTCCTCGCCTCCGCCTCGCTCGGGGCCGCGCTCCAGAAGGGCGTCGTCGAGGCCGGCAAGGTTCGGGGCCAGGTCACCCTCAAGGACGCCTCGGGCCGCTCCGCCAACCTCACCACCGGCGCCACCTTCCGCGAGGGACATTTCGTCGAGACCGGCGCCAATTCCAGCGCCGAGCTGATCCTTTCCAACGGCGCCACCCTCGTGGTCTCGGCCGAGACCCTGGTCGAGCTCAAGGTCTTCTCCCAGGTCGCCTCCAAGCTCATCGTCCCCGGCAAGTACCGCGAGCTGTCCGAGGAGCCCTCGCCCTCCGTCGTCCAGATCGACCTGCACCGCGGCAAGATCACCGGCGAGGCCCGCAAGCTCAACCCCTCGACGCAGTTCACCGTCAAGACGCCCGTTCGCCTGACCCGCATCCGCGGCACCGTCTGGACCGACGAGTACATCTACGACATCAACAACCAGCTCGGCACCCAGACCACCAACTGCGTCAAGGGCGCCATCGAGGTCAACGACCTCGAGGGCAACCTGCCCGTCCCCGCCGTCGGCGGCGAGCAGGTCATCATCGTCGCCCCCTCGCAGGCCCCCCGCAATTACCTCGGCAACGGCCAGTGGGACGACAATCCGCCCAACCTCAGGGGCGTTCGCGCCCAGCTTCGCACCGGCCCCTCGCCCGACGACCACGGGAAGCGCGCCTTCAAGGACCTGTCCGACGACAGCGGCCTGCCGCCCGAGCTGACCGACGAGAAGACCTATCCCCCCGGCCCCCGTCTCCCGCTCGACGAGCGGCTCCGCCCCGGACAGGGTCCCACCCGTCCCCGCGACCGCGACATCTTCGACCGCATCATCGAGAAGCACACCCAGGAGAACGTCTCGCCCAGCGGCGGCTGAGCCCCCGCTTGGGGCTTGCCCCCGTCCCCCGGCTGTCCGCTGATGAGTTCGTGGCCGCCTTCTCCCGCATCCGTGGCGCGCTCCTCACCTTCGAGGGCGGGGAGGGCGCGGGCAAGTCGACCCTCATCGCGCGGCTGGCCGAGCGCCTGGTCGCCGAGGCCGGCCTCGCGCCGGCCGACATCATCCGCGTTCGCGAGCCCGGCGGCACCGCTCTCGGCGAGGGCATCCGCGAGATCCTCAAGCGCCCCGAGGCCGCCATCTGCCCCGAGGCCGAGGCCCTTCTCTTCACGGCTTGCCGCGCCGAGCTCGTCAACCAGGTGATCCGCCCGGCCCTGGCCGCGGGCAAGGTCGTGCTTTGCGACCGTTACGCCGACTCCACCGTGGCTTACCAGCAGGGCGGACGCGGCCTGCCCGCCGACCTCGTCGCGTCGGCCAATCGCCTCGCCTGCGGCGACACCGCCCCGGCCCTCACCGTCCTGCTCGACCTCGACCCGGCCCTGGGCCTGGCCAGGGCCTCCCGGCGCGATTCCGGCAAGCCCGACCGGCTCGAGTCGCTCGACCTGGCCTTTCACCGCCGCGTCCGCGAGGCCTACCTCGCCCTCGCGTCCGCCCATCCGGCGCGCTTCCTAACCCTCGACGCCGCCCAACCTCCCGAGGCCGTGGCGGAATCCCTCTGGCATGAGGTCGCCCGCCGCTTCCGCTGAGCGCGCCCGGCGCAGCGCCGACGCCCTGCTGGCCGCCGCCCGCGCCCGGCGCCTGCCCCACGCCGTCATCCTCCACGGCGACAACCTCGCCGAGCTCGCGCGCGTCGCCCGCGCCCTCGCCGAGGCCCACCTCGGCGCACCCGTCGCCCAGGGCCACCTCGACCTGCTCGAGCTGCGTCCCGCCGGCAAGTCCCGCGGCATCCCGGTCGAGGCGACCCGCGAGGCCGTGCGCTTCGCCAACCTCAGCTCCCACACCGGCCGGAAGGTCATCCTGATCCACGAGGCCGACTGCCTCCGGCCCGACTCCGCCAACACGTTCCTCAAGACCCTCGAGGAGCCCCCGCCCGGCGTGCTGCTCGTCCTGGCCACCCTCCATCCCTACCGCCTGCTGCCCACCCTCGTCAGCCGTTCGGCGCGCTTCGCCCTCGGCGGCGAGTCCGAGCGGCTCGGCGACCCGGCCTGGCGCGACTGGCTCGACGCCTTCTCCGGCCTGCTCGCGCGCGCCGGCGAGCGCGGCAAGCCCGCCGCGGCCCCGCTCCTCCTCGCCGAGGCCTACGGCCTGCTCAGCCGCTTTGAGCAGTGCCACGCCGCCCTTGTCGGCAAGGCGGAGGCGGCCGAGCCCTTCGCCGACAACCTGCCCGCCGACGCCGCCGCCGAGCGCGCCGAGCTCCGCGAGGCGCACGAGGCCCGCCTGGTGCGGTCCGTTCGCACCGGCATGCTGGCCGAGATGGCCGAGGCCGTCCGGGCCTTCGCCCGAGCCAACCCCTCCCTCGCTCCCGCGGCCTCCGGGGCCCTCGACGCCCTGGAGGCCGCGGAGCACCGGGCGCACCGCCTCAACCTCCAGGCCCAGCTCGCCGTCGAGGTCGCCCTCCTGCGGCTGCTCCGCCGCCTCGCGCGCCCGTGAGGCCGCCGCGAAACCCCTCCCCGTCCGCGGGGTTCCATCCCTGATGCCCGAGACGGACATCGATCCCGACGAGGATGATCGTCGCCTCATGGCCCTTGTCGCCGCGGGCGACGACGACGCCCTCCGCCTGCTCGTCCATCGGCATCATCCCCGCCTCGTCGGTTACCTCGCCTCCCAGGTCGGCAGCCAGGCCACCGCCGAGGAGCTCGCCCTCGAGGTGTTCATCCGACTCCACCGGGCCGCCGCCCGCTGGCGCCCGGAGGCCAAGCTCAGCACCTACCTTTTCCACATCGCCCACAACCTGCTGCTCAACGAGAGGCGGCGCCGCGCCCGCAAGCCCGCCTCGGCCCTCGAGGGCGCCCCGGAGCCGGCCGATGCCGCCCCTCGCTCCCAGCAGGCGGTCGCCGAGATCCAGGAGGCCTTCCGGCACGCCGTCGCCCAGCTGCCCGAGGAGCAGCGCGCCGCCATCGTCCTCCTCGTCCAGCAGGACCTTTCCTACGAGGCGATCGCCGAGGTCATGGGCGTGGGGGTCCCCGCCATCAAGACCTGGATTCACCGGGCCCGGCTGCGGCTCCGCGAGCTTCTCGGGCCGGATTTTCGTCCCGGCTCCTGAAACTCGCCCCCCGCCCCGGTGTTTCCTCCCTGAGACCATGAACGAGCCCGACCTCGACCCCCGTTTTGTCGCCGCCCTCCGGGCCCGGCGCTCGATTCCCGTGGAGGGTTTCGCCGATCGGGCCGTCACCGCCGCCCGCCGCGATCGCCGGCGCCGCAACGTCATTCGCTGGGCCGGCCTCGCCGCCCCTCTCGCGGCCTGCGTCGCCCTCCTCCTCGCCCCCGCCTCCGGCCCGGCCGCCGGCGAGGCCGAGTTGGAGCATCTGGCCGCCTTGGTCGGCGAGCTCGAGGTCGGCGTGCCCCACCTGGAGGACAGCGAGGGTCTCGCCCGGCTCGCCGCCTGGGGCAACTGAGCCCTCAGCGCCTTTCCGCCGCCAGCGCGGGCCCGATGTCCGGCACCAGGATGTCCCTGCGTCCGCTCGCGTCCCGGAGGAAGTAGGGGTCCGTCTTCCGCACCAGGTCGAAGGGCTCGTCCGGCAGGTTGTCCTCGTCGAACTCCATCTCGTCGACCGCGTCGAGGTCGTCGAGCACCAGGCTCGCCCGGCGGGGCTCGCCCTCGACCAGCTCCGCGGGGCGCGCCAGCCCCCCGGCCTTCGGCAGGAAGGCGACCAGGCAGGTGCGGAAATCGTCCGCCAGCATCCTCTGGAACTCGCTCAGCCAGGCGTTGGGCGTCTCCCATCGGCGCACGAGCACGGCCGCGTCCGCGAAGTGGAGGCAGGACCGGAACCACGGCTCCAGCTCGGGGTGGCGGTGGAGCAGGGGCAGGTCGATCACCGCGACGATGCGCCGGATGGCCCAGCCCGCCTGCGGGGCGGCCGCGATCAAGGCCTCCATCTGGTCCACCTGCGAGCGTCGGCCGTCGCTGATCAGCAGGGCGGGGGCGTCCGCGGCCCGGGGCAGCCGCGCGACCCCGTCCTCCATCGACCATCCCCCGTCGCCGTGCGGGATGACGGCGACGCGCCGCCCCTCGGGCCAGGCGAAGCGGGCCAGCTCCTCGGCCACCTCGCGCCGACCCGAGCCGGCGGCGCCCAGGACCAGGCAGAGGTCCCTCATCGCCGGCGACCCGCCCTGCCGAAGGGCGCGTTCTGGGCGCGGTCCCTCAGCCAGTGGTCGGCCAGCACCAGCGCGGCCATCGCCTCGACGATCGGGACGGCCCGCGGCAGCACGCAGGGGTCGTGCCGCCCGCGCGCGGTCAGCTCGACCGGCTTGCCCGAGCGATCAACCGTGCGCTGGGCGCGCAGGACGGTCGCGGTCGGCTTGAAGGCGACGCGGAAAAGGATGTCCTCGCCGTTCGAGATGCCGCCCTGGATCCCGCCCGAGCGGTTGGTCGCGGTGCGGATGCGCCCGCCCTTGCGGACAAAGAGGTCGTTGTGCTCGCTGCCCCGCAGGCGCGTCCCGGCGAAGCCGCTGCCGACCTCGAATCCCTTCGTCGCGGGCAGGGAGAGCATGGCCTTGGCCAGGTCGGCCTCGAGGCGGTCGAACACCGGCGAGCCCAGCCCGGCTCCGGGCGAGCGGATGGCGCAGCGGATCACGCCGCCCACCGAGTCGCCCGCCGCCTGGGCCTCGCGGATGCGGGCCTCGATGCGCGCCGCGGTCGCGGGGTGGGGGCAGCGCGTCGGGCTCGCCTCGACCTGCGCGAGCGTCGGGATGCGCGCGGGCTCCGGCGCGGAGATGTCGTGCACGCTCTCCACCCAGGCGGTCACCTCCGCGCCGGTCGCCTGCCGGAGAATCAGCTTGGCCACGGCGCCCGCGGCCACGCGCGCCGCGGTCTCGCGGGCCGAGGAGCGCCCGCCGCCCTCCACCGCCCGGATGCCGTACTTCGCGTCGTAGGTGAAGTCGGCGTGCGAGGGGCGGTACGCCTCGCGCATCTCCGCGTAGGCCGAGCCGCGCTGGTCGGCGCTTCGGATGAGCAGCGCGATGGGCGAGCCAAGCGTGAGCCCGTCCGCCGAGACCCCGGAGAGCGCCTCCACCCGGTCCGCCTCCTTCCGCTGGGTGGTCAGCCGGCTCTGGCCCGGGCGCCGCCGGTCGAGCTCCGACTGCACGAAGGCCAGGTCGAGCGGCAGCCGGGGGGGGCAGCCGTCGATCACAACCCCGAGGGCGGGGCCGTGGCTCTCGCCGAAGGTGGCGATTCTCAGGAGGGTTCCGTGGATGTTGCCCATGGCGGTTGTCGGGTAAAAGAAACGCCGCCGGGCGGGTGGCCGGGCGGCGTCGGTGGGAGGCTCAGCCCAGGCTCAGCGGCCGAGGTTCTGGGTGATCCGGTGGATGACCTGCTGGCTCTGCTGGGCGTTGCCGGCGATGCCCCAGCGGACATCGACCTGGGTGCAGTCGTTGCCGGTGTTGGCGTCGACCGCCTTGTTGATCGAGACCCGGACCTGGACGTCGCCCAGGGCGCGGGCGTAGACCGTCACGCCGGTCAGCTCGCCGAGCTCGCTGCGCTCGGGGGTCTCGCCGGTGCGGCCGACGATGCCGACGTCGCGCATCCCGTCGAGGGCGCGCTTGGTGGCGGCGAACAGCGTGGAGACGTCCGACTTGTAGGTCGTGCTCAGGGTGCCCGCGGACCAGGAGGCGGCGTTGTTGTCAGGGTTGTCCACCCCGATCTGGGTGGCGCAGCCGGTGAGGGAGACAATGCCGACAAGGGCGGCGAGGGGCAGGAGGTGCTTCATGTGCGTGCCCGGAGGTTGAAGCAGAGGCGGGGCCGCTTGGCAAACGCAAACGCCGGGCCGCCGCCGCGCCCTGTCCGTCGAGAAATGTAGTTGAAAAGTCATTATTTGTGATTAGGCTCCCCTTGCCACGATCCCGGCCCGCCACGACGAGTATGACTGTTTTTAGACATAAATTCATAAAGCATTGCTAATGAGCATTTTAACTTCAAAATGGAGCCCAATTTGGCTTTGTGAGTAAGTTTGGCGCTATTAGGGGGCAAAAACCTTGACCAGTGGGGGCTTGTGGGGGAAAGTGGTTCAAAAGGGGGCACCTGCCCCTGCGTCACCCATGTCCACCTCTTCCCCCCACGCGCTTTTCACCGGCCTTCACGCCGGCAAGCTCGACGAGAAGAATCGCGTGACCATTCCGGCCTCGTGGCGCTCCGACGATCTCGAGCGCCAGCGCTACCTGGCCGTCTTCCATCCCGCGGTCGGCGCCGTCATCGTCTTCCCTCCCGCCATGGTGGAGCGCATCGCCGCCGCCGCCTCGCAGGTCACGATCAGCGATCCCGCCAAGGTCGACGCGCTCTCGACGCTCGGCGAGAACAGCGTCGAGGTCAGCGCCGACAAGGCCGGCCGCATCACCCTCAACGAGCGCATCGTCGCCCAGGCCAACCTCGGGCGCGACATCGCCTTCAGCGGCGCCTTCACCACCTTCCAGATCCGCGGGACCCGGCCGCCCCGGCCCGACCGCGACTCGCCCCAGACCCGCGCCATCCTCGAGGCGCTGCGCCAGCTCGGCCTCTGACTTGTATCCATAAGTTACTAACACTGTTCCCAGCTTGTTCACACCCCCCGTCCATCGGCCCGTCCTGCTCGAGGAGACCCTCGGGTTGCTCGCGCCCCGCGCGGGCGGCCGCTACCTCGACTGCACCTTCGGGGGCGGGGGGCACGCCGGCGCCCTCCTCGCCCGCTGTCCCGGCGCCCGGGTCGTCGCCCTCGACCGCGACCCCGAGGCCGCGCCCCGGGCGGAGGCGCTCGCCGCCGCCCATCCCGGACGGCTCGATTTCCACGCCCTCGACTTCCGCCATCTCGACCGGGTGCCCGGCCCCTTCGACGGCGTGCTGATGGACATCGGCGTCTCCTCCTTCCAGCTCGACACCCCCGGCCGCGGCTTCGCCTTCCGGACCGACGGGCCGGCCGACATGCGCATGGACACCCGGGGCGGGGTCTCGGCCGCCGAGTTCCTCGAGCGCGCCCCCCGACCCGAGCTCGAGCGCGCCATCCGCGACCTCGGCGAGGAGCCGCGCTGGCGGCGGGTGGTCGACGCCATCCTGCGCGCCCGGGGCACCGGCCGCCTCGGCCGCACCGCCTCGCTCGCCGCCCTCATCGAGCAGGCCGCGCCCCCCCCGCCCGGTCCCCGCGGCGTCCATCCCGCCACCCGCTCCTTCCAGGGCATCCGCATCCTCGTCAACGACGAGCTCGGCGCCCTCGACGAGGCCCTGCCCAAGGCCTTCGAGGCCCTCGCCCCCGGCGGCGTCCTCGCCGTCATCTCCTTCCACTCCCTCGAGGACCGTCGCGTCAAGCGCCTCTTCAACGAGCTCGCCGGTCGTCCCGTGGACCGATCCGACGCCCGCCCGCTCGACGCCCGCGTCGCGCGCGCCGAGCTGCTCACCCGGCGCGCCGTCGTCGCCGGCGAGGCCGAGGTCGCCGCCAACCCCCGCAGCCGCTCGGCCCGCCTGCGCGCCCTCCGCCGCCTGCCATGACGACGCCGCGCGCCTGGGGCATCGCCTTCTTCCTCGCCACCGTCACCGTGGTGGTCTCCGGCGTGGTCTCCATCATGCAGGTCCGGCTTCGCGCCGAGCGGGTCGGCCAGGAGATCCGCGCGGTGGAGCGCGAGACCATCCGCCTGCGCAAGGAGGTCGACCACATCGCCCGCGACCGGGCCCGCGCCCAGGACGCCCTGCAGCTCACCCGCCATCCCGCCTGCGCCGACCTCCGCGCGCCCGAGCCCGACCAGGTCGCCTGGGTTCGCCCTCCCCTCGCCGCCTCGCCCCGCGCCGCCGGCCCCCTCAACCCGCGCCTCGCGGCGCTCGACATCGCCGGCCGCGAGCCGGCCGGGACCGGGGGCCCCGCCCGCCGATGAGCCTGCCCCACGCCAGGCGCCCTCGGCTGCGAATCCTGGTGTGGTTGGTCTCCGCCGGGTTCGCCCTCCTCCTCGCCAAGCTCGTCCAGCTCCACGCCGTCGACGGCCCTCGTCTCCGCGCCAAGGCCCTCGAGGCCCGCAGCGAGCGCTCGGAGCGGCCCAGCCGCCGCGGCGAGATCCGCGACCGCCAGGGCAACCTGCTCGCCGCGACCGACACCGTCTGGGACATCGGCCTCGACCCGCACGTCCTCGCGCCCGAGGACCGCGCCCGCGCCCCCGAGGTCGCGGCCCGGCTCGGCCTGCCCGCCTCGGTGGTGCTCGCCGCCTTCGCCGAGGAGCGCCGGACCCGGCTCGACGCGTCGGGTGCCGCCCGCGACGTCCGCTGGATCGTCCTCGCCAAGGAGGTCGACGAGGCCCGCAAGCGCGAGGTCGACGCGCTCGGCGTGCGCGGCCTCTACGGCCAGCCCCGCTTCCGCCGGGCCTACCCGCAGGGCTCCCTCGCCGCCCACGTCCTCGGCTACATCAACCACGAGGGCATCCCGGTCTCGGGCGTGGAGAAGACCTTCGACGACCTCCTCCGCGGTCAGGACGGCTGGGTCGAGTCCGAGCGCGACGGCCGCCGCCGCGAGATCGTCGCCCGACGCCTGCGGGATGTCCCCGCGGTCGACGGCCAGAGCCTCGAGCTGACCCTGGACTCGGTCATCCAGAGCGCCTGCGAGGAGGCGCTCGCCCAGGTCGTCCGCCAGCACCGGCCCAAGGGCGCCGTCGCCATCGTCAGCGAGCCCCGCACCGGCCGCCTGCTCGCCCTCGCCTGCTGGCCCACCTTCGACCTCAACCGGTTCAACGACCGGGAGGCCGCGCCCCTCGACGCCCAGCGCAACCGCGCCCTCGCCGACATCTACGAGCCTGGCTCCGTCTTCAAGGTCGTCTCCGTCGCCGGCGCGCTCGAGTCCGGGCTCGTCACGCCCGACACGCCCCTCGACTGCTCGGCCGACACCGTCCCCTACCGCGGGCGGATGGTCGCCATGCCCGGCGACTCCCACCGCATGGGCGTCGAGCCCCTCCGCGCCGTCGTCTGGGAATCCTCCAACCGCGGCACCGTCCAGGTCGCCATGCGCTACGCCGAGCGACACGGGGAGGAGCGCTACGTCGAGCTCCTCCGCGGCTTCGGCTTCGGCGCCGAGACCGGCCTGCCCGTCGCCGGCGGCGAGGTGCGCGGCATCCTCCACGCCCCGTCGCGCTGGGACGGCCTCACCATCTCCCGGCTTCCCATGGGCCACAGCGTGAGCGTCACCCCGATGCAGATGCATCTCGCCATGGCGGCCATCGCCGCGGACGGCCTTCTCATGCGCCCGCTCGTCGTCGGCCGCGTCCTCAACCCCGACGGCTCCGTCGCCATCGAGTACGCCCCCCGACCCCGCGGGCGCGCCGTCTCCGCCGCCGCCGCCCGCCAGATGGCCGACCTTCTCCGCGGGGTCTGCACGCGCCAGGGCACCGCCGCCGCCGCGGAGATTCCCGGCTACGACGTCGCGGGCAAGACCGGCACCACCCAGAAGCTCGTCAACGGGCGCTACTCCAGCGCCCACCACGTCGCGTCCTTCTCCGGCTTCCTCCCCGCGTCCGACCCCCGCCTCGCCATCACCGTCGTCGTCGACGAGCCCACCGGGTCGGGCGTCGGCTACGGCGGCAAGGTCTCCGCCCCGGTCTTCCGGGAGATCGCCCAGCGAGCCATCCGCCGGCTGGAGATCCCTCCTGCCAACCCCGCCCCGCGCGGCCGACTCGTCGCCGAACGATGAGGCCCGCGCCCGCCAGCGTCCCGACGCTCGCCAGCCTGCTGGACGGGTTGCCCGTGCTCGCGCGTTCCGGCGACTGGCGCGCCCCCGTCTCCTGCATCGTCACCGATAGCCGGCGCGTCGTCCCCGGGGCCCTTTTCTTCGCCCTCGACGGGCTCCGGTCCTCCGGCACCCGCTTCGTCGACGAGGCGGTCGCGCACGGCGCCGCCGCCGTCGTCTCCGGCCATCCCGTCTCCGGCATCCCGGCGGTGGACGCGGCGCAGGTCGCCTCCCCCCGGCAGGTGCTCGCGGAGGTCGCCCGCCGCTTCCACGGCCATCCCGAGCGCGCCCTCCGCCTCGTCGGCGTCACCGGCACCAACGGCAAGACCACCGTCGCCTCCCTCCTGCGCCACCTGCTCGAGCGGGCGGAGGGAAGGCCCTGGGGCCTGCTCGGCACGGTCCGCTACCACCTCGGCGCGCGCTCCATCCCCTCCTACAAGACCACGCCCGACGCCGCCGACCTCGCCGGCTTCTTCGCGGCGATGCGCGACGCGGGGTGCGCCGGCGCCGCCCTCGAGGTCAGCTCCCACGCGCTCGACCAGGAGCGGGTCCACGGCCTCGGCTTCGCCGTCGCCGCCTTCACCAACCTCACCCGCGACCATCTCGACTACCACGGCGACCTCGCCTCGTACCTGCGCGCCAAGGCGCGCCTCTTCGACGGCTCCGTCGGGCCGCGTCCCGCCGCCGCCGTGCTCAACGCCGACGACCCGGCCTCGCCCGAGCTCGCGCGCGCCTGCGGCCCCGTGCGCCCGCTGACCTACGGCGTGTCGCGCCCCGCCGACCTCGCCGGCCGCATCCAGTCCATGGACCTCGGGGGAACCCGGTTCTCCGTGAGCTCGGGCGGGCGCGAGACGGCCTTCTCCACCCGGCTGCCCGGCGCCTACAACGTCGCCAACCTGCTGTGCGCCCTCGCCTGCTGCCGCGCCCTCGGCCACGATCCGTCCGCGCTCGCCGCGGCCGTGGCCGACTTCCCCGGCGTGCCCGGGCGGATGGAGCGCGTCGAGGCCGGCCAGCCCTTTCCCGTCTTCGTCGACTACGCCCACACCGACGACGCCCTTCGCCACGCCCTCGGCATGCTCCGGGCCATCACGCCCGGCCGCGTCCTCTGCGTCTTCGGCTGCGGCGGCGACCGCGACCGCGGCAAGCGGCCCGAGATGACCCGCGTCGTCTCCGGACTCGCCGACCTCGCCTGGGCCACCGCCGACAATCCCCGCCGCGAGCCCCTCGCCCGGATCTTCGGCGACATGCGCCCCGGCGCCGCCGGGCCCGGCGCCGTCGCCTTCGTCGACGACCGCCGCGAGGCCGTCGCCGCCGCCTGCGCCGCCGCCCGCCCGGGCGACTGCGTGCTCATCGCGGGCAAGGGCCACGAGACCACCCAGGAGTTCGCCGAGACCGTCGTGCCCTTCGACGACCGGGAGGTCGCCCGCGACGTCCTCCTCCGCCTCGCCCTCCGCCCCGCCTGACCATGCCTGTCTTCGACCCGCTCGAGCTCGCCGCCTGGTCCGAGGGATCCTGGCTCGCCGCGCCGCCGCGCCAGGTCACCGGCTTCGCCAACGACACCCGCTCGCTCCGCGCCGGGGACGCCTTCGTCGCCCTCGCCACCTCCCGCCGCGACGGGCACGACTTCCTGCCCGACGCCCGCGCCCGCGGCGCCGCCTGCGCCCTCGTCTCGCGGCCGGTCGACGACCCCCTGCCCCAGCTGCGCGTCGACGCCACCCTTCCCGCCCTCGGGCGGGTCGCCTCCGCCTGGCGCGACCGCCTCCGCTTCCCCGTCGTCGGCGTCACCGGCAGCGTCGGCAAGACCTCCTCCAAGGAGATGCTCCGCGCCGTCCTCGGCCCGCGCTGCCACGCCACCGCCGCCAACCTCAACAACCTCCTCGGCGTCCCCCTCAGCCTCCTCGCCGCCGACCCCGAGCTCCATGACGCCGCCGTCATCGAGGTGGGCATGAGCGAGCCCGGCGAGCTCGGCGCGTCCGCCGCCGTCGTCCGGCCCGACCTCGCCGTCGTCACCGCCGTCCGCGCCGTCCACCTCGCCGGTGTCGGCTCGCTCGCCGGCATCGCCCGCGAGAAGGCCGAGCTTGTCCGCCACCTCGCCCCCGGGGGCGAGGCCTACCTCCCCGCGGAGCTCCTCGCCCACGCGCCCTTCGCCGCCCTCGCGCCCCGCATCGTCGCCCTCGCCGGCCCACGCGAGGAGCCGGCGGTCGCGCCCCGGCGCCTCGCCCGGCTCGGCCTCGCCCCCGACGGCGCCGGCTGGAGGGCCGAGGTCGCCGACCCCGCCCTCGGCGAGATCGCCCTCGCCCTGGGTCCGATCAGCGAGGGTCAGGCCCGCAACGCCGCCCTCGTCGCCCTGGCCGCCCGCCGCGCCGGAATTCCCGCCTCCGCGGTCGCCGCCTCGCTCGCCGCCTGGTCGCCCCTGCCCGGGCGGGGCTCCGTCCACCTCGACGCCGGCCGGGAGATCCACGTCGACTGCTACAACGCCAGCCCGGCCTCCCTCGCCGACGCCGCCGCCGCCTTCGCCCGCCGCACCCGCGGTCCCCGCCTCCTGGTCATCGGGGGCATGGCCGAGCTCGGCGGGGATTCCCGCCGGCTCCACGCCGAGGCCGGCGCCGCGCTCCCCCTCGGCCCCGGCGACCGCGTGCTCGCCTTCGGGGGCGACGCCGACGCGCTCGCCGCCGCCTGCGGGGGCGAGGTCGCGCCCGACCTGGCCGCCGTCGCCGCGGCCATCGCCGCCCACCCCGGCCCCGTCCTGCTCAAGGGCAGCCGAGCCCACGCCCTCGAGCGGGCGCTCCCCGCCGCCGTCCGCGCGGCCGCCGCGTTCCACTGATGCTCCACCAACTCAGCCAGCTCGAGCACCTCTGGGGCCCCTTCCGCCTCTTCGACTACCTGTCCGTCCGCATGATCCTCGCGGGCGTCACCGCCCTCGTCCTCGGGCTGCTCCTCTCGCCCCTCGTCCTTCGCCGCCTCCAGGCCCTCCGCCAACCCGAGCGCGACGCGCGGCTGATGGGCGACCTCGCCAAGCAGGGCGGCAAGGTCCCCACCATGGGCGGACTCCTCATCGCCGTCGCGATGCTTCCCTCCGCGCTGCTCTGGGCCAAGCCCACCTGGCTCGCCGTCTCCGCCCTCGTCGCCCTCCTCGGCATGGGCGCCATCGGCCTGGCCGACGACTGGCTCAAGGTCCGCCGGGGCAACGCCGACGGCCTTTCCGCGCGCGCCAAGCTCGCCTGGCAGTTCGCCGTCGCCGGCCTCGCCTTCGCCGTCCTCCTCGTCGCCCCGGGCCACCGCGAGCTCTTCGCCCAGGTCTGGGTGCCCGGTCTCGCCCAGCCAGTCTGGCCTCCGGCCGGCCTCGCCGCCCCCCTCGCGCTCCTCGTCGCCGGCGGTTTCTTCGCCCTCGTCTCGGTCGGCGCCTCCAACGCCGTCAACCTGACCGACGGCCTCGACGGCCTCGCCGCCGGCTGCATCCTCGCCGTCGCCCTTGTCCTCGGCGTCGTCGCGTACCTGGTGGGCGACGTCCGGCACGCCGAGTACCTGCGGCTCGCCCACGTCCCGGGCGCGGGCGAGCTCGGCGTCCTGTGCTGCGCGCTGGCCGGCGGCGCGCTCGTCTTCCTCTGGCACAACGCCGCCCCCGCCGAGGTCTACATGGGCGACGTCGGCGCCCTTGGCATCGGCGGCTTCCTCGGCGTCGTCGCCTGCCTCATCCACCAGCCGTTCCTGCTCGCCGTGGCCGGCGGCGTCTTCGTCCTCGAGGCCCTCTCCGTCATCCTCCAGGTCGCCTGGTTCCGCCGCACCGGCGGTCGGCGCCTGTTCCTGATGACCCCGATCCACCATCACTTCCAGAGGCTCGGCTGGCCCTCCACCAAGGTCGTGGTCCGGTTCTGGATCCTCTCCTTCCTCTTCGGCCTCCTCGGCCTGCTCACCCTGAAGCTCCGATGAACCCGCTGCCCGAGCTTCTCGCCCGCCGCCTCGCCCGCCCCGCCGCCATCCTCGGCGACGGCGTCAGCGGCCGCGCCATGGCCGCCGCGCTCGCCGCCGCCGGCCGCGCCTTCGCCGTCTACGACGCGCGCGGCGCCAACCCCCGCTTCGCCGCCGAGGAGGCCGGCCGCCACGACCTCGCCCTGCTCAGCCCGGGCTTCGCGCAGAACCACCCCTGGGTCCTCGCCGCCCGCCGCGCCGGCTGCCTCTGCCTCGGCGAGCTCGACTTCGCCGCCCTGCTCTGGGACGGCCCCGCCGTGGCCGTCACCGGGACCAACGGCAAGACCACCCTGACCGAGTTCCTCGCCTTCGCCCACAAGCGCGCCGGCCGCAACGCCGTCGCCTGCGGCAACATCGGGCTTCCCCTCACCACCGTGGCGTCGGACGCCGCCGTCGCCGCCGCCGGCCTCCTGCCCGTCGTCGAGGTCAGCTCCTTCCAGGCCGAGGACCTGCGCCACTTCGCGCCGGAGGCCGTGCTCTGGACCAACCTCGACGAGGACCACCTCGACCGCCACGGCGACATGGAGTCGTACTTCCGGGCCAAGCACAAGCTGGTCGAGCGCCTGCTTCCCGCGGGCATCCTCGTCGTCGGCCAGTCCGTCGTCGACCACGCCCGCGCGCTCGGCATCGAGCTTCCGCCCGAGACCGTGGTCGCGCGCAGCGAGGACGTCGCGGGCGCCGTCCCCGACGGCTCGGCCTTCGACACCTGGCCCCAGCGCGAGAACTGGGCGCTCGCCCGCCGCTACTGGGAGGCGCGCGGCCTTCCCGTCGCCGCCCTCGAGGAGGCGGCCCGGCTCTTCCGCCCCGCGCCCCATCGCCTCCGCAAGGTGGCCGAGGCCGGCCTGGTCGAGTTCTGGAACGACTCCAAGGGCACCAATTTCCACGCCACGCTCGCCGCCCTCGCCGGGTTCGACTGCCCCGTGCGCTGGATCGGCGGCGGCAAGTGGAAGGGCGGCGACCTCCGCCGCTTCGCCGAGCGCCTCGCCCCGCGCATCGAGCGCGCCCACCTCGTGGGCGAGACCGGCCCCGAGCTGCTCGGCCTGCTCCGCGAGCTCGGCAAACCCTGCGAGCTCCACCCCACCCTCGAGGAGGCCACCGTCGCCGCCGGCCGCGATCCCGCCGCTGTCCGCACCGCCGTTCTCCTCAGCCCGGGCTTCGCCAGCCTCGACATGTTCCGCGGCTACGCCGAGCGCGGCCTCGTCTTCGAGCGCGCCGCCCAGGGCCTCGCCCTCCGCGCCGCCTGAGACCCTTTCCACCCAGGAAAACCCAACCGAAACCCAGAACCCAAACCCACCCAACACCATGAGACCCATGCTCACCATCAGCGCCGTCGTGCTCCTGCACCTCGGCGTCATCGCCGTCCTCGTCGGCGTCAACGGCTGCCGCACGACCACCGGCTTCGAGAAGACCGCCGACCTCGGCGCCTTCTCCGGCACGTCCGGCACCGCCTCGGCCGCGCCCGCGCCCGCCCCGTCCCCCGCTGGCGGCGCCGGCCTCAACGACGGCCCCGCGCCCGTCGAGGCCGCTCCCCGTCCCGTCGTCCAGGCCGTCGGCCCCGGCGGCACGCACGTCGTCGCCAAGGGCGAGAACCTCTTCGTCATCGCCCGCCGCGAGGGCGTGACCGTCGCCCAGCTCGCCGGCGCCAACGGGCTTGAGCTCAACGCGCTCCTCCGCATCGGCCAGAAGCTGACCATCCCCGCGAAGGACTATGTCGCGCCCGCCCCCAAGGCCGGCGCCGCCGCTCCCGCCGCCGGGACCCCCGCCGCCCGCCCCGCCCCTTCCGTGATTCCCCAGGGCGGCTTCGGCGGCTTCACCGGGTACAATGCCGACGCGCCCGCGCCGGCCCAGCCCGCCCCCGCCGCGCCGGCCCAGCCCGCGCCGGCCCAGCCCGCTCCCGCCGCGCCCGCTCCCGCCAACGGCATCCCTGCCGGCGGCTTCGGCGGCTTCGGTTCCGGCACCCGGTAAGGCCCCCGCCCCGGTCGATGCAGTTCAAGGTCGAGCAGGTTGGCGCGCCCACGGGGGTGGCGCGCGCCACCCTGCTCGTCCCCCTGCTCATCCTCCTGCTCGTCACCTTCGGGTTGATCGCGCTCTTCAGCGCGGGCTACTCGATGTCCCTTCGCGAGCCCACCGCGGCGGTCGCCCGCCAGCTCGCCTACACCCCCATCGCCCTGCTCCTCGGCTGGCTCGCCTGGCGCGTCGACCTCGACCGTCTCCGGGAGCTTCGCTGGCCTCTCTTCGGCCTCGTCCTCCTCCTGCTCCTCCTCGCCCGCATGCCCGGCATCGGCCGCATGGTCAACGGTTCCTGGCGCTGGATCGACTTCGGCCTCTTCCGGCTTCAGCCCTCCGACCTCGCCAAGGTGGTCCTGGTCATCCTCGTCGCCGACCACATCGCCCGCTGGCAGCGCCGCTCGTTGCCCATCCGCGAGCCCTTCGTCACCCTTTCCGGGCGGCAGCCCTATCTCTTCACCCGCGGCCGTTGGGAGGACCTGCGCGACGGGTTCCTCCGCCCCATGCTGCCTGTCCTCGGCATCTGCGCGGGCATCGCCCTCGGCCCCGACCTCGGCACCATCGTGCTCTGCTGCTTCGTCGCCTTCGCCATGCTCTTCGTCGGCGGCGCCCGCCTGAGCTACCTCGGCGCCACCCTGGCCCTCGGCAGCGTCGCCTTCACCTACCTCATCCTCAACTGGGGCAGCCGTCTCCGTCGCTTCCTCTCCTTCCTCGATCCCGAGGGCCGCCAGGGCGACGAGTCCTACCAGCTCTTCCAGGGCATGCTCGCCTTCGCCGTCGGCGGCGTCACGGGCGCCGGGCCCGGCAACGGCCTGCAGCAGCGGGCCTACCTCCCCGAGGCCCACACCGACTTCGTCTTCACCATCATCGGGGAGGAATGGGGCCTCGTCGCCACCGTCGGCGTCGCGGGCATCTACCTCCTCGTCTTCCACCTTGTCATGCGCGAGCTCCGGGCCTGCACCGACCTCTTCCGCCTCTCGCTCGCCCTCGGCTGCGTGCTCTTCCTCACCCTGCAGGCCCTCGTCAACATGTGCGTCGTGACCGGGCTTCTTCCCACCAAGGGCATCTCGCTGCCCTTCGTCAGCTACGGCGGCACCAACCTCGTCACCTCGGCCGTGCTCATCGGCCTGATGCTCAACGCGCTCCGCGACGGCGGGCGCCCGGCGCTGCGGCCCGCCGTCGTGCCCGCCTCCGCGCCATGACCCGCGTCCTCCTTGTCTGCGGCGGCACGGGCGGCCACCTCGCCCCCGGCATCGCCCTCGCCGAGCAGCTCGCGGCCCGCGGCGCCGATTGCCTCCTCCTGGTCAGCGGCAAGGGGGTCGACACCCTCATGGCCGCGCGCTACCCCGCCCTCGCCTTCCGCCGGGGCCACGGCCGCGGCTGGGGCCCCGGCCTCCGCGGCCGGCTCGCCTTCCTCCTCCTCGGGCTGGTCGCCCTGGCCGACAGCCTTTGGCTCCTCCTTCGGCGCCGCCCCGCGGCCGTGGTCTGCTTCGGCGGCTACCTCTCGCTCGCCCCCGCGCTCGTCGCCCGCCTGCTCCTCGTCCCCGTCCACCTGCACGAGGCCAACCGCGTCCCCGGCAAGGCCGTCCGCCTCCTCGCCCGGCTCGCCTCCACCGTTCACGTTCCCTCCGGCGTCTCGCTTCCCGCCGTGCCCGCCTCCCGCCTTCGCGCCGGCGGCTTCCCTCTCCGCGCGGAGATCGGCCCGCGTCCGCGCGACGCCGCCCGCGCCGCGCTTGGATTCCCCGCCGAGGGCCGGCTCCTCCTCGTCGTCGGCGGCAGCCAGGGCGCCTCGGCCCTGACGCGCTGGTCGGCCGAATCCCTCCCCGAGCTCGCCCGCCTCGGCGTCCATCTCCTCTGCCTCAGCGGCCCGGGCGGACGCTCGGGTGAGGAGCGCGCCGCCGGCTCGGTCGCCCGCTTCCTCCCCTTCTGCGACCGGATGGCCGAGGCCTACGGCGCCGCCGACCTCGCGGTCAGCCGGGCCGGCGCCGGCACCCTGGCCGAGCTCGCCGCCTGCCGCCTTCCCGCCGTGCTTGTCCCGCTGCCCTCCGCGGCCGACGACCACCAGTCCGCCAACGCCCGCGCCGCCGCCGCCGAGGGCGCGGCCAAGGTCTGCCCCGAGGCCGAGATCGGCTCCCTCCTGCCGATTGTCTCCGGCTTGCTCGCCCATCCCGCCGAGCTCGCCTCGCTCCGCGAGGGGCAGGGCAGGGTCCACGCCGCCAACCGCTGGGGCGGCCTGCTCGAGGCCGTGCTCGCCGACCTTCCCGCGGCGCGAAAGGAGGCGGCCGCATGAGCCGCCATTGGATGCTCGGCGCCTGCGGCATGGGCGTGGGACCCCTCGCGCTTTACCTTCGCGCGGCCGGCCACGAGGTGCGCGCGTGGGACGACGCCCCGCGCGGCCCGATGCTCGACCATCTGCGGAGCGCCGGCATCCCCCTCGACCCGGACCCCTGGGCCTCGGGCTGGTCGCCCGAGGTGGTCGGCCACTCCGCCGCCGTCGCCCCCGGCCATCCCCTCCGCGCCCTCGCCGCCTCGCGCGGCGCCGAGCTCGTGCGGCGCGGCGAGCTCCTCGCCCGCGCCGCCGCCGGCCGCCGGTTGGTCGCGGTCTGCGGCAGCCACGGCAAGACCACCACCTGCGGGATGGTCATCGCGGCGCTCGACGCCGCGGGCGCCGACTTCGGGCACGTCCTCGGCGGCCTCTTCCGCGACCCCGCCTCGCCGCCCGCCCGAGCCGCCCGCGCCTCCGACTGGCTGGTGGCGGAGGTCGACGAGAGCGACGGCACCATCGGGGCCTTCTCGCCCGAGGTCACCGTCGCCGTCAACCTCGACTGGGATCATCCCGACTACTACCGCTCCGAGGCCGACCTCGAGCGCGTCTTCGCCGACCTTTTCCGCCGGACCTCCTCGCTCATCCTCATCCCCGCCGACAGCGCCCGGCTGCGCCGGCTCGCCGAGGGTTGCTCCGCCCGCGTGCTCACCGTGGGGCCTGGCGGCGACCTCGCCCTCGACGCCGCGTCCGCCGGTCCCGGCCGCTCGCGCGCGACGCTCTCCGGCCTTTGGCCCCGCGCCAGCCTCGAGCTGCCCGTCGAGGGCGCCTTCAACCGCGCCAACGCCGGGCTCGCCCTGGCCGTCGCCTGGCATGTCGCCGGTCGCCTGGGCGAGCGTCCCCTCGGCGACTGGGCCGGCATCCGCCGCCGGCAGGACACGCTGCTCGACCGGCCCGGCCTGCGCGTCGTCGCCGACTACGCCCACCACCCGACCGAGATCGCCGCCCTCCTCGGCCTCCTCCGCGAGACCGCCCCCGGCCGGCTCGCCGTCGTCTTCCAGCCCCATCGGCACACCCGCACCCGCCAGTACGCCGCCGCCTTCCGCGACGCCCTCGCGGTCGCCGACCGGATCCTGCTCCTTCCCGTCTACGCCGCCGGCGAGACCCCCGTCGAGGGCGGCGCCTCGTCCGACCTCCTTCCCGCCGCCGACCCCCGCTTCGAGCTCGTCCCCGACCGCGCCCGCCTCCCGTCCCTCCTCCGCCGCTTCCTCGCCGACGGCCCCGCCACCGTCGCCTTCGTCGGCGCGGGCGACGTCGACCGCGACGCGCTCGCCTTCGCCCGCGCCGAGGACGATCTCGCGGCGCGCCTCGGCGGCCGGCTCTCCCCCGCGTCCGTCCTCCGCCGCGCCGAGCCCCTCGCCCGCCGCGTCACCCTCGGGGTCGGCGGCCCCGCCGCCTGGTACGCCGAGCCGGCCACGGAATCCGACGCGACGGAGCTCCTCCGCGCCGCGCGCCGCGCCGGCCTTCCCGCCTTCGTCCTCGGCCGCGGCTCCAACCTGCTCGTGCCCGACGGCGGTTACGAGGGCCTCGTCATCCATCTCGCCGCGGACGCGTGGACGCGGGTCGAGCCCCTCGGCGACCTCCGCCTCCGTGTCGGCGGCGGCGCCCGCCTCAAGGAGGTCTGCGGGGTCGCCGCCCGCCTCGGCCTGGCCGGGCTGGAGTTCCTCGAGGGCATTCCCGGCACCGTCGGCGGCTCCCTGCGCATGAACGCCGGCGCCATGGGCGCCTGGATCTTCGACCGCGTCGAGTCGGTCGACTGGCTCGATGCCGACGGCGCGCGGCGCTCCGCCCCGCGCGAGGCCTTCGACGCCGGCTACCGCGACTGCCCGCAGCTCCATGGCGCCCTCGTCCTGTCCGCCGTCCTGCGCGCCGAGCGGACGGACCAACCCGAGGCCATCCGCGCCCGCATGGCCGACCTCGCCGCCCGCCGCCGCGCCTCCCAGCCCCGCGAGCCCAGCGCCGGCTGCGTCTTCCGCAATCCTCCCGGCGCCAAGGCCGGCGCCCTCATCGACGCCGCCGGGCTCAAGTCCCTCGCATCCGGGGACGCGCTCGTCTCGCCCGTCCACGCCAACTTCATCGTCAATCCCGGCGCCGCCTCGTCCGACGACGTGCTCGCCCTCATGCGCCGGGTCCGGTCCCGTGTCCGCGAGGCCAGCGGCATCCAGCTCGAGCCCGAGATTCTCCTGCTCGGCAAGGAATGGGGGGAGGTGCTGTGAGCCCCCGGCTTGTCATCCTCTGCGGCGGGCGCTCCTCCGAGCGCGAGGTTTCCCTCGTCTCCGGCCGATGCGCCGCCCGGGCCCTCCCCTCCGCCCGCCTCGCCGAGCTCGATGCCGACGAGCTTCCCTCCTGGCTCGATCCCCGCGCCCACGCCGTCCTTCCCCTCCTTCACGGCGGCTGGGGGGAGGGCGGCGGGCTCCAGGAGGCGCTTGAGCGGCGCGGCGTCGCCTATTCCGGCTCGGACGCCGCCGCCAGCCGCCTCTGCATGGACAAGGTCGCAACCAAGGCCCGGCTGCGCGTCGCCGGCCTCCCTGTCGCCGACGAGGTCGAGTTCCCCGGCGGCCGGCCCCCCGCCGCCCGCGACCTGGCGGCCCGCCTGGGCGAGCAGGTCTTTGTCAAGCCGGTCGACCAAGGGAGCAGCGTCGGCCTTCGCCGCGCCTCCGGAATCGGCGAGATCGCCGAGGCCTTGGCCTCGCTGCCCCCGGGCGGCCGCTGGATGGCCGAGCCCCTTCTCGTCGGACGGGAGCTCACGGTCGGGCTCCTCGGCGGCGAGGCCCTCGGCGTCGTCGAGATCCTCGCCCCCGGCGGTGTCTACGACTACGCGAGCAAGTACACCCCGGGCGGCTCCGAGCACATCGCCCCGGCCGACCTGCCCCCCGCCCTCGCCGCCGCCATCGGCCGCGCCGCCGAGGCCGCCTTCGCCGCCTGCGGCTGCCGCGACTTCGCCCGGGTCGACCTTGTGCTCTCGGCCGATGGCCGCTTCTCTATCCTGGAGATCAACACCTTGCCCGGGATGACCGAGACCAGCCTCCTGCCCGACAGCGCCCGCTGCCGGGGCATCGGCTACGCCCAGCTCGTGTCGCGGATGGCCGAGCCCGCCCTTCGCCGGGCGCAGGAAGGAGCGCGTCCGTGATTCCCCCCATCGTCCGACGGATGCTCGGGCTGCGCACGCCCGACGCCTTCGCCCGCGCCGACGACCGCGACTGGCGCAAGCTGATCTCCCAGGATGTCCAGCGCGTCCCCGCGGGCGCGACCGGCCGACGGCGCGCCGCCCGCTCCTGGTTCAACGCCGCGCTCATCGGGCTGCTGCTGGCCGGCATGGCCTGCCTCACCTGGTTCGCCCTCGACGAGGCGCCCGCCGGGCCCCGCGCCTCCGCGCTGCGCGTGCGGACCGACGGTTGGCTGCCCGAGGACGCGGTCCGGGCCCTCGCCTTCCCCTCCGGATCCTCCTCCGCGCGCGACGTCGCCGCCATCCGCCAGTCCCTCGAGGCCGATCCCCAGGTCCTCGGCGCCCGCGTCCGCCGCCTCGCCGACGGCGCCCTTGAGGTCGAGCTGCGCGAGCGCCTCGCGGTGGCGCGCCTCGAGCCGGTCGCCGCGCCCGGCGCCGTCCCCTCCATCCGCCTGCTCGGCGCCGACGGCGTCCCCTTCGCCGGCGCCGGCTATCCCGCCCAGGCCGTGCGCAACCTTCCCCTCGTCACCGACCTTCCCCCCGAATCCTCGGGCGGCGAGCGCCGCTCCGCCGGCCTCGAGCTCGCCGCCGCCTTCCTCGCCGCCGCCCGGGCCGGCCACGGGCAGCTCCACGCCGAGTGGCAGGCCGTCTCCCTCCGCGACTGCCTCGACGGCCGGACCGACATCCCCGGGGCCACCTTCCGGGTCATCGTCCGTCCCGCCTCGCAGCCCGCCGATCGTCCCGCGCTCGAGGAGATCGTCTTCTCCAACGCCGAGTGGAACCGCGAGCTTGCGGTCCTCGCCGGCCTCCGCGTGGACGAGCTTCTCCGCCGCCCCGGGATGACCGCGCGCGGCTACGTGCTCAAGCTGCACGTCCGCAACCGCTCCCAGCCCGGCACCGTCACCATGGAACCCCGCCTCGTACCCGCCGCCTCCCGATGAGCAAGCGCCGCACCGTCCCCCTCCCTCCCCGCATCGCCGCGGTCGACATCGGCACCGCCAAGACCGTGGTCCTCGTCGGCCAGGTCGTCGACCGGAGCGTCCGGCTCCTCGGCTTCGGCGAGCGCCGCACCGAGGGCGTGGTCAAGGGCGTCGTCGAGGACCTCGAGCGCCTGACCGAGTGCGTCCACGGGGCCGTCGCCGACGCCGAGGCCAGCGCCGGTTTCACGCTCCGCAACGTCTACGCCTCCGTCAACGGGCCCCAGGTCGACGGCGAGCGCGTCAAGGGTATCCTCACCGTCCCGGGCCGCGACCGCCGCGTCACCGTGGCCGACTCCCTGGGGGCCGCCGCCTCCGCCCGGCGCATCGAGCCGCCGCCCGGCCGGATGACCCTTCTCTACATGGCGCAGCCCACGCTGCTCGACGGCCGCCAGGTCGCCAATCCCGTCGGCATGACCGGCGAGCGCCTCGAGACCAGCTTCTGGCGGGTCACCCACGAGGAGGGATCCCTCCGCCAGCGCATCGGCATGCTGAACGGCATGAGCCTCGAGATCAACGAGTTCCTCCTCGGCAGCCACGCCTCCGCCTGCGCGGTGGCCGGCGAGGGCGACAAGCGCACCGGCTGCCTCGTCCTCGACCTCGGGGCCGGCACCACCAGCTGGATCCTCCACTACCGCGGCCACATCCTCTGCGCCGGCTGCGTGCCCGTCGGCGGCGAGCATGTGACCAACGACCTCTGCTCGGCCCTGCGGGTCCGGCGCGACGTGGCCGAGGACATCAAGCTCAAGTTCGCCTCCGCCGTGCACCATCCCGACGACGCCAACAAGACCATCGTCAAGGAGGGCCTCCCCGGCGGCGAGCTCCAGTTCAACCGCGCCACCATCAACCTCGTCGCGTCCGTCCGCGTGCGCGAGCTCCTCGAGCAGGTGCGCCAGGATGTCGCCGGCCGGCTCCGGCAGATCTTCGGGCGCGATGTCGACCTCACCCCCGCCTTCCTTCCCTCCGGGGTCATCCTCACCGGGGGCGCCTCCCAGCTCGCCGAGCTTCCCGTCGCCGCCGGCGAGGTCTTCGGCCTCCCCGCCCGGTGCGCCATCCCCGCCACCGAGGCCGCCCAGCTCCGCCGACCCGAGTACGCCTGCGTCCTCGGCCTCGTCGCGGCCGCCCTGGTCAACGAGGCGCCGCCCCGCCGCCGCCCGGCCGGCTTCTGGGACATCCTCCGCAACCTCTTCCGCAGCTGAGCATGTCGCCCGCGGCCCCCATCCTCCTCGTCGGCGTCGGCGGCGCCGGCTCCTCCCTCGTCGGCCGCCTGGCGGGCTCCCTCCCCGGCACCGTGCGCTGCCTCGCCGTCGACGCCGACGCCGCCGCCCTCGCCGCCTCCGGCGTCGCCGACCAGGTCCAGCTCGGCCGCTCCTCCCTGCGCGGCCTGGGCGCGGGCGGCGAGACCCGGCTCGGGTCCGACGCCGCGGAGGCCGAGACCGCCGAGCTCCGCCGGCGCCTCGCCGGCGCTCCCGTCGTCGTGCTCGTCGCCGGCCTGGGCGGCGGCATCGGCGGCGGCGCCACCCCCGTCCTCGCAGCCCTCGCCGCCGAGGCCGGCGCCACCGTCCTCGCCCTCGCGACGCTGCCCTTCTCGCACGAGGGCGAGCGCCGGCTCGCCTCGGCCCGCGACGCCCTCGTCGCCCTCCACCGCGCCGCCCACGGCACCGTCGTCCTTCGCAACGACGCCCTCCTCCAGCTCGCCCCCGCCTCCGCGCCCGTCTCCGAGCTCTTTGCCGAGACCGGGCGCTGGATCTCCGCCGCGATCGAGGCCATCTCCGGGTTCTTCGCCGAGGGCGCCCTCCTTCCCCTCGACCCCGGCGCCCTTCGCTCCCTGCTGCCCGCCCCCGGCTCGCGCGCGGCCTTCTCCACCGGACGCGCCGAGGGCGAGGGCGCCGTGCTCGCCGCCGCGCGCGCCGCCCTCGCCTCGCCCCTCCACCCCCACGGCCCCGAGGCCGGCCGCCACGAGCATCTTCTCGTCCAGGTGGTGGGCGGCCCCGGCCTCACCACCGGCGACTGCCAGGCCGCCGTCGCCGCGCTCCGATCCGAGCTCGGCGGCGACCGCATCACCCTGCTCGGGGCCCGCATCGACGCGGCCGATCCCGCCTCCGCCCGGGTCTCCTTCCTCGCCGCCAGCCCCGCGCCCGTCGCCCCCGCCCCGGCTCCCGCCCCCTCGCCGTCGCCCCGCGGCCGCAAGGGCGCGCGCGCCGCCGCCCCCTCGCCCCAGCAGCTCTTCAGCTTCGCCCAGGAGGAGAACCTGCGCCGCGGCCTCTTCGGCACCAGCGCGCCCAATCTCTTCAACGGCGAGGATGTCGACGTGCCCACCTACCTCCGCAAGGGCATCCGGCTGCCTTCCGCGGACTGACTTCCCCGGTTGCGCGCCGCCGCGTCGCGCCTAGGTTGCCCCCATGGCCTCCTTCGACGTCGACCGGGTCCGCGCCGACTTCCCCCTCCTCGCCCGGCGCGAGCGGGGCAAGCCGCTCGCCTACCTTGACAGCGCCGCCAGCGCCCAGAAGCCCCGCGCCGTCATCGACGCCGTCTCCCGCTACTATGCCGAGCAGCACGCCAACATCCACCGCGGCGTCTACCGGCTGAGCGAGGAGGCCACCGCCCTCTTCGAGCAGTCCCGCGCCGAGGTCGCCCGCTACCTCCGCGCGCCGGACCCCCGCGGCGTTGTCTTCGTCCGCGGCGCCACCGAGGCGATCAACCTCGTGGCCGACAGCTGGGGGCGCGCCCATCTCCGGAGCGGCGACGAGATCCTGCTCACCGCGATGGAGCACCACGCCAACATCGTGCCCTGGCAGATCGCCGCCGAGCGCGCCGGCGCGCGCGTCGTCCCGTGCCCGGTCACGCCGCGCGGCGAGGTCGACCTCGCCGCCTTCGCCCGACTCCTCGGCCCCCGCACCCGCATGGCCGCGTTCACCCACGTCTCCAACGCCCTCGGGACGGTCAACCCCGTCGCGGAGATGACCCGGCTGGCCAAGGCCGCCGGCGCCGCCGTGCTCGTCGACGCCTGCCAGTCCGCCAGCCACTTCGACGTCGACGTCGCCGCCCTCGGCTGCGACTTCCTCTGCTTCTCCGGCCACAAGGTCTGCGGTCCCACCGGCATCGGCGTCCTCTGGGGCCGCCCCGAGCTCCTCGACGCCATGCCCCCCTACCAAGGCGGGGGCGACATGATCCAGCGCGTCGACTTCGCCGGCACCACCTACCGCGCCGCGCCCGAGCGCTTCGAGGCCGGCACGCCCCACATCGCCGGCGCGGTCGGCCTGGCCGCCGCGCTCCGCTACGTCGCCGCCCTCCGCCCCGCCGCCCACGCCCACGAGCAGCGGCTGCTCGCGCTCGCCACCGAGCGGCTCCGCTCCATCCCCGGGCTCCGCATCGTCGGCGAGGCGCCCGACAAGGTCGCCGTTGTCTCCTTCCTCCTCGACGGGGCCCATCCCCACGACGTCGGCACGCTCCTCGACGCCGACGCCGTCGCCGTCCGCGTCGGCCACCACTGCTGCATGCCCCTCATGTCCCTCCTCGGCATCCCGGGCACCGTCCGCGCCTCCTTCGCCTTCTACAACACCGAGGAGGAGGTCCTGCGCCTCGAGGCCTCCCTGCGCCGCGTCCGCGCCATGACCGCCTGACCCTCAGCGGGTCCCGACGTAGTCCATGTAGTCGTCCAGCAGCGTCCGCAGGGCGCGCCGGACCGCGTCGTCCGTCCTGTCCCCCGGCTCCATCGTGAAGTGTCGCAGCCTCGGCGGCCGCCGGAAGCGCTCCGCCGTCGGCAGGTTCAGCTGGATGTGCAGGTAGACGAGCCCCGTGCGCAGGTCCTCCGCCCTCGCGTGGTAATCCAGCGCCAGGGGATTCCACCACGCCCCCATCGTCGCCATCGCCTGCCGCATCTCGGCCTCCTCGAACAGCTCGCGTTTCCGCGGCTTGCCCTGCCTCGCCGCCGCCTCCTCCTGCTCGAACAGCGCCTGCTGCACGATCCGCCCGTAGCTCAGCGCCGCCTCCCGTGCGTGCCAGCGCATCGCCAGCGCCCCCGCGATGAGCGCGAGGAGGGCGAGCAGGGCGTGGCGGGCGAACCTGGACCGGCGGCGGCGCATGCCCGACCCTTGGCCCGGCCGCCGTCCCCCTTCAACCCTTTCCTCCCCGGCCCAGCGTGTGCAACATGCCCTGCACCTGCCAGTTGCGCGCCCTCCCGGCCATTCCCAGCCGGCCGCGCGCCGCCTCCAGGTCGTCCGGTCTCAGGCCGGCCGGCCATTCGAGCCAGGTTTCCCGCAGCTCCGCCCCGCCCAGCGGCAGGAGCGCGTCCGTCGCCAGCGTGTCGGCCAGCGAGACGGGCAGGGCGCCGCCCAGGACGCCGTCCGACAAGCCCGCGCGCGCGCCCCGCCCCCGGGCCGCCTCCCCGAGCCACCGCGCCAGCCGTTCCGGCCAGTCCGGGCGGGCCCGGCACAGCTCCGCGTACGTCTCCAGCCGCCGGTGCGGGTGCCCGGCGGGCCTCACGCCGTGCAGGCGCCACCGCCCCGTCTGCTCCAGGTAGAGCCGAGACGGATCGGCCGTCGCGAACGCCGCCGCGTCGTGGCTCAGGCCCAGGGCCGCCATCGGCGCCCGGTTTCCCCCGTGCCCCATCGCCTCCAGCGCGGCGCGATGGCAGGTCGCCGCCCAGCCGTCCGCGCCCAACCGCCGCGCCAAGGCGCCCGCCTTGGCGTCAAACCGCTCCCGCGCCCGGCGACGCAGGTCGCGCTCCAGGTCCGGGTTGCCCTCGCGGACGAGCCGCCCGATCTCCGCATCCCTTCCCCTCAGCTCGAGCAGCGCGTCGTGCTCGGCCGCCCCCTCCAGGTCCTCCGGGAGCAGCGGCAGCAGCTCGATCACCTCCGGGGCCGCGCCTTGGCAGGTGCGCACCGGCTCGGCCGGCCCCAGCAGGACGGCGTGCAGGATGACACCCCGGAACGCCGGGTCGCGCCCGTGACCGTGCTCGCGCCAGCCCGACGAGCGCAGGTCGATCTCCACGTCGCCCCGCACCCGCGCGCCGTCCACGCGCAGCTCCGCCCCCAGGAAGTCGGGCCCGCCCAGCCGGTTCCACCTTCCGGGCTCGAGAATCTCCACCACGGCGCCCGAGGCGGCTCGCGCCGGCGTCGCGATGCGCCCCTCGGCCCAGAGCCGTTGGATCGCCCGCTCCGCCGCGGGGAAGAGGGGCAGGGGGGTCTCGCCACGCTCGGCCATGTTTTTTCCTGTCCGACGCTGCGCCCTGTGGCGAAACCGGAGATGCCTCAGGCGATCCTGGGCGATTGACCCCGGAGATCGGCGGCTGCTTGGTCCCCTCTCGGGAATCCCGCCGCACGTCCAAGTCATTCTGCTTGGACTCCCCGCCTGCCCCGGCCAAGATGCGCCTCACGGAGAGGTGGCAGAGTGGTCGATTGCACCTGACTTGAAATCAGGCGAGCCCGCGAGGGTTCCGGGGGTTCGAATCCCTCCCTCTCCGCCAGCCTTCGCCAGGCCCATCGCTCGCCCGGGGAGGGATGAGAACCTCGGTTCGGTGAGGCCGCAGGCCGAACAGGCAATCCGAAGGATTGGGCCGCAGGCCCGTAGCCGCGCCAGCGGCGCAGCCAATCCCTCCCTCTCCGCCAGCCTTGACCGGGAGCCCCCATGGGCCAAGCCAATCCCAGGAAGTCGAGCTCGTGGATGAATTCCCCGAAGGCGACAAAGAAGCCGCACAGCATCATGAAGAAGCAGGCAACCCGCCACTTCGCGAAGCGCTCCCCGAGCTTCCCGAAGTGAGGGAGAAGCACGGCGCCGTTGACCACCGCCAGCAGGCCGATGACCAGATCCGCGATGCGTATCGGGGGCAGTTCCACCGCCTAAGCCTCGCCGGGCTCCCGGCAAACTCCACCTTGGTTGGCGGACCTCTCCGTGTCGCCGTCGCGGCGCTCGGGGTCCGCTCAGGATCCCCAGCTCCAGCGCTCGGGCACCCAGGCGAAATGGTCTCCCTTGGGCACCACCGTGCCCAGGCCGGGCCAGGGGATGTGGAACGCGAAGGCCCGCGCCCTGGCCGCGGCGATGCGCTTGAACAGCTTCCGCCGGCTGGCGATCGCCACCTCGTGGTCGTGGTCGAGCGCGATCGTCCAGCCCGTGTCCTCGAACATCAGCTGGTGGTGGTGGACCATGTCGCTGAGATGCACCAGCGACTCCCCGCCCGAGCGGATCTCGTAGCAGGCGTGGCCCGCGGTGTGTCCGGGCGCCGCGAGGATCTCCACCGCGTCGTGCCAGCGCCGGTCGCCGTCGCGCACCGCCTCGAGCCGTCCGTGGCGCTCCAGGATGTCCAGGCACTTCCGGGCCTGCCTGACCATGTTGGGCAGAGGCTTGCGGTCGCGCCTCGTCTTGGAGAAGTCCGGCTCCGGCGCGCGCCAGAAATCGATCTCCTCCCGCAGGGCGTAGACCTTCGCGTTGGGAAAGGTCGGCTTGTCGCCGTCCACGAAGCCGTCGAGGTGGTCGCTGTGCCCGTGGCTGAGGAAGCCGGCCGTCACCTGCTCGCGCCTGATGCCCAGCGCGGCCAGCCCCTCCTCCATCCAGCCGAACTGGACCCAGGGGTGCCGCGCCCCGAAGCCCGCGTCGACCAGCGCGACCTCGTCGCCCTTCCTCAGCCCGAGGATGTTGATGTAGAGGGGCAGGGCGTCCGTCCGCTCCCGCCCCGCCTCGAGCGTCGCCTTCATGCGCGGACGGTCCGACTCCGGGTGCATCAGCCCCAGGCCCTCCTTGAACAGCATGTGCCCGTCGCTGATCGAGAACGCCTCGAGCTCCCCGACCTTGAACTTGTAGACGTAGGGGTTGGGAGGGCGCTTCGCCGCGACCGGCTTGGCCTCCTGGCCGGCGAGCCTGGGAGCGCCGGCCGCGAGGCCGGCCAGCCCGAGGGCGGCGGTGCCGAGAAAATCGCGTCGGGAGGGTCGGGGCGGGGTCATGGGAATGAGGCATAGAGCGTCCGTCCGCGTCCGAGGTTCCCTCTTGCGGAACCTCGGACGGCGACTCTTGTAATACCCTCCGTGTCTCGCCTTGCCGCCCTTGGTCTGACGATGGTCGCCGCGTGCGGCCTCGGCGACCCTGTCTCCTACAACCGGGATGTCCGGCCGATCCTCTCCGAGAACTGCTTTTCCTGCCATGGGTTCGACGAGCACGGGCGCAAGGCCAAGCTCCGGCTCGACCGCCGCGAGGACGCGGTCGCCCCGCGCGAGGACGGCCCGGCCATCGCCCCCGGCAAGCTGGCCGGCAGCCTCGCCTGGCAGCGCATCATCTCCGACGACCCGGACGACCTCATGCCGCCGCCGGAGTCCCACCTTGCGCTCACCCCGGCGCAGAAGGACATCCTACGCCGCTGGATCGAGCAGGGCGCGCCCTACGAGCCCCACTGGGCCTTCGTGCCTCCCCGACTGCCCGCCGTGCCCCGCGGCGTCGCCCCCAACCCGGTCGACGCCTTCGTGCGCCACCGCCTGCGCGCGGAGGGCCTCTCCCCCTCGCCCGAGGCCGACCGCGCCACCCTCATCCGGCGGGTCAGCCTGGACCTGACCGGCCTCGCGCCGACCGCCGAGGAGGTCGAGGCCTTCGTGCGCGATCCCGACCCTGACGCCTATGTCCGCCTCGTCGACCGGCTCCTCGCCAGCCCCCACCACGGGGAGCGCCTCGCGCTCGAGTGGCTCGACGCCGCCCGCTACGCCGACACCAACGGCTACTCCATCGACGGCGGCCGCCACCTCTGGCTCTGGCGCGACTGGGTCATCCAGGCCTTCAACGACAATCTTCCCTACGACCGCTTCCTGGTCGAGCAGCTCGCGGGCGACCTGCTGCCGGGCCGCACCGAGGCCCAGCTCGTCGCCACCGGCTTCCAGCGCAACAACATGGTCACCCACGAGGGCGGGACCATTCCCGAGGAGAACCTCGCCAACTACAACGCCGACCGCGTCCGCACCCTCGGCGAGGCCGTGCTCGGTCTCACCCTCGCCTGCGCCCAGTGCCACGACCACAAGTACGACCCCCTCAGCCAGCGCGACTACTTCCGCCTCTTCGCCTACTTCAACACGCTCGGCGACAAGGGCCTGGACGGCGACGGCGGCGCCAACGCCGGCCCGGTCGCCAAGCTCCGCACGCCCCTCCGCGCCGGCGACCCCGAGCGTGTCCGCGGCCGAATCGCCGTGCTCCGCGCCCTCCTCGCCACCCCCGACGAGGCCCTGCTCGCCGCCTGGGAGCGCGAGCAGCGCGCGCGCCTCGCCGAGCGCGCCCGCGGCATCCAGCTCCATCCCGTCCCCCTGCAGCGCATCTCCACCCCCAACAGCGGCGGCGGCTTCTCCGTCGAGGGCAACCTCCTGCGCGGCCTCGGCGCCGCCGCCTACGACGTCCTGGGCCAGACCCCGCGCACCGATCGTCCCATCGCCGGCATCCGCCTCGTCTTCCCCGCCTCCAACTTCCTTCTCACCGCGGTCGACGCCACCGCCGACCGCGTTCCCTCCGACCAGGTCAACCTCCATCGCCTGATGCGCTTCTCGCGCGTCACCGCCAGCTCCTGGCACCCCCGCCACCCCGCCGCCGATGTGCGCGCGTTCGACAAGCATCGCGGCTGGTCGCCCGCTCCCGAGGCGAAGGGCGAGGTGCACCTGACCCTCACCTTCGAGCGCCCGATCACCGCCGAAACCCACCCCTGGCTCACCACCCAGGTCTATTTCGCCTCCCGCGCGGCCCCGGAGGCCCGGCTCTACGTCTTCACCGGCGATGACGACGGCACCGACCTGCCTGACGACATCCTCGCCATCCTCGGCAAGCCCGCCGAGGCCCGCGGGCCGGCCGAGCGCGCCCGGCTGTGGGAGCATGTCGCCGCCCATGCCGACGCGCTTCGCGCCGCGCGCGTCGACCTCGCCAACGCCGAGGAGCGGCTCCGCGCCCTGACCGAGCCGCACCCGACCATGGTCATGGCCGTGTCCTCCCAGCCTCGCGAGACCTTCATCCTGGAGCGCGGCGACTACAGCCAGCCCAGGGAGAAGGTCGCCGCCGGCACGCCTTCCTTCCTCCCGCCCCTCCCCGAGGGGTCGACCGCCGACCGACTCGGGCTGGCCCGCTGGGTGACGATGCCGGACAATCCCCTGACCGCGCGCGTCGCCGTCAACCGCGCGTGGAAGATGCTCTTCGGGACCGGCCTGGTCTCCACCCCGGCCGACTTCGGCCTGCAGGGAGCCTTGCCCTCGCATCCCGAGCTGCTCGATTGGCTGGCGGTCGATTTCGTCGACTCCGGCTGGGACCACCGCCGCCTGCTTCGGCTGCTCGTGCTTTCCCAGACCTACCGCCAGTCGAGCCGCGCGACCCCCGGCCTCCTCGAGCGCGACCCGTCCAACCGGCTGCTCGCCCGAGGGCCCCGTTTCCGGCTGCCGGCCGAGTTCATCCGCGACCACGCCCTCAAGGTTTCCGGCCTCCTCGTGCGCGACCTCGGCGGACCGAGCGTCAATCCCTACAGCCCCTTCGACCTCTGGCGCGAGGTCAGCCATTACGGGTCCACCCCGGCCACCGCCCAGACCTTCGTCCAGGACCACGGCGACAAGCTCTACCGCCGCAGCCTCTACACCTACTGGAAGCGCACCGCCCCTCCTCCCAACCTCGCCGCCTTCGACGCGCCCAACCGCGAGGTCTGCGCCGTGGACCGCCCCCAGACCATCACGCCCCTCCAGGCGCTGGTGACCCTCAACGACACGCAGTTCGCCGAGGCGGCGCGCGCCCTCGGCGGCCGGGTCGCCGCCCGCCCGGGCGACGACGCCTCCCGCGTCCGCTGGGCCGCCTTGGAAACCCTCGGCCGGCCTCCCACCGAGCGCGAGTCCGGCGTCCTCCTCTCCGCCCTCGCCCGCGAGCGCGCGCGTTACGCCGCCGACCCGGCCCGCGCCGCCGCCGCGCTTCGCGTCGGGGACTCCGCGGTCCGGGGCGAGATCCCCTCGGGCGAGCAGGCCGCCTGGATGCAGGTCGCCTCCCTCCTCCTCAACCTGAGCGAGACCATCACCCGCAACTGACATGGACCCCCGGATCGAGCACCTTGAGCATCTCACGCGGCGCACCTTCGTCGGCCAGGCCGCCCGCGGCATCGGCGGCCTCGCGCTGGGCACCATGCTCCTCCCCGACCTCCTCGCCAAGGCGGGGGCGGGCGCCGGCTCCCGCGTCGGGGGTCTCCCCGGGGTGCCGCACTTCGCGCCCAAGGCCAAGCGGGTCGTCTGCCTTTTCCAGTCCGGCGGCCTCTCCCACATCGACCTCTTCGAGGACAAGCCCGAGCTGCGCCGGCTGGCCGGACAGGACCTTCCTCCCAGCGCCAAGGGCACGCAGCGGCTCACGGGCATGACCAGCGGCCAGTCCCGCTACCCGCTCCAGCCTTCCATCGCCGGCGGCAAGCTCTGCGGCCGCCAAGGCGCCTGGATCAGCGACCTCCTTCCCCACATCCAGACCATCGCGGACGACATCTGCGTCATCCGGTCGATGAACACCGAGGCCATCAACCACGACCCGGCCATCACCTACATGAACACGGGCAACCAGCTGCCCGGCTACGCCAGCATCGGGGCCTGGGCCAGCTACGGCCTCGGCACCGAGAACGCCAACCTCCCCGCGTTCATCGCCATGGTCTCCCAGGGCACCGGCAAGAACCCCGGCCAGCCCGTCTTCTCCCGCCTCTGGGGCAGCGGCTTCCTGCCCTCCAGCCACCAAGGGGTCGGGCTCCGCCCAGGGGCCAACCCCGTCCTCTATCTCAACAACCCCCCGACGGTCGACGCCGCCCAGCGGCGCGCCCTGCTCGACGACCTCGCCCTGCTCAACGACGAGCGCGCCCGCGAGCTCGGCGACCCCGACACCGTCGCCCGCATCAAGGCCTACGAGATGGCCTTCCGCATGCAGACCTCCGTCCCCGAGCTGACCAACATCTCCGGCGAGTCCCCCGCCACCCTCGCCGCCTACGGCCCCGAGGTCACCAAGCCCGGCTCCTACGCCGCCAACTGCCTCCTCGCCCGCCGCCTCCTCGAGCGCAACGTCCGCTTCGTCCAGCTCTTCCATCGCGGGTGGGACCAGCATGTCTCGCTCGGGCGCCAGCTCCCCAACCAGTGCCGCGACATCGACCAGCCCACCGCCGCCCTCGTCAAGGACCTCAAGGCGCGCGGCCTGCTCGAGGACACCCTCGTCGTCTTCGCCACCGAGTTCGGCCGCACCTCCTTCACCCAGGGCGGATTCGGCAGCCCGGGCGCGGGGCGCGACCACCACGGGCGCTGCTTCTCCATCTGGCTCGCCGGCGGCGGGATCAAGGCCGGCCACCTCCACGGCGCCACCGACGACTTCGGCTACAACATCGCCAAGGACCCCGTCCACCTGCGCGACTTCCACGCCACCCTCCTCCATTGCCTCGGCATCGACCATGAGCGCCTGACCTACCGTTTCCGCGGCCTCAACGCCCGCCTGACCGGCGTCGAGCCGGCGAAGGTGGTCAAGGGCGTCCTGGCCTGACCCCGGGGCAAACTTTCTATGGACGGGAACCCCGTCCCCGGCCAAGTGTACTAGGGTCATGCGACCGCTCGCCTCCCTCGTCGCCCTTCTTCTCGGGCTCGTCCATCTCTGCGCCGCCTCCGGGCCCGGCTGGGTCAGCTACGGCTCCGGCTCCGGCCCCCACATCGTCCTCCTGGGGGGCGACGAGGAGTACCGGTCCGAGGAGGCGCTCCCCATGCTCGCCCGCATCCTCGCCGAGCGCCACGGCTTCCGCTGCACGGTCCTTCTCTCCCACAACGAGGACGGCACCGTCAACCCCGACAAGGGCGACAGCCTCGCCAACCCCGCCGCGCTCGACACCGCCGACGCCCTCGTCATCTCCCTTCGCTTCCGCCGCTGGAACGCCGAGGCCCTCGCGAAGTTCGACGCCGCCCTGCAGCGCGGCGTCCCCCTCGTCGCCCTCCGCACCTCCACCCACGCCTTCGCCGGCATCCCCAAGGAAAGCCCCCAGGCCTGGTACAACTGGAACAACGCCGGCGGCTTCGGCGCCAAGGTCCTCGGCGAGACCTGGGTCAGCCACTGGGGTCACCACGGCGTCGAGGGCACCTTGACCAAGGCCGAGGAGGCCAACGCCGGCCATCCCGTCCTGCGCGGCGTCGGCCCCGCCTTCGGCGACAGCGACGTCTACGAGGCCTATCCCCCCGACGACGCCAAGATCCTCCTCCGCGGCCTCGTCCTCAAGGGCATGGACCCCAAGGGGCCCCTCTCCGACAAGGTCAAGAAGCGCGCCCGCGGCGACAAGGGCGGCCAGCCCATCAACGAGCCCGCCATGCCCGTCGCCTGGGTCCGCGAGGTCCCCAATGCCTCCGGCAAGACCAACCGCGTCCTCTGCACCACCATGGGCGCCGCGACCGACCTTGCCGACCCCAACCTCCGTCGCCTCGTCGTCAACGGCGTCCTCTGGGGCCTGGGCAAGGAGGTTCCCGCCTCGGCCAACGTCGACGTCGTCGTCCCCTTCAAGCCCTCCAAGTTCGCCTTCAAGGGTTACCGCAAGGGCCTCACCGCCGAGCAGTTCGGCGAGGCCGCCCGCTGATTCCCTCCCCCCGCCTCACCTCCATGCGTCTGCCCCTCCTCCTTGGCGCCGTCCTCGGCTGCCTCAACCTCCTCGCCGCCGACGGCCCGCCGCTCGAGCTGCGCAAGGGCGACCACCTCGCCGTGGTCGGCTCCGGCGTCGCCGACCGCCAGCAACACCATGGCTGGCTTGAGTCCCTCATCCACGCCGCCCACCCCGAGCACGCCCTCGTCGTCCGCAACCTGGGCTTCGCCGGCGACGAGGTCGATGTCCGCCCCCGCTCCGACGGCACCCCGCCGCTCGCCTTCTTCCTCAACATGACCCCGGGGACCCTCAAGGCCCGCTGGGGCTCGGCCGAGGGCACCTACCACGTCGGCGCCCACTTCCACGCCAGCGTCCTCCTCGCCCACTGGGGCTTCAACGAGTCCTTCAAGGGCCGCGCCGGAATCGACGCCTTCCGCGCCGACCTCGACAAGTGGGCCAAGGAGCAGCTCGCCGCCGACTTCGGCCAGGGCAAGCCCCGACTCGTCCTCGTCTCGCCCCTCGCCTGCGAGGAGCGCGCCAGCGCCGATCCCGCCCTCGCCCGCGCCCGCAACGTCGACCTCGGCCTTTACGCCGCCGTCGTGGCCGACGTCGCCAAGGCCAACGGCCTGCGCTTCGTCGACCTGTTCGGCCTCTCCCAGTCCGCCTTCGCCAAGTCCAGCCAGCCCCTCACCCACAACGGCATCCACCTGACGGACGCCGGCGACAAGGCCCTCGCTCCCGCCGTCTACGCCGCCATCTTCGGCCGCCCCGCGCCCCAGTCGTCCCGCGTCGCCGCCATCCGCGACGCCGTGCTCGACAAGAACGCCGCCTGGCTCGCCCGCTACCGCGTCGTCGACCAGTTCAACACCTACGGCCAGCGCTCGCGCATCCCCTATCCCGACCATCGCGACAAGAGCAAGACCCTGACCAACGCCCACATCCTCAACCAGGAGATGGCCCAGCGCGACGTCCAGACCGCCAACCGCGACGTCGCCGTGTGGGCCGCCGCCCAGGGCAAGCGCCACCAGGTCAAGGACGACAATCTCCCCAAGGTCGACCTCACGGCCCCCAACCTCCCGCCCCAGCCTTACATCTCGGGCGAGGAGACCCTCAAGCACCTCCGCGTTGCCGACGGCTGCAAGGTCGAGCTGGTCGCCGACGAGGTCTCCCTCCCCCACCTCGCCAACCCCGTCCAGATGGCCTTCGATCCCAAGGGCCGCCTCTGGGTCGCCGTCTGGCCCACCTACCCCAGCCGCCGCCCCACCGACGAGTTCGCCGACAAGCTCCTCGTCCTCGACCTCGACCCCGCCACCGGCAAGGTCGTCAAGTCCACCGTCTTCCTGGACGGCCTCAACTGCCCCACCGGCTTCCAGTTCCACAAGGACGGCGTCCTCGTCGTCCAGGCGCCCGACCTGATTTTCGCCCGCGACACCGACGGCGACGGCAAGGCCGACACCTTCGAGCGCATCCTCCACAACCTCGACGCCGCCGACTCCCACCACCAGACCAACTCCATCTCCCGCGAGCCCGGAGGCGCCATCTACCTCAGCGACGGCGTCTTCCACCGCACCAGCGTCGAGACCCCCTGGGGCCCCGTCCGCAACGTCGACGGCGCGATCTACCGCTTCGAGCCCATGTCCGGGCGCTTCTACCGCCACGTCCCCCTCGGCTTCGCCAACCCCCACGGCAAGGTCTTCGACCGCTGGGGCAACGACCTCGTGACCGACGGCACCGGCAACCACACCTACTTCGCGCCTGCCGTCTCCACCTTCCGCGAGGAGGGCAAGCATCCCGGCTTCCCCGAGTTCTGGAAGCGGCCCTCCCGCCCCTGCCCGGGCACCCTCATCCTCAGCAGCCGCCATTTCCCCGACGATTGGCAGGGGATCTTCCTCAACCTCAATGTCATCGGCTACCAAGGCATCTTCCGCGCCCGCATCAGCGAGGATGGCGCCGGTCTCAAGGGTGAGACGCTCGAGAAGGGCCTGCTCTGGGCCGACATCGCCAACGCCCCGAACTTTCGCCCCGTCTCCGCCGCCACCGCGCCCGACGGCTCCATCTACGTGATCGACTGGGCCCAGCAGCTCATCGGCCACCTCCAGCACCACATCCGCGACCCCAACCGCGACAAGACCCACGGCCGCATCTACCGCGTCACCTACCCCTCCCGCCCCCTCCTCAAGCCCAAGCCCGTCGCCGGCCAGCCCATCCCCGCCGTGCTCGACCTCCTGAAGGAGCACGAGGACGGCGTGCGCGAGCGCGCCCGCATCGAGCTCGAGTCCCGGCCCCGCCAGCAGGTGCTCGCCGCCCTCTCGCGTTGGGTCTCCGGCCTCGACCCCAAGCATCCCGACTTCGAGCACCACCGCCTCGAGGCCCTCTGGGTCCACCAGACCTTCCACGACGTCAACCTCGACCTCCTGCGCGCCGTCCTGGCCTCCCCCGAGCCCCGCGCGCGCGCCCAGGCCGTGCGCGTCCTCGGCTACTGGCGCGACCAGGTGCCGGTGGCGCTCGACCTCCTCGCCGCCGCGGCCTCGGATTCCCATCCCCGCGTCAAGCTCGAGGTCGCCCGCGTCTGCAGCTTCTTCCGCGACGCCGACGCCGCCAAGGCCGCCGCGATCGTCCGGGGCTTCACCGACGAGAAGGAGCGCCACATCGCCTACGTCGTCGCCCGGACCGTGGGCCAGCTCAGCCGATTCCCCGCCGCGGCGGAGGTCCTCAAGGGCGCCCAGCTCGCGCCCAAGCCCGCCGAGCCTCCCGCGCCCAAGCCCGCCAACCCCGGTCTCTCCAAGGAGGAGCTCGCCCTGTTCAACCTCGGCCGCGAGGTCTACAACCGCGAGGCCCACTGCGGCACCTGCCACCAGCCCGACGGCAAGGGGCTCGACCCCGCCTTCCCCGCCCTCAACGACGCCCGCTGGGTCGGCGGCAGCGACGAGCGCCTGATCAAGCTCGTGCTCAAGGGGCTCTACGGGCCCATCGAGGTCCACGGCAAGCAATACGGTCCCGCCCGCGGCACCCCGCCCATGACCGGCTTCGAGAGCCTCCTCAACGACCGCGAGATCGCCGCCGTCCTCACCTACGTCCGCCAGTCCTTCGGCAACAACCTCGCCCCCATCAAGCCGGAGCAGGTCGCCAAGGTCCGCGCCGCGGAAAAGGGCCGCAACGGCTTCTGGGACCCCGCCGAGCTCCTTCGCCAGCATCCCTTGGAGAAGAAGTGACCCGGGCCTGAGCCGAAGCCCGGCGGGTTGACCCCGCCGGGCTTCTTTGTCTGATTTACCCGCGCCTGCCACGGCGCCTCCCCCGTCCCATGGTCCGCGAGATCCTCATCCTCGGCGGCGGCTCCGCCGGCCTGATGACCGCGCTCGCCCTGCTGCGCCGCGCCCCCGGTATCCGGGTCCGCCTCCTCCGCAGCCCGGCCCTCGGCATCATCGGCGTGGGCGAGGGCAGCACCGCCGACCTCCCCGTCTTCCTCCACAGCTTCCTCGGCATCCCGCCCGCCGAGTTCTTCCGCGCCGTCAACCCCAGCCTCAAGCTGGGCATTCGCTTCAACTGGGGCAGGGGGGAGCCCTACTTCTACACCTTCGCCGAGGCCATGCGCCAGGTCATCGGTCCCCGCGAGGTCCCCTGCGGCTTCGCCTGCGGCGGCGACCTTGGCGGCAACCATCCCGCCACCGCCCTGATGGAGCAGGGCAAGGTCTTCCTCCGGCACCCGGACGGACCCTGGCCCGACGTGCGCGCCCACTTCGGCTACCATGTCGAGAACCGCGAGCTTGTCGCCTGGCTCGAGTCGACCGCCCTCGCCTGGGGCTGCGAGATCATCGACGGGGATCTCGCCGAGGCGCCCGTCGCCGACGGGCGCGTCGCCTCCCTCCGCCTCACGGACGGGCGGGAGCTCCGCGCCGACCTCTATGTCGACGCCTCCGGCTTCGCCGCCGAGCTCATCGGACGCGCCCTCGGCGAGCCCTTCGTGGGGTTCGCCGACTCGCTTCTTTGCGATCGCGCCGTCGTCGGCGGCTGGGAGCGCTCCGACGAGGTCCTCCAGGCTTACACGGCGTCCGACGTCATGACGGCCGGGTGGTGCTGGCAGATCGAGCATCCCGGCCGCATCAACCGCGGCTACGTCTACTCCAGCCGCTTCCAGTCCGACGCCGACGCCGAGGCCGAGTTCCGCGCCGCCAATCCCAAGGTCGGCCCCACCCGCATCGTCCCCTTCCGCACCGGGCGTCGCGCGCGCCAGTGGGTCGGCAATGTCTTCGCCGTCGGCAACGCCGCCGGCTTCGTCGAGCCCCTCGAGGCCACCGCGCTGATGTGCATCAGCCACGCCGCCCGCTTCCTCGCCCTCTCCCTGCGCGACAGCGACGGCGCCCCGCCGCCCAGCCTGGTCGGCGCCACCAACCGCCTCCTCGCCCGGCAGTGGGACGAGATCCGCGACTTCCTCGCCGCCCACTACCGCTTCCAGTCCCGCCTCGACACCCCCTTCTGGCGGCACTGCCGCGAGCACGTCGCCCTCCGCGGCGCCGAGCCCATCGCCGCCTACTACCGCGAGAACGGCCCCACCTTCCTCGCCGAGATCGACCTCATCCCGCCGGCCAAGTCCTTCAACCTCCTCGAGGGCTACTGGACCCACTTCCTCGGCATGGGCGTCCCCCACGCCCGCCCCGACCGGGCCAACCCGGAGGAGGTCGCCGCCTGGCGCGCCCACGTCGCCGCCAACCGCGGCGACGCCGCCGCCCGCGGCTGGTCCCTCCGCGACACCCTCGCCATCCTCCACGATCCCCGCTGGAGCTGGACACCCGGGTTCTTCGGCCCCGACTGAGCCCGTTCGCGGTTGCCTCCCGCCGCCCCCGCCGATTGCCTCGCCAACCGATGGCGACCTTTCTCTGCATGAAGTGGGGCACCAAGTACGGCCCCGAGTATGTCAACCGGCTCCACTCCATGGTCCGGCGCCACATGTCCGGCCCCTTCCGCTTCGTCTGCCTGACCGACAACCGCGAGGGGCTCGACCCCGCCGTCGAGGCCTTCCCCATCCCCAGCCTCCGCCTCCCTCCGGGCAGCCCCGAGCGCGGCTGGACCAAGCTCGTCTCCTTCTCCCCCGAGCTCACCGCCCCCGGCGGCCCCGCGCTGCGCGGCCCCGTGCTCTTCCTCGACATCGACATCGTCATCGTCGGGCCGCTCGACGACTTTTTCCGCGCGCCCGGCGAGTTCCTCATCATGCGCGAGCGCAAGCGGCTCCGCATTCAGGGCAACTCCTCCGTCTACCGCTGGACCGCCGGCGCCCACGCCGACGTCCTCGAGCACTTCCGCGCCAACCTCGACGCCGTCCGCCGCCGCCACCGCAACGAGCAGGAGTTCCTCGTCGACCACCTCTCGCGCCAGGGCAAGGTCCGCCACTGGCCCGAGACCTGGTGCCGCAGCTTCAAGCGCCACTGCGTCCGCCCCTTCCCCCTCTCCCTCTTCCAGCCGCCCGCCATCCCGCCCGACGCGCGCATCGTCGTCTTCCACGGCCTGCCCAACCCGCCCGACGCCCTCGTCGGCCGCAGCGGCAAGTGGTACCGGCGCGTGCTGCCCACGCCCTGGATCGCCGAGCACTGGCGCTGACGCGCCCCGGCCTCAGGCCGAGGCCTCGCCGCCGCCCGCCGCCTCGCCCGATTCCGCGCCCGACTGCTCGGCCGAGCTCTCCTCGGCCTCCGCCGCCTTGGCCTCCGCCGCGTTGCGGATGACCGGCTGGGCGTGCAGCGCCCCGTTCGGCAGCTTCGCCACATAGCCCTGGCCCACGAGGAAGACCAGGCCCTCGGCGAACGCCTTCCGCGCCGCGTCGTCCGCGCCCTCGGGCAGCGCCTTCGCCGCCAGCTGCCCGGCGTTCATCCCGGGCCGGGCGTCGAGCTCGGCCAGGATCCGCGCCATCGCGTCGGAGAACGTCGTCCGCTCGTCCCGGCAGCGCCGGCGAACGCCGCAGACATAGGTGATGCCCTTCGAGCCGCGGCGATAGAGATGGAAGCCCTCCTTGCGCAGGCGGCCGCGGATGCCGTTCGCCGTGGCCAGGGGGAAGTGGCGCTGCTCCTCCAGGATCCAAAGCGCGGACTCGCGCAGCGGCCCGGCCGGCAGCTCGGGCAGCAGGCGTCCGGGGAAGCGGACCCAGGGCAGCTCCCGGACCGCGGCCTCGCGCCGGTGCGCGAGCAGGAACGCCTTGGCGGCGTCGAGCGATTCCAGCTGCTCGGGCTCGCCCTCCTTCCGGTCCTTGGGCGCGTAGCGCAGCTGCTTGGCGAGCGAGGCCACCCAGGCCGCCACCACCTCCGGCTCGCGGACCATCTCGACCGACGACTTGAAGCGGTCGAAGGGCATCCCGGCGAAGTGCCGGGCATGGTGCTCGCGCAGCCTGCGCGTCCAGTCGTGGTGGTTGGGCGCGCCGAGAACCTCGCCCGTCCGCGGGCAGCGGCCGACCATCTGGAAGACGCCCTTCGGCGCCTCGACCTCCACCTCGACCGTGTCGAAGAAGGCCGCCAGGTGCCGGGACGCGACGTGCGACACCGCCTCGGCCTCGGTCAGGAAGGGCAGGGCGTCGGGCACCGATTGCCAAAGCCTGGCGTCCGCCGCGACCGGCTTCGCCACGACCGACAGCCGGTCCTCCTTGTCGAGGATCAGCTTGGCCACGTCGAACAGCTCGTACGTCACCTGGCTGTCGCGCATCGCCTTGCCCAGCGCCTCGAACTTCGCGTCGTCCGGGTAGAACTCGCAGCTCACCGCGAGCCGGGGCGGCTCGGGTCGGGGCTCGAAGCCCCGCTCGCGCCCGCGCCCGCGGTCGCCCTCATCCCGCCTGCCGTCGCGCCGCGGCCGGTCGTCGCCGCCCCGGCGCGGCCCGCGGGGAGGGCCGCCCGGGCCGTCGCGCCGGGGCGCGCGATCGCGGTCGTCGCGGGGGCCGCGCCCGCCTCCGGCTCGCACCGTCTCGGCCGGCCCGCTCGCCCAGGCCGGACCGAAGCCGAGGGACGACAGGTCCAGCTGCGGGTTGTCGGGCTCCGGTTCGTTGGGCATCGCCCCACTCTCGCCTCCCCCTCGCCCCTTTGGCAAGAGCGGGCGAGGCCCTTTTTTTCTTGCGGCAGGGGGTCGCATCGCCCACTTGTCGGCTTCTTCCCACGCTCAGGTGGTGGAATGGCAGACACGCATGCTTGAGGTGCATGTGCCGAAAGGCGTCAGGGTTCAAGTCCCTGCCTGAGCACCCCCTTCGACCGACCCGGCCCCGCCGGGTCGGTCTTTTCCGCGACCGCGCGTTCGGTGTTCCCTTTTGCCCGCGCCTCGTGCATCCCTCGCCCATGTCCAACGGTCGGCTCAATGTCCTCATCCTGGGCTCGGGCGGGAGGGAGCACGCGCTCCTCAAGGCCTGCCTGCGCTCCCCCCGCGTGGCCCGCGTCCAGGTCGCTCCGGGCAACGGCGGCATGGCCCTCGAGGCCGAGTGCCTGCCGTGCGACATCGCCAACCCCGCCGACGTCCTCGCCCTCGCCCGACGCGCCGCCGCCGACCTCGTCCTCGTCGGCCCCGAGGTCCCCCTCGCCGCCGGCGTCGTCGACGTCCTCGAGGACGCCGGCATCCTCGCCTACGGCCCCCGCCTCGCCGGCGCCCGCCTCGAGGCCAGCAAGTCCTTCACCAAGGACTTCCTCGTCCGCCACCGCATCCCCACCGCCGCCGCCGCCACCTTCGCCGCCGTCGCGCCCGCCCTCGCCCATGTCCGCGCCGGCCGCTTCCCCGTCGTCCTCAAGGCCTCCGGCCTCGCCGCCGGCAAGGGCGTCGTCATCGCCCGCGACCTCGCCGAGGCCGAGGCCGCCCTCCGCGACATGCTCGAGGCCCGCGTCTTCGGCGCCAGCGGCGACGAGGTCCTTGTCGAGGAATTCATGGAGGGCGAGGAGGCCTCGATCATGCTCGTCGTCTGCCGCGACCAGCACCTGATGCTTCCCGCCAGCCAGGACCACAAGCGCGTCGGCGAGGGCGACACCGGTCCCAACACCGGCGGCATGGGCGCCTACGCCCCCGCCGGCGTCGTCACCCCCGCCGTCGAGGCCCGCGTCCGCGCCGAGATCATCGAGCCCACCCTCCGCGGCCTCCTCGCCGACGGTATCGACTACCGCGGCACCCTGTACATCGGCATCATGGTCACCGCCGAGGGCCCGAAGGTCGTCGAGTTCAACGTCCGCTTCGGCGACCCCGAGTGCCAGGTCCTTCTCCCGCTCCTCGACGGCGACCCCGTCGGCATCTTCGAGTCCGTCGCCCGCGGGACCTTCCGCTCGACCCAGGTCGGCGTCCGGCCCGGCGCCGCCCTCGTCGTCGTCGTCGCCGCCCACGGCTACCCGGCGGCGCCCCGCCTCGGCGACGCCGTCCAGCTCCCCGCCGACCTCCCCGAGGGGGTCGACATCCTCCATGGGGGCACCCGCCGCCAGCCCGACGGCACCCTCGTCACCTCGGGCGGCCGCATCCTCGGCGTCGTCGCCCGCGGGGCCGACCTCGCCGAGGCCGCCCGCCGGGCCTACGGCGTCGTCCCCCGCATCCGCATCGCCGGCGCCCATTTTCGCAGGGATATCGGGGCGCGCCAGCTCCGCCGCGACGGCGCCGCCTGAGCGCTTGAACCCGGGCGCGACTCCCCGCACCCTCGCCCCATGCCGAACGAGCGCGACACCGTCCTCCTCGTCTGCTCCGGCAACACCTGCCGCAGCCCCATGGCCGAGGCCCTCCTCCGCGCCGCCCTCGCCCGCGAGGAGGGCGCCCTCGCCCGCCTCAAGGTCGCCTCGCGCGGCCTCGCCGCCCATCCCGGCGACCCACCCTCCGCCAACGCCGTCCGCGCCCTCCGCCCCCTCGGCCTCTCCCTCGACCGCCACCGCAGCCTGTCCCTGTCCCAGGCCGACCTCGACCGCGCCGCCGCCGTCCTCGTGATGGGCGATTCCCACCTCCAGGCCCTCCGCTCGCGCTTCTCCCCCTTGCCCGCCCACGTGGCCCGTTTCCGGGACTTCCTGCCCGAGGCTTCCGGCCGCGACATCCCCGACCCCTTCGGCGGCGACCTCCCGGCCTACGAGGATTGCCGCGATTCCATGGTTGAAGCCTTGCCCTCCCTCCTCGCAATGCTTCGGTCACGCCTCGCATGAGCGCCCCCCTTGTCCTCAGCCTCGGATCCGACCACGCCGGATTCGCCCTCAAGCGGGCCCTGCTCGCCCACCTCGCCGTCCGCGGCATCGCCGCCCTCGACCGGGGCACGCACGCCGAGGAATCCTGCGATTACCCCGTCTACGCTCGCGCCGTCGCCGCCGACATCGCCTCCGGCGCCGCCGCCCTCGGCGTCCTCGTCTGCTCCACCGGCGTCGGCATCTCCATCGCCGCCAACAAGGTCCCCGGCATCCGCGCCGCCCTCGTCCACGACGCCGAGACCGCCGCCCTCGCCCGACGCCACAACGACGCCAACATCCTCTGCCTCGCCGGCCGATCGACCTCCCCCGCGCTCGCCGCCGCCTGCCTCGACGCCTTCCTCGCCGCCGGGTTCGAGGGCGGCCGCCACGCCCGCCGCGTCGGCCTCATCGAGCCCCGCTGAGCCCTTTCACCATGACCGCCATCCGCCGCATCCCCCTCGCCCAGCTCGACCCCGAGATCGCCGCCGCCATCGCCGCGGAGCTCCGCCGCCAGCAGTCCCACATCGAGCTCATCGCCTCGGAGAACTTCACCCTGCCCGCCGTGATGGAGGCCCAGGGCAGCGTCCTCACCAACAAGTACGCCGAGGGCTACCCCGGCAAGCGCTGGTACGGCGGCTGCGAGCACGTCGACGTCGTCGAGCAGCTCGCCATCGACCGCGCCAAGGCCCTCTTCGGCGCCGACCACGCCAACGTCCAGCCCCACTCCGGCAGCCAGGCCAACGCCGCCGTCTACTTCGCCTTCCTCAAGCCCGGCGACAAGATCCTGACCATGAACCTGTCGCACGGCGGGCACCTCACCCACGGCAACAGCGCCAACTTCTCCGGCAAGCTCTACGCCGTCGCCCACTACGGCGTCGGCGCCGACGGCCGCATCAACTACGACGAGGTCGCCGAGATGGCCCGCAAGGAGAAGCCCCGCATGATCACCGTCGGGGCCTCGGCCTACGCGCGGACCATCGACTTCGCCCGCTTCGGCGCCATCGCCAAGGAGAACGGCGCCCTCCTCCTCGCCGACATCGCCCACATCGCCGGGCTCGTCGCCGGCGGCGTCCACCCCTCGCCCGTCCCGCACGCCGACTTCGTCACCACCACCACCCACAAGACCCTCCGCGGCCCCCGCGGCGGCCTCATCCTCTGCAAGGCCGAGCACGCCAAGGCCATCGACTCCAGCGTCTTCCCCGGCGCCCAGGGCGGCCCCCTCGAGCATGTCATCGCCGCCAAGGCCGTCTGCTTCGGCGAATGCATGAAGCCCGAGTTCAAGGAGTACGCCCGCCAGGTCGTCGCCAACTCCCAGGCCCTCGCCGCCGGCCTCGTCCGACGCGGCTTCCGCCTCATCAGCGGCGGGACCGACAACCACCTCGCCCTCATCGACCTCCGGCCCAGCCATCCCGACGTCACCGGCAAGGACGCCCAAAACGCCCTCGACGCCGCCCACATCACCACCAACAAGAACACCGTTCCCGACGAGACCCGCAGCCCCTTCCAGGCCAGCGGGATACGCGTTGGCACCGCCGCCGTCACCTCCCGCGGCATGGGGGTCGCCGAGATGGACGTCATCGCCGAGGCCATCTCCGTGGTCCTTTCCGGCCCCCAGGATCCGGCCAAAATCGCCGCCGGTCGCCAATTGGCCGAAGGGCTTTGCCAGCGGTTCCCCCTGCCTTACTGAGCTCCCAGACCTTGTTACACCGCAAAAACCCCATTATTTTTTGCTTCCCAGCATCCATCCGGACTTCAATATCTGTCATCTACCCTACTAACCCCGCATGAACTCCCCCATCCGCAAGCGCTCCGGCTTCACGCTGATTGAGCTGCTCACCGTGATCGCCATCATCGGCATCCTTGCCGCCGTCCTCTTCCCCGGGGTCCAGGGCGTCATGAAGGCCGCCAAGAAGTCGTCCGCCCAGTCCAAGCTGGTCAACATCGGCAAGGCCTATGTGAACTACAACAACTCCGGCAGCGGAGGTAAGTTCATCCGCGCCGGCGCCTGGTCCGTCACCAACAACACCCAGGCCAACACCATCGAGCAGTATGCCGCCGTCCTCGCCTTCAACGTCGACCTTAACGAGGCCGAGCTCTGGTATGTCGAGGCCGACCCCTCCAACGAGTCCGCCATCTTCGCCAAGCAGGTACTCGAGGGTGCCGGCGACTCCCGCACGATTGCCACCAAGATGTCCTCGGCCAGCGCCGACAACGGCTTCATCTCCTGGTCCGCCTATTCCCCCACCACCCGCAACATCGGCACGAACACCCCTCTCCTCTGGACCCGCGGGCTCGGCACCGATGGCAAGTGGGACGCCACCGCCGGCGTTTGGGGTTCCGAGGGCGGCCACATCGTCTTCGGCGACGCCCACGTCCTCTGGGTCGCCAACACCAGCGACGCCGAGACCAAGTTCGTCGACCGCGTCTCCCCCGGCCAGACCACCGAGAACTGGAAGCGCGCCATCACCTCGACGCTCTTCGCGGGCACCGAGCTGAAGTCCAAGTAATCCCCGCCCCAGGCATCGCGCGGGCCCCGGATTCCGGGGCCCGTTTGTTTTAGGGTTTCCCCGCCCCGCCGCCGGGCCTCATCGTGCCCCATGGCCCGCCTCGCCGACTGGTTCCATGCCGCTCGTCCCCGCACCCTGGTCGCGGCGGCCGTCCCGGTCGCCGTGGCCGCCGCCGCCTATTCCCTCCACGCCCCCCGGCACCCTGGGTTCGGTCCCGTCCTCTTCCATTGCCTCGGCTTCGCGCTTCTCGCGCAGATTGCCAGCAACCTGGCCAACGACTATGGCGACGGCTTGCGCGGCGCCGACCGTCCCGGCCGGATCGGTCCCCCTCGCGCCGTCGCCGAAGGGCGAATCTCCCCGCGAGCCATGGGCTGGGCGACCGTCGCCGCCCTCCTCCTCGCGTTCGCGCTCGGCTACCCCCTCGCCGCGGGCGAGCCTTGGCTGGTCCTCGCCGGCGTCCTCGCGCTCCTGCTCGCCGTCGGCTACACCCTCGGTCCCCTCCCGCTCGCCTATGTCGGCCTGGGCGATGTCTTCGTCGTCGCCTGCTTCGGGGTGCAGGCCGTCGCCCTCACCGGCTACGTCCTCTGGGATGTCTCAAGGCTCTATCCTCCCTACGCGCCCGTGCCCTGGACCCCGCTCCTCGCCGACCTGCTGGTGGCGGGCCTCGGCGTGGGCTTGTTGGCCGACAACATCCTCCTCGCCAACAACGCGCGCGACCTCGAGGCCGACGCCGCCGCCGGCAAGCGCACCACCGTCGTCCGCCTCGGCCGTGGCTTCGCCCGCATCCTCCACGGCCTCAACCTCCTCGCCGGCCTCGGCTCCCTCGCCTGGGTCTTCGGCTGGCCCCCGCTCCTGGCCGCCCCGCTCGCCCTGCGCGACCACCTCGGCTTCCGCCGCGCCCGCGAGGGCCGCGACTTCGTCCCCTTCCTCGCCCGCTCCGCCCTCCTTCTCCTCCTCGCCGGCCTCCTGTGCATAACGGGCGCTTGCCTCGGCTGGGGCGCCGCCGTTCGCTGACGCCGTGACCCAGGGCCGACCCGAGAAGCTTCCCGACCGCCTCGAGGCGGTCGTCGCCGGCGCCGAGCGGCCGTCGTGGGACGACTATTTCATGGCCACGGCCCTCCTCCTCAGCTCGCGCTCGAGCTGCGAGCGCCTCCACGTCGGCTGCCTGATGGTCTCCTCCGGCCCCCATCCCAACCGCATCATCGCCGCCGGCTACAACGGCTTCCTGCCCGGCGCCCCCCACGACTCCAAGGTCCGCGACGGCCACGAGCAGGCGACCGTCCACGCCGAGCAGAACGCCGTGGCCGACGCCGCCAAGCGCGGCATCACCCTCCAGGGCGCCGTCTGCTACGTCACGCACTTCCCCTGCGTCAACTGCGCCAAGATCCTCGCCTCCGCCGGCATCGCCGAGATCCGCTACCGGCACGACTACCGCAACGACCCGCTGGTGGCCGAGCTCCTCGCCCAGTCCGGCATCGCCGTCCGCAAGCTCGCCTGAGCCGTGCCCGCGTCCCTCGCCGGACAGGTCCTCCTCGCCCACCCGTCGCTGGACGACGTCCATTTCCGTCGCACCGCCGTCCTGCTTCACCACCACACGGCCAAGCACGGGGCCCTCGGCGTCGTCCTCAACCGCCCCCTCGCCCGCACGCTGGCCGACCTCGACAGCCGCTTCGCCGGCGGCCCCGTCGCCGCCGCCCTCGCCCACGAGGGCGGCCCTGTGCACCCCGACCGCCTCGCCCTCGCCTCCTGGCGCCTCGGCCCCGACGGCCTCGGCGACCTCCGGTTCGGACTCGCCGAGGAGGAGGCCTCCCTCCTCGCCGCCGACCCCGCCGTGCGCCTCCGGGCCTATGTCGGCCACGCCGCCTGGTCCCCCGGTCAGCTCGACAACGAGCTGCGCCTCAACGCCTGGGTCGTCGCTCCCCTCGGCCCCGACGCCGAGACCCTCGCGGGCGAGGCCCTCTGGCGCCGCTGGATCGGCCGGCTGCGCCCCGACCTCCGCCTCGCCGCCGACGCCCCCGGCGACCTCGGCCTCAATTGACCGACAGCAGGATTCCCATCGTGCGGCGCAGGGTCTCGCCCGGCTCCGTCGTCCCGGGCTCCAGCATCCGGCGCTGCTCGAGCAGCCGGCGGAGATCCGGCCGCGAGCTCAGCCGCTCGATCCGCCACCCCGCCGCCGGCAGGCCCGGCGAGCCCTGCAGGATCGGCGTCCACCGCTTCGGCAGGCCGTGCCACGTGAACTCGATCCGCCAACCGACCGAGCCCTGAGCCGTCCCCGTCACCAGCTGCGGGTGCCGTCGCGCGAAGTCCGGCGGCTGGCGCGTCCGCGCCACCACCACCAGGGCCGCCGGCAGGTTGTTCACCACCGTGTGCGCGTCCACCCTCGGGCGAAGCAGCACGCTCTCCAGCGGCTCGAAGCCGGCCAGGTTCATCCCGTTGTGGTTGCCGTGCGGGTTGGGCTCCCGCCGGTGCGGCGAGCCGGCGTACCAATCGTCGAAGCGGTCCGAGAGGCGAAGCCCGATCTCGAAATGCAGGTGCGCCCGGTCCTGGGGGATGGGGTCGATTCCCTCCGAGCTCCTGCCCAGGATGCCCAGCACGTGGCCCTCCGCCACCTCGCGGCCGACCTGGAGATCCCCGCGCACCGAGGCCAGGTGCGCGTAAAGCGTGTAGACCGGCAGCTCCGCCCGCGGGTGCTCCAGCACGACGTAGCGTCCGTACGGGCCGTTGACCTGGTCGCACACGTAGGCCACCCGGCCGGCCAAGGCCGCCCGCACCGCATCGACCGGCTCGCCGCGCGAGTTGAGGAAGGCCGGCTTGATGTCCACCCCCTCGTGGAATCGCGAGCCCTCGTTGCGCGTCATGCCGAACAGGCCCGACTCCAGCCGGCCCGACACCGTGGGCTGGATGAAGGCGGCGTAGGGTTGCCCATGGGGACGACCCGCGCTGGTCGGCCAGGCGACCTCGACCGCGCCCGCCATCGTCGCGGCGAGGAGCGCCAGCAGCGCCGCGGGCCGCCTCACTTGCCCTCCTCCTCCCGCCACTTGCGGTAAAGGAGGATGGATTCGTTCAGCCGCTTGCTCCAGTAGGCGGCGGCGGCGGGCCCGCCCATGCCCGGACGCTCGACCGCGAAGAACAGGTTGCCGTCCAGCACCGGCTGCTCGAGCCGCATCAGGCCGACCGGCTCGGCGTTGACCAGCAGCACGAGCTGCTTGCCCCGCGCCTCGGCCGAGCTCGTCAGGCTCATCAGGGGCTTCGCCACCCGCGGATCCAGCTGGACCAGGAGGTAGGTCGAACGGATGTCCCTCGGCCCGGCCTCGACCACCTCGGTGTTGAGGAACTCCTCCGCCTTGATCACCGGGATTTTGAGCACCGACACCTGCACCCCGCTCACCGGCAGCGCCACGGTGGTCTGCGCCGACTCGCGCGCCGAGACCGGCGCCTCGATGAACACCGAGAAGACATCCTCGGGCAGGTCGGTCGAGCAGCCGGCGAGCGCCAGGGCGAGGAGGGCGGGGAGGAGGCGCATGGTCGTTCAGCCGATGAGAAGGTCGAGCGTCGCCTGCACGCGCTGGATGTCCGCCGGCTGCAGGTCGATCGCGGGCACCTGCAGGATCTGCTGGGAGCGCGCGTGGAGGTAGGGCGTCGCGCCCCCGGCCGCCGGTCCGGCGGCCTTGATCAGCCGCCGACGCTCGAGCAGCAGGGCCAGGATGTGCTTGAGGATCGCCTTCTCCCCGGTCGGGTCCGCCGGATCCTCGAAGAGCGAGAGGAAGAACTCCTCGCGGGACGCCAGGAGCTGGGCCCGCTGGGCGCGCTCCTCCTCGCCGCGCTCCTTCACCTCGCGGTTCCAGCGGCCCAGGACCAGGCCCGCGGGCTTGAACTCGGCCGCATGGTCGCGCAGCACGTCGACCCGCTCCATCATGCCGCCCACGGGCTTGTGCACGACGCAGGTCACGAGGTCGCCGGGGGCCAGCTCGCGGCCGGTGGCCGCGCAGGCTCGGGTGATGGGCTTAACCTGCCATTCCATGGCCCCACATTGAGCCCTCCGGGGCCCGGAGGGCAAGGGACATAAGCGACGCCTCCGGGATTGTGCCCCGGCCCGCAACCGATTCCCTCGCCCCATGGCCGCCGCCCTTCTCCTCATCGACCTCCAGCCCTCCTTCCTCGGCGCGGTCGCCGCCGGTCCCGCCGTCCTCGCCCGCGCCCGCCTCGCCGCCCGCGCCGCCGCCCTCCTCGGCCTTCCTGTCTACGCCACGGAGCAGGTGCCGGAAAAACTCGGCGCCACCGACGCCTCCCTCCTCGCCGCCGCCGGCGACGACGCCCGCGTCTTCCCCAAGTCCGCCTTCTCCTCCCTCGCCGCCCCCGGTCTCCTCGACCGCATCCGCGACCAAGGCGTCGACCACCTCCTGCTCGCGGGCGTCGAGGGTCCGATCTGCGTCCACCAAACCGCCGTCCAGGCCCTCGCCGAGGGGCTCGGCGTCACCCTCCTCTGCGACGCCGTCGGCGCCCGCCGGCCCGCGGACCAGGATGCCTGCCTCGCCGCCCTCGCCCGCGCCGGCGCCCATGTCCTTCCCGTCGAGACCGTCTTCTACGCCCTCCTCGGCGGCGCCGGGCACCCGGCTTTCCGCGACTTCACGCGCCTCGTCAAGGAAGCCTAGGCCGTCTCCACCCCGAGCGACGGCTCCGCGGCCGCCGCCTCGCCCTCCGGCAGCCCCGGCTCGGCGAGGGCCGCGAACGCGACCATGCCCGCGTTGTCGCCGCAATGCATCGGCTCGGCGACGCGCAGGGGCAGGTCGCGCCTCGCGCACACGCCCGCCAGCCGCGCCCGCAGCAGCCGGTTGTTGGCCACCCCGCCGGAAAGCCCCGCCGAGCGGTAGGCCCCCGACTCGAGGGCCGAGCGGAACTTCGCCTCAAGCTGCGCGATGACCGCCTCCTGGTACCCCGCGCAGAGATCCGGCATCGCCGCCGCCACCGCCGCGTCATCCATGCCCTCCAGCCGATAGCGCAGCGCCGTCTTCAGGCCCGAGAAGCTCATCCGCAGGTCCGCGCGCTCCGGAATACCCCGGGGGAAGGCGAAGCGCGTCGCATCGCCCCCCTGGGCCGCGCGCTCGACCAGCGCCCCGCCCGGATAGGCCATGCCGAGGAGCTTCGCCCCCTTGTCCAGCGCCTCGCCCGCCGCGTCGTCGACCGTCCGCGCCACCACCGTCATCCCGAGGTCCTCGCCCAGCCGGACGAGCAGCGTGTTGCCGCCCGAGACCACCAGGCCGAGGTGGGGAAGCAGCGCCCGCCTCGCCGCCGCGAAGCCCGCCGGGTTCTCCGCGTGCAGCGCGATGAAGGGCGAGTGCACGTGCGCGCGCAGATGGTTGACCCCGACCAGCCGGGCGCCGGTCGACGCCGCCAAGGCCCGCGCGAAGGCCAATCCCAGCGACAGGCAGGGCGGCAACCCCGGCCCGCGCGTCACGGCGATCGTCGACACCTCGCCCAGCCGCGGCGCGAACTCCCGAAGCAGGAGGGGCAGGGCGGCCAGGTGCTCCCGGCTCGCGATGTCCGGCACCACCCCGCCGTGCGGCCGGTGCAGCTCCACCTGGCTGCTCACGCGCTCGAGCACGATTCCCCGGTCCGGCGCCAGCAAGGCCAGCGCGGACTCGTCGCAGGAGCTCTCCACGGCGAGGATCACCCCGCGAGGCTTGCCGCTGCGCCGCCGGGGCGCAAGCGCCGCCTCCGCGCTTCCGGCTCGCCCCGCGCCCGCCCTCGGCCAGCCTGCCCCCGTGGCCGAGCCCAGGGACAGCCTCCTTGCCGAGCTCCGCCGCCGGGCCGCCGGCGGCGGCACCGTCCGGTTCGACGCCTTCGTCGACGTCGCCCTCTTCCATCCCGGCGCCGGCTACTACGCCTCCCCGCGCGAGCGCGTCGGCCGCCGTTCCGGGACCGACTTCACCACCGCCGCCGCCCTCGGCCCCGTCTTCGGCGAGCTCATCGCCGAGGCCGCCCGCGGCATCCTCGGCGACACCCGCGACCACGTCCTCGTCGAGCTCGGCGCCGAGCCCGGCCCCTCCCCCCTCGCCGGCGTCGCCGACCGCTTCGCCGCCTTCCAGGTCCGCCGCCTGGGCGATGGGATGGAAATCCCCCCGCGCGCCGTCGTCGTCGCCAACGAGCTGCTCGACGCCCAGCCCTTCCGCCGCCTCCGCTTCCTCGGCGGACGCTGGGTCGACCTCGGCGTGCGCGTCCTCGCCGACGGCGGGCTCGCCGAGGACATCCACGGCGAGCCCGACGATGACGACGGTCGCGCCCTCGTCGCCACCCTGCCCAACCCCTGGCACGAGGGCGCCACGCTCGACCTCGCCTTGTCCGCCGAAACCCTCCTCGCCCGCATCCTCGGCGGCGGCTGGCGGGGGCTCGCCCTCTTCCTGGACTACGGCAAGCCGCTCGCCGACCTCCTCGAGGGCTCGCCCGCCGGCACCGCCCGCGCCTATCGCAACCACGCGATGCGCGCCGACCTCCTCGCCCATCCCGGCGAGCAGGACCTCACCTGCCACGTCGCCTGGGATCGCCTCGCGGCCGTCATGGCCTCGGCGGGCTTCGCCCCCGCCAAGGTCGATCGCCAGGAGGCCTTCCTCGTCCGCCACGCCGCCCCCGCCCTCGAGCGCCTCGTCGCCGCCGGCAACCCCGAGTCCGTCGGCGTCCTCAAGGCCCTCACCCATCCCGCCCACTTCGGCGGAAAGTTCCAAGTTCTCTGGGGCAGGCGTTGACCCAGGGGGCCCAGGCGGCTTCCCTAGGCTTTCAACCCTAGCCATGCGGTCGCTCCTCGCCTCCCTCGCCCTCGCCCTTTGCGCCGCCTCCTCGCGCGGCCAAACCCGGCTCATCGAGGCCTTCGAGAGCGATGGGTTCGACACCTGGGCGGCCGACGGCTCCGCCTTCGGGCTCGCCCCCGTGCCCGGCCGCCAGGACGGGGTCGGCGGCGAGTTCCGCAACTACGGCGACACCTACCTCGTCGCCTCGGGGCAGGGCGGCGACGATGCCACGGGCAGCCTGACTTCCCCTCCCGTCCGCCTCGACCTCCCCTACCTCGCCTTCCTCGTCGCCGGCGGCAACCACCCCGGCCGCACCGCCGTCCAGCTCCTTGTCGACGGCCAGGTTGTCCGCCAGGCCACCGGCAACGGCAACCTCACCCTCGGCGAGGTCGTCTGGGACATCTCCGAGTTCCTCGGCAAGCAGGGCGTCATCCGGATCCTCGACAGCCAAAAGGGCTCCTGGGGCATCATCGCCGCCGACCACTTTGTCCTCAGCGCCGACCCCAGGCCCAAGCTCCCCGCCGGCGGCCGCCCCAGGCCCGCCGCCTCCGCCCAGCTCACCCGCGTCGCCGGCGAGGGCAGCGCGGCGGTCGCACCCGGCGTCGACTTCCGCGTCGCCGCCACCCGCGAGCGGACCGGCGTCACCTCGCCCACCGCCATCACCCTCGGCAACGACGGCACCCTGCTCGTCGCCGAGACCCACCGCTTCCGCTTCGGCATCGAGGACGACCGCAACCACCTGTACTGGTACCTCGACGACCTCGCCGCCGCCACCACCGCCGACCGCGTCGCCCTCCATCGCAAGTGGGACGCGCGCAAGCCGGTCCGGGACCTCACCGAGCGCTCCGAGGTCATCCGCCGCCTCGACCAGGAGGGCCCCGACGGCGCCTTCGCCCGCGGCCGCGTCTTCTCCGACGGCTACAACGACCTGCTCGACGGCACCGCCGCCGGCATCCTCGCCTGGGACGACACCGTCTACTTCGCCTGCATCCCCAAGATCTGGATGCTGCGCGACGGCGGGCCCGACGGCCGCGAGGCCGCCCGCGCCGTCGTCCAGGACGGCTTCGGCGTCCGCATCTCCCTCTCCGGCCACGACCTCAACGGCTTCGTCCTCGGGCCCGACGGCCGCATCTGGGGCACCCTCGGGGACCGCGGCTTCAACGGCGTCACCCAGGAGGGGACCAAGGTCGACCTCCGCAACCAGGGCGCCGTCTTCCGCATGGAGCCCGACGGCACCGGCCTCGAGTTCGTCCACACCGGCCTGCGCAACCCCAAGGAGATCGCCTTCGACGAGCTCGGCCACGCCGTCTCGGTCGACAACAACTCCGACCAGGGCGACTCCGCCCGCGTCGTCCACATCGTCGACGGCGCCGACTCCGGCTGGGAGATGGAGCACCAGGCCATGCACACCTTCCACCGCGAGATCGGCCTCGAGCAGCGCCCCGCCTCCCGCTGGATGAACGAGAAGCTCTGGCACCTGCCCAACGCCGACCAGCCCGCCTACCTCCTCCCGCCCGTCGCCCATCTCAGCTCCGGACCCTCCGGCCTGGCCCACCATCCCGGCGCCGGCTTCCTCGCCGACGAGGCCGGCCGCTTCCTCATCTGCGACTACCGCGGCGCCGCCGCCGGCTCCGGCATCTGGTCCTTCCGCCTCGAGCCCGCCGGCGCCGGCCTCCGCCTCGCCGACCATCGCCAGCTCCTCTGGGGCGTCGCCGCCACCGACGTCGAGTACGACTGGAAGGGCCGCCTCGTCGTCTCCGACTTCGTCGGCGGCTGGGAGTCGCACCCCAAGGGCCGCATCCTCACCCTCGTCGCCAAGGAGCCCCACCAGCCCAAGGCCGCTGCCGAGGTCGCCGACCTCATCCGCGACGGTTTCTCCAAGCGCCCGCCCGACGAGCTCGCCCGCCTCCTCGCCCATCCCGACCAGCGCGTCCGCCTCCGCGCCCAGGTCGAGCTCACCCGCCGCCCCGGCGCCGCCGAGCGCTTCGCCGCCGCCACCCGCTCCGCCAACCGCCTTGAGCGCCTCCACGGCGTCTGGGGCCTCGGCATCCTCGCCCGCCGCGGCGCCGCCATCCTTCCCGGCGAGGCCTGGGACAACCGTCCCTCGCCCCTCGCGCCCGAGCCGGAGCGCGCCGCCGCCGCCCGTCTCCTCCTCCCTCTCCTGAAGGATGCCGATGCCGACATTCGCGCCCAGGCCGTCCGCGCCCTCGGCGAATCCCCCCTCCGCGCCGAGGCGATCGGCCTCGGCTCGCTGCTCGCCGACACCTCCCCGCGCGTCCGCCTCCAGGCCGCCCTCGCCGCCGCCCGCCTCGCCGACCCCTCCGTTCTCCCGCAGGTCACGCAGCTCATCCGCGCCAACGCCGACCGCGACCCCACCCTGCGCCACGCCGGCGCCTTCGCCCTCGAGAGGCTCGCCCTCTCGCCCGAGGCGATGGACAGGCTTGCGTCCGACCCCAGCGCCTCCGTCCGCCTCGCCGCCTGCGTCGCCCTCCGCCGCAGGTCCGATCCCTCCGTCGCGCGCTTCCTCGCCGACCCCGATCCGCGCGTGGCCGACGAGGCCATCCGCGCCATCGGCGACCGCTCCCTCGACTCGGTCCGCTCCCAGGCGGCCGCCCTGCTCGACAACCTCGGCCGGCGCGAGTGGAACCCCTTCATCCTCCGGCGCCTTGTCCAC
>JAURJZ010000033.1 GCA_030831965.1 Verrucomicrobiota bacterium
GGGCGGGGTCGTGGAGGCGGACCTCGGGCTCGGCCGCGGCGACCTCGCCCTCGGTGAGATAGGGCGGGTTGGCGACGACGAGGTCGTAGGCGTCGGTGACGGCGGAGAGCCAATCGGATCTGGCGAAGGCGACGCGGTCGGCGAGGCCGAGGGCGGCGGCGTTCTCGCGGGCCAGGGCCAGGGCGTCCTCGGACGCGTCGACCGCCTCGACCTTCCACGCGGGACGTTCCTGCGCAATCGCGAGGGCGATGGCGCCGGAGCCGGTGCCAAGGTCGAGGACGCGCACGGCCTGGTCGGCGGGGAAAAGGCCGAGGGCGAGGTCGACGAGCTCCTCGGTCTCGGGGCGAGGGATGAGGGCGCGGCGGTCGGACTTGAGGATGAGGCCGCGGAACGGCGCCGTGCCGAGGATGTGCTGAAGGGGCTCGCGGTTGGCGCGGCGCACGATGGCGGCGCGGAGGCGCTCGACCTCGTCGGCGGAGAGGAGGCGCTCGAACTGGAGGAAGAGGTCGAGGCGACGGAGGCCGAGGACGCCGGCGAAGAGGTGACCGGCCTCGGACTTGGCCTTGGGCAGGCCCTTGCGGGCGAGGAAGTCCTCGGCCTTGCGGAGGGTCTCGAGCAGCGACTGCATGTCAGCGCGCGGCCGCGCGGCGAAGGCGGTCGTTGAGGGCGACGCCGACGCCGGACTCGTCGGCGAGCTCGGCGACGATCACCTCGTAGCCGCGGCGGTCGAGCTTGCGGAGGAGGGCGAAGAGGGCGCGGGCGGCCTCGGCGGGGTCGCCGGATTCGGAGAGGTGGAAAGGCTCGGCGCCCGCGGGCGGGGCGGCGCGGCGAGATTGGAGGAGGACGGCGGCGTGCGCGGGGGGGATGTCGGGCTCGGCGCCGCGCGCGAAGAGACGGATGGGCGTGCGCGGGCTGTAATGGCGCTCGAGCATGCCGGGCGCGAGCTGGGCTTGGCTGGAAGGCGCCGAGTGGACGACGGTCTCGACGGGCGCGCCGAGCGCGGACTCCAGCGACTCGCGGGTGACGGGACCGGGGCGGAGGAGGCGCGCGACGCCGGACCGGGAGAGGTCGAGGATGGTGGACTCGACACCGTGGGCGCAGGGTCCGCCGTCGACGATCCAGGGGCAGCGCTCGCCGAGGGAGTCGCGCACATGCGAGGCGAGGGTGGGGCTGACGTAGCCGAAGGGGTTGGCGCTGGGTGCGGCAAGGGGCCCGACCCGGGAGAGGACCTCGCGGAAGATGCGGTGCGAGGGAATGCGGACGGCGACGGTGTCGAGCCCGGCGGTGACGAGGTCGGGAACGACAGGAAGTCGAGGGAGGACGACGGTGAGCGGGCCGGGCCAGAGGGGGGCGAGGGCGGCGAGCCGGGGGTCGGGCTGGGCGATGGTCGCGAGCTGGGCGAGGTCCGCGACGTGGACGATGAGGGGGTCGACGAGGGGGCGGCCCTTGGCGGCGAACACCTTGGCAAGGGCGGCGGGATTGAGCGCATCGGCGGCCAGGCCGTAGACGGTCTCGGTGGGGAGCGCCACGATTTCGCCGGCGCGCAGCAGCTCGGCCGCCCGGGAGAGGTCGGAGGGCGACGCGGTGAGCAGCGGGGGAAGTTCGGCCACGGGGATGGGTTACACGGGGTGCGAGGAATGGGCAAGGAGGGGAATCGCCCAGGCGGCGACGGGACACGGGCCAAGCAAAAGGCCCGCCGGGGGCGGGCCTTGGGAGGAGGCTCAGCGAGCGCTCACTGCATCGACAGCATCGACCGGCCGCGCTTGATGGCCTTGGTGATGTGGCGCTGCTGGCGGGCGTTGAGGCCGGTGAGTTTGCGGGGCAGGATTTTGCCCGTCTCGGTGACGTAGGGGGCGAGGGCCTCGGGCTCGGTGAAATCGAAGTCGAGGGGGTTCTTGGAGCGGTTGTTCTTGGCTTCCGTGCTCATAGGGGAGGTGAGTAGATGGGGGGCGGGGGCGGGGAGCGCAAGGGAAAAGGAGCGGCTAAGCGCGGGTGAAAAAAGGCGGCTATCCCTGTTCAGAAACGCTTTGCCAAGGACAGTCCGAGGCGGCGGTCGCCCGAAAAGTCGGGATTCATGCGGTACTCCGCGGAGATTTGGAGCGAGAAGCCGGCCTGGAAATGCCTGGCCAGGCTGAGGCCGACCATGCCGGTGACGGGTGATTCGGGGTGGTCGGCGACCGAAAAGGGTTCGCCCGCGATCTCGGCGTCGAGCCGATGTCCTGAATCGCCCAGCTCGAACTCGAGGGCGGCGGCGAGGGAAAGCCGGGTGGAGGCATGGGGGATCCAGGCGGCGCCGAGGCCCAGGATGGCCAAGGTGGTCTCATCGGGTCGGATATCGACGGACAGGTTGGAGCCGTTGCCCGACTCGGCGAAGGCCCCGACGCTTGAGCGGGAGTGGGCCAGACCGGCCAGGGCGGTGAGCTCATGGCTTTCGCCCTTGGCGAGTTGGAACTCGGTCCTGAGCTGGAAGGAGAAGGTTTCCGCGGGGATATCCCGGGCGACCGAAGTGGCGCTGGACAGGATGATCTCACCGTCGCCGGAAGCGCCGAGGAGCATGTCGCGCGCGGCGTTGAAATCGAGGTTGGACCAGGCGAGGCAGGCGCGAAGGCAAGACGGGCGGGCGAAGGGGAGGCGCTGGGCAAGGCTGAAGCCGTGGAAGGAGCCGTCGAGGTCGATGCGGCTGCGAAGGGAGGAGGACCGGGCGTCGCTCAGCCCGAGGAAGAAACCGAGGGTGGTGTCGGGCCCGAGGTCGCGGGTCGCCCCCAGCAGGCGGTTGGAGCCCGAGTAATCGCGGTCGAAATCGGGCGACGAGCCGCCGGTCTGCTTGCCGGCGAGGTGGCCCTCGTCGTAGCTGAATGTCCAAGCGTCGGGCTGATCCGCCCGTTGGCGTCCGAGAAACCCCTCGACGGCGGCGCGAAGCGAGGCCTGGGCCTGGACCTGGACGCCCAGGTAGGGCTCGGGCGAGTAGGCGTCGATGGATTCGCCGGCCAGCACCGCGAGCACCACCCGTCCTGGCGCGAATCGGCTGTCGATGAGGCCGGCGGGATTGGCGAGGGTCGAGGAGGGGGAGGGGGTGATGGCGGCGAGCTCCAAGGCGGCGGCGACGGCGGCCCCGTTGGGCGAGGCGGCGTAGGCGGCGAGGGTCTGGGCGCCGGAAAGCCCCGTGCCGTAGAGGTTGCGGTTGGAGTGAGCGGGGTCGGTGCTGTTGTCGAGGAGGATGCGGTGGGCCCGGTCGAGGTTGGTGAGGTCGTCGAAGGTGCCGAGGATGCCGCCCGAGGCGCGAAGAACGGTGAACACATCGCCGCGGCCGGGGAGGAAATCCGCGCCGCCGGCGTCGACCCACCCCCGGGTGTCGAGCGCAACGCCGAGCTGGACGAGGCAGCGGCCGGCCAGGACCTCGTAGCGGTCGTGGCGACCGTCGCCCGAGCCCGGGGTCACGCCGCCAAGCTCGACGACGAGGCGGGCGCCGGCCTGCAGGGTGAGGTCGCCGGACGACTGGGTGAGCACGCCGGGAGAGGATCCGGGCGCGAGCAAGCCCGCCACGGACACCGAGCCCGCCAAGGTGCCATGGCCGCCGAGCAGGCCGCGCTCGCGGACGAGGGTGGAGCCGATGACGCCGCCGTTGACGATCAGCTCGCCGCCCAGGACCTCGGTCCCCCCGGTGTACGTGTTGGCGGCGGAAAGGGTGAGGCGACCGAAGTCGGTCTTGAGCACGGAGCCGGAGCCCGAGACAACGCCGGCGATCTCGGTGTCGTGGTCGCCATCCACGGCCAGGGAGTGTCCCGCGGTCTCGATGTCGCCTGAGACGAGGATGGTGGCCGAATGGGTTACAATGAGCGAGTTGGCGGCGAGGGTGAGGTCCATGGCGACCTCCTGGAGGAAGGCGGACTCGTTCATGATGCCGCCGTAGCCGAGGGAGAGCGGCGAACCCGTGACGACGTAGGCGCCGGCGGCGGAGGCGGAGAAGCGGAGGGAGGCGACGGAGGACAGGTGGCTGTCGTTGGTCGACACGCCGCCGGTGCCGGCGAAGACGAGGGCTGCGCCCTCGGACGGCGGGGCGCCCCCGAGCCAACGGGTGCCGTCCGACCAGTCGCCGGTGGAGTCGATCCAAACCGGCTCGGCGCCAGGGGTGTAGGTCAGGGTGATGCGCGCCCCGTCGGAGGAAAGGGCGAATCGCCCGCCATTGGCCCCCTGGAACCCGCCGGTGCCCTCGGAGGGGCCGCGGACGATCAGGAAGCGGTCGGCGGCGAAGCCAATGACGGAGGCGAAC
>JAURJZ010000034.1 GCA_030831965.1 Verrucomicrobiota bacterium
CCATGTCCGAGGCGGCCCTCGCCGAGCTCCGGGCGGAGTGCGAGCGCCAGGGCGTCATTCCCGTCAGCTACGGCGTGGTCGGCGCCAGGAACCTCGAGGAGGTGCGGGCGATCCTCGGCTTCGCCAAGCGACTCGGCCTCAGGATGGTCAGCACCGAGTCGACCGAGATCGTCGCCGACTGGGAGGCGGGCGCGCGGGAGTTCGACATCCAGGTCGGCTTCCACCACCACGGCGGATCGCTCGACAAGCCGGGGTACAAGGTCTGGCACCCCCTCTACCTGCTGGGGGTGGTCGAGAGCCGCGACCGCCGCCTGGGCATCTGCGCCGACAGCGGCCATTGGTGCGTCTCCAACCTCGACCCGGTCAAGGCCCTCCGCGCCGTGCGGGGCCGCGTCATCGCCGTCCACATCAAGGACAAGAAGGCCAACGGCGCCGCCGCCGATGTGCCCCTCGGCAAGGGGGTGGTCAACGTTCCCGCCTTCCTCGCCGAGCTGAAGGCCGGCGGGTTCGACGGCCCGCTGTTCATCGAGTACGAGAACGACTGGCAGGACAACCGCCCGCAGGTCGCCGAGGGCGTCGCCCTCCTCCGGGCCAATCCCCGCTGAGGCTGGGCATAGGGGCCCAGAGGCCCGCTGTTGCCAGCCCGACCCGACCCCGCACCGTGGGGGCATGAGCCGAGCCCCCTCCGGAGCGACCGGACCGGAGACCACCCTCTCCGGGGTGGTCGACCGGATTGTCTGGTTCGACGAGGAGAAGGGCTTCACCATCGCCGAGCTCGCGGGCGAGGACGGCTCGCGCACCATGGTGCTGGGCAACCTCGCCGGCGTGCAGTGCGGCGAGACCGTCGATGTCACCGGCGCCTGGGAGCGCCATCCCCAGCACGGCGCCCAGCTGCGCGTGCGCAGCTTCGCCTCGCGCCTGCCCTCCTCCGTCCACGGCATCCGCAAGTACCTCGGCAGCGGCCTCATCCACGGCGTCGGCAAGGTCTACGCCGACAAGATCGTGGCCAGGTTCGGCGAGCGCACGCTCGACGTCATCTCCAACCACTCGGCGCGGCTGCGCGAGGTCGAGGGCATCGGGCCCCAGCGCGCCAAGGCGATCAAGGCCGCCTGGGAGGAGCAGCGGGCGCTGCGAGAGGTGATGGTCTTCCTCCAGACCTACGGCGTGACCAACGCCCTCTGCCTTCGCATCGTCAAGGCCTACGGCGAGCGCGCCAAGGAGGTGCTGACCAAGGAGCCGTACCGGGTCTGCCGCGAGGTCGAGGGCGTCGGCTTCCTCACCGCCGACAAGATCGCGCGCAACCTCGGCCTGCCCACCGCGGGCTCCCAGCGGGTCGACGCCGGCATCCTCCACGCCCTCGGCGAGCTGGAGTCGGACGGCCACAGCGCCTACCCCCAGAACGCCCTCGCCGACGCGGCCACGGAGCTGCTCGGCGTCGACCGGCCCGTCGTGGCCGAACGCCTCGACGCGCTGGTCGGCGACCGCACCCTCGAGGCGACCGGGCGCGGCCCCGACCGCCTCCTCCAGCTCCGCGCCCTCGCCGCCGCCGAGGAGAGCATCGCCGCCGGCGTGCGCCGCCTCCTCGCCGCGGAGGGGACCCTGCCCGCCATCGCCGTCGACCGCGCCCTCGCCTGGGCGCAGGAGCGCGCCGGCTTCGCGTTCTCGGAGCTGCAGGCCGCCGCGGTCCGCACCGCCCTCACCCGCAAGGCGAGCATCCTCACCGGGGGACCGGGCACCGGCAAGACGACCATCCTGAGGGCGCTGGTCGACATCCTCGGCGCCAAGCGCTGCCGCGTCGTGCTGGCCGCGCCCACCGGCCGCGCCGCCCAGCGCATGGCCGAGGCGGCGCGGGCGCCCGCCAGCACCCTGCACCGCCTGCTCGGGTACGATGGCGCGAAGCGGGGCTTCGTCCACGGGGCCGACAACCCGGTGCCGGCCGACTTCTTCGTGGTCGACGAGTCCTCGATGCTCGACAGCCGCCTGGCCGCGTCGTTCCTCCGCGCCGTCCCCGACAACGCCCACCTCCTGCTCGTGGGCGACGTCAACCAGCTCCCGTCCGTCGGGGCCGGCAGCGTGCTCGACGACCTCATCGCCTCGGGCCTGGCGCCCGTCACCCGCCTCGACACCATCTTCCGCCAGGGCGCGCGCAGCGGCATCGTGCGCACCGCCCACGCCATCCTGCACGGCGACAGGGACCCGCCGCCGCCCAGCCCGGACCCGGCGTCGATGGACTTCGCGGGGACCGACATCCATTTCGTCCGCTGCGACGAGCCCGAGGCCTGCGTCCGCGCCGCGGTGCGCCTCTGCTCCGAGGTCCTGCCCCGCGCCCTCCGCCTCGACCCGCTGCGCGACATCCAGGTGCTCGCCCCCATGCACAAGGGCACGGGCGGCATCCACGCGCTCAACCTCGCCCTCCAGGAGCGCCTGCGCCGCGGCCCGGGCGCGCCCGGCCGCATCGGCGTCGGCGACAAGGTCATCCAGACCCGCAACAACTACGACCTCGGCGTCTTCAACGGCGACCTCGGCGTCGTCACCGGCCAGTCCGAGGGCGGCGGGCTCGAGGTGGACTTCGACGGCAACCGCGTCGAGCTCGAGCGCGCCCAGGCCAACGACCTCCAGCTCGCCTACGCCATCAGCATCCACAAGTCGCAGGGTTCCGAGTTCCCCGCCGTCGTCATCCCCCTCCTCCGCCAGCACAGCATCCTCCTCGCGCGCAACCTCGTCTACACCGCCGTCACGCGCGGCCGCCGGCAGGTGATCCTCGTCGGCGACCCGACGGCCTACGCGATGGCCGTCCGGAATGTCGCCGACACGAGGCGGATCACCTCGCTTCCCCAACGGCTGACGGCGTAGGGGAGGGCGCCTTGCGCCCTGAGGGGCGCAGAAGCACGGGCTGAGGAAGCGGTGCACGGGGGCAGCCCAGCGGCACAGGGGCACGGGAGGTGGCATTCGTCGGTGACAGGTGAGAGAACCGCCGACACTCGTTGCCTGATGCAGGCGCCCAAGGCGCCATCCACGAGGCAACCCGCAGGGTTCACCCTCCCGCGCCCCTGTGACCCCGTCCCCCTGTGCGCTTATAACTGGCTCAGCGTTTACGCTGAGCCAGCATCCACTCCTCGAGCGAGGGATCGGCGTAGGCGCGGTCCCAGGAGTTGTGCCCGACCCCGTTGTAGACGGTGAAGCGCACCTGGGCCCCGGCCTGCTTGGCGGCCTCGACCACGCGGCGATGTCCCTCGAGGGGCACGACGGTGTCGGCGTCGCCGTGGAAGGCCCAGATGGGCATGCCCTTCAGGGCGCCCACCCCGGAGGCGGCCGCGCCGCCGCAGATGGGCACGAGCGCGGCGAAGCGCTCGGGCTGATCGACGCCCCAGCGCCAAGTGCCCATGCCGCCCCAGCTCAGGCCGGTCAGGATGACGTGGCGGGCGTCGGCGCGATGCTCCGAAAGAACCTGGTCCAGCATGCGGCCGAGGGGCTTGGGCTCCCAGGCCTTGCCCGGGGGGCACTGCGGGGCGACGAGGATGTAGGGCGCGCCGCCGCGGGCCTCGACCCGGCGGGTGAGCCCGACGCGGCGGACCTGCTGCACATTGTCGCCGCGCTCGCCGATGCCGTGGAGAAAAACCACCAGCGGCCAGCGGCGGGCAGCGTCGCGCGCGTAGTCGGCGGGCAGGTAGACGAGGTAGTCGAGCCCCTCGCCGGGCCCCGGCTGTCCGGACCGGCGGACCAGGGGCTCGGGCGCGGAGAGGAGCAGGTTCGGCAACAGGAGGCAGAGGAGACGACGCATGGAGAGTTGACCCCGCCGGCGGCCGGCGGTTGCCTCAGGCCGAGCGGAGCTGCTCGCGGAAGGCGGCGAGCGACTTGGCGGGGGGGACCGATCCCTTCCAGCCGCACTCGAAGGAGAACGCGCCCTTGTAGCCCATCTCGCGCAGGATGGCGAGGTGGGCGCGGAAATCCTCGCCGCCGGTGCCCGGGGCGAGGCGGTCCTTGTTCTCGGCCACGTGGACATGGACCAGGCGGCCGGCGGCCTTTCGCAGCTCGGAGGCGGGATCCCCGTCGCGCAGCATGTGGAAGAGGTCGGCGGTCAGCTTCAGGTCGGGACCGGCGGCCTCGAGCAGGGCGAGGGTCTCCGCGAGGGTGTTGCCGAGGTTGGTCTCGCCGGAGTTGAGGTTCTCGACCGCGAGGGTCAGCCCGTTGTCACGGGCCACCGCCGCCGCCGCCGCCATCGCCCGGGAGAACTGGTCGCGCGCCTTGGCGGGCTCGAAGTCCTTGGGAATCCGGCGGGATCCGCCCGCGCCGACGGTGATCAGCCTGACCCCGGCGCGCCGCGCCCGGGGGAAGGCGACCTGCACCCAGCGCAGCAGCGCGGGGAGGTCGGCCTGCGGGCCGACCAGCCTCGGCCCGTTGCCGGGCAGGAAGCCGTTCATCATCAGGCAGGGGATCGGCAGGGCCTTGAGGCGCTCAAGGTTGGGCAGGAACGCCTCCTCGGGCTTGTCAGGGACGAGCTCAGACGCCACCGAGAGCTCGAGGTAGCCGAAGCCGGCGGCCGCGAACTCGGGCGCCATCCCCCGGCTCATCCCGCCGAGCGGAAGCTCGGCCAGGGGCGAGGGCTTGGGCGCCTCCTGCGCGAGGGAACGGGAGGCGCCGAGGACAAGGGCGGCGAGGGCCGATTGACGCAGGAAGTCGCGACGGTGGAGGGCCATGGGGTGGGGCTAAGGACAGCCCTCGCCCCGCGGGGTTCCGCTCAGGCGGGCCCCGCGGCCCCGCGCGCGGCGAGCGTGCCGCGGGTCACGCCGAGCTGGTTGAGGACCTTCAGCTCGCGCCAGAGCTCGGAGCCGGCCAGTTGCCCGGAGAGAAGCGCGCGGTAGCGGTCGAGGGTGCGGGCGACGGTCGCGGCGTCCTCGTCGACGAACTCGACGCGGAAGCGGCCGACGCCGAGCGCGAGCAGGTCGTGGGCGAACTCGGCGCCCGTCTGGGCCCGGGAGTTGTAGAGGGTGTTGCGGCAGCCGGCGTCGGCCTTGAGGATGTGGGCGGCGCCGACGCGGTCGCGCAGCGCGACCCGGTGCTTCTCGCAGGGGCGGCCGCAGTCGCGATAGTCCTTCCCCCGGGAGAGGAAGGCGCAGAAGACGCAGTGCTCCATGTGGAACATGGGCATGTGCTGGTGGAGGGTGACCTCGAACCATCCGGCGGGCGCGGCGCGGAGAAGGCCGGCCAGCTGCCCGGCGTTGAGGTCGTAGGAGGCGGTCACGCCCTCGAGGCCGTGGTGCCGCACGAACCACTCGGCCGCGAGGGGGTTGGCGACGTTGAGGGAGAAGTCGCCCCGGCGGCGCCGGCCCGCGAAGGCCCGCAGGTGCTCGTGGTTGCGGACGAGGAAGCCGTCGGCGCCCGACTCGAGGAGGTGGCGGACAATCCAGTCCTCGCCCTGCTTGAAGACGCGCGGGCCGACCGCCCAGACCTCGACCCGCGGGCCTCCGGCCGCCTCGGCCGCGCGGGCCTGGGCCACGGCGTCCTTGAGCCGCTTGGGGTCCTCGAGCTCGACGTAGACCGCGGGCGGGCCGAAGGCCAGGGCCGGGGCGAGCTGGGCGAGCTCGCGCACCACCGGGATGACCACGGGGCGAGCGGCCGGGCGGTTCTCGACCGGCTCGGCGACGCGCAGGGCGGCGGGCGCGGGGGGCAGGAGGGTCCAGCGGCGGGGCGCGGCCCAGAGCGCCTCGAGGCGGGCGGCAAGGTCGCGGCGGAGGCGGTTGAGCTCGGAGGCGGGCACGAGGAGCCGGCCCTCCAGCCTGCACTCCAGGTCGCCGAGGGCGAACGGCGTGTCGCCGAGGCGGCCGAGCTGGTCGCGGAGGATGTCGGCGTCGAGCGGCCGGTTCTCGGCGGGCGCGCAGGGCATCTCGGACTCGGCGGCGACGGAGCGGCCCTCCTCGTCGGCGAAGGCGACGCGAAGGGGGCGGCCCGGGGCGCCGTCGACCTCGGCGCGGATCAGCCGGCGGTGGTTGGGCTTGGGCCGGTTCCAGGTCTGCCCGAGCTGGCGGTCGAGCTCGGGGTCGCTCGTCTTCCAGAGGATCTGGCCGGGCGCGACGCGCGTCCAGTCGACGCTCTCCTTGCCGAAACGGACGGTGGAGAGGCCTCCCGGGGCGGGGTCGACGGAATGGACGTAGCCGCCCTCCTCGCGCTCGGCGGGGCGGCCGTCGTCGAGGACCACGCCGTCGCCGGCCTTCAGCGGCGCCTCGAGACGGAGGCGGAGGCGGGGCGGCTCGATGGCGACGACCTGGCCGAGGCGCACGCCGCGCTTCTTGCCGAAGCGGGCGTGGACGAGCCGCTGGTTGTCGATGCCGCGCAGCCAGCCGGTGTGCAGCCCGCGCGAGAAGGTCATCTGCAGCGCGTAGTCCTCGTCGCGGCGGACCTGGGCGGCGGCGGCGTCGGCGTCCTGCCCGGCGGCGAGGGCGACCCAGGCGGCGTCGACCGCCCGCCGGTAGGCCCGGGTGATGGCGGCGACGTAGCCGGGGGACTTGAGGCGGCCCTCGATCTTGAGCGAGCGGATGCCGGCGCGGATCAGGTCGGGGACGACCTCGATGCCCGCCAGGTCCTGGGGCGACAGGAGATAGGCGCGGTCGCCGAGGTCGCGCCGCTCGCCGTCGACCATCAGCTCGTAGGGCAGGCGGCAGGCCTGGGCGCACTCCCCGCGGTTGGCCGAGCGACCGCCGAGCGACTCGCTGGTCAGGCACTGGCCGGAGTAGGCGACACAGAGAGCGCCGTGGACGAAGACCTCGAGGTCGAGGGGCTGGCCGGCCGCGGCCTGCTCCGCCTGGAGGGCGCGCATCTCGGGGAGGGACACCTCGCGGCCGAGCACCGCGAGCGAGGCGCCGAGCTCGCGGGCGAAGCCGGCGCCGGCCGCGCTGGTGACCGTCATCTGCGTCGAGGCGTGGATGGGGAAGTCGGGCGAGAGGCGTCGGATGAGGCGGCAGACCCCGGCGTCCTGGACGATGGCGGCGTCGACCCCCGCGGCGACCGCGGCCCGGAGGGTGGCGGCGGCGTCCGCCATCTCGTCGGCGAAGATGAGGGTGTTGAAGGCCAGGTAGCCGCGGACCCCGCGGCGGCGGAGGTGGGCCATCAGCTCGGGCAGGTCCTCCGGCGTGAAGTTGCGGGCCCGGACGCGGGCGTTGAAGCGGCCGACGCCGAAGAAGACCGCGTCCGCGCCGTTCTCGATCGCGGCGCGCACGCAATCCCAGTCGCCCGCCGGCGCGAGCACCTCGGGCTTGCGCAGATGGGACGCGGCGACGGGCACGCGAGAAGGGCTAGGGGGCGGCGGGGGGAAGGCAAGCGCCCTCGCCCGGCGAGGTTTCCCCTTTCCTCGCCCCCGCCCTTCGCTTTGAATGGACGCATGGCCGCCGACAAGCTCGATGAGATCTTCCGCATGCAGGAGGAGCTGAACCGCCGCATCGGCGTGGACACCCGCGCGATGTCGGAGGAGGAGAAGGTCCGCTGGACCCTCAACTACGTCCGGGCGATGCAGCAGGAGATGGCCGAGCTGGTCGACTCCGTGCCCTGGAAGTGGTGGGCCAAGTACCAGAAGTTCGACGAGCAGAACGCCAAGGTCGAGGTCATCGACCTCTTCCACTTCCTCATCTCCGCCGCCCAGGTGCTCGGGATGTCGGCGGAGGACCTGCACCAGGCCTACGTGAAGAAGAACGCCGTCAACCACCAGCGGCAGGACAGCGGCTACGCCCGGAAGGACGCGGACGACTCCCGCCACATCTGACCCCATGCCCCGCCCCGCATCCCGCACGGCCTTCACCCTCATCGAGCTGATGCTCGTCATGGGCGTCATCGCCATCCTCGCCGCGGCCATGATCCCCCTCGTGGGCGGCGCCCTCAACAGCCAGCGCAAGGCCCGCGCCACCGGCGAGATCAAGGCCATCGCCGGCGCCTGCGACGCCTTCCGCAAGCTCTACGGCGAGTTTCCCTGCGTCCGCAATGGCACCTACTCGACCCTGACCACGGACTACCCGGCCTACCGCCAGGACCTCTACGACCAGATGGTCGGCCGGAAGATCCTCCAGGCCACCGCGCTCGCCTCCGGCAAGACCAACCTGGCCTTGGTCGCCTTCAACGACCCCTCCCTGCCCAACGCCGCCCGGCGGGTGGCCCGGCCCATGCTCAGCGCCGAGCTCATCCCGGGCTGCAACGACTCGGGCGACGACCGCGTGGCCCCGGAGCAGATGACGCAGTTCCTCGACCCCTGGGGCAACGCCTACGACTACCGGTACCGGATCCTCCCCACCTCCACCGGCGCGACCGACGCCACGCCCTTCACCACCTGGCTCGCGCCCGACTTCCTCCTCGTCAGCTGCGGGCCGGAATTCGTGGCCAGCACCACCGCCGCCACCCCCCACGTCCCCCTGATGAACGAGTACTGGCACGCCTCGCTTCCCGCTTCCCCCTCGCCCACCACATTCTCGATGACGACCCGCGGCACGGTCTCCCCCGGCTACTTCGAGGACGGCACGGGCTTCACCCGCTCGGACAACCTCACCAACTGGTCGGGGCGCTGAGCCTCAGGGCACCGGATCCTCGCCGGAACCGCCCCAGGGGTGGCATCGGGCGACGCGCCTGGCGGCCAGGGGCAGGCCGCGGGCCAGGCCGTGCCGCCGCAGGGCCTCGGCGGCGTAGGCCGAGCAGGTCGGATGGAAGCGGCAGCCCGATCCGGGGACCAAGGCGTGCAGGACAGGGGAGAGCAGCTTGCGGTAGAGCCAGATGACAGCGAGCAGGGGCCGGACGGCCCACGGGACCGCCGGCTCACCCATGGCCCAGGGCGGACTTGGCCTTGGCCGCGCCGTCACGCAGGGCGGCGACCAGGCGCGGCAGGGACTGCCGGAGGAGCGACTTGCGAACCACGACCACGGCATCCCAGCCATCCGGGAAAAGTCCGGGACAGGCGCGGAAGGCCTCGCGGACGAGCCGCTTGGCCCGGTTGCGGTCAACCGCGAGGGGCAGCTGGGACTTCGCCGCGACGATGCCCAGGCGCGAGGCGCCGGCGCCCGAGGCCGAGGGACCCGCGTTGAGGAAGAACGAGCCGCACTCCAGCCGGATGCCGGAGCCTCGCAGCCGGTTGAAATCCCCCTGGAGACGGAGACGTCGCTCCCGGGGCAGGCGCATGGGGCGCCTCAGACGACCGTCAGCCGCTTGCGGCCGTTGCGGCGGCGGTTGCGGAGGACCTTGCGGCCGCCCCGGGTCTTCTTGCGGGCGCGGAAACCCACCTTGCGGGCGCGGGCGATCTTGGAGGGGCGATAAGTGGGTTGCATGGCCTTGGATGGAAGGAGACAAGCCCCGCCCAGCCCCCCTGTCAAGCCGCCTAGCCGTCGGTCCTGCTTGGCATCCCCCGCATTTCGGGCAGGCTGGGAGCCATGCCCACACCCGACCCGGCCCCCAAGCGGGTGACCCCGCTCAAGGCCTTCGACAACCCCGAGTTCATGCACTCGACCTTCGCGCGGAGCATCCGCGTGCAGTGCGAGATGCAGGAGCCCTACATGCGCTTCAAGCGCCATGGCGTCCGCAACACGTTCGTCATGTTCGGTTCCGCCCGCACCCTGCCCAGGGACGTCGCGGAGGGCCGCCTCGCCGAGCTCCGGGCCGCCGGGGCCGACGCCGGAGCCCTGCTCCGGGCCGAGCACGCCCTGCGCAGCTCGAAGTACTACGAGGCCTGCCGGCGCCTCTCGGCGGAGCTGACCCGCTGGTCGCTGACCCTGCCCGAGTGGCAGCGCTTCTACATCTGCTCGGGCGGAGGTCCCGGCATCATGGAGGCGGCCAACCGGGGCGCCACCGAGGCGGGTGGCAAGTCCGTCGGCCTCGGCATCGCCCTGCCCTTCGAGCAGTCGCACAACACCTACATCCCGCCGGAGCTCGACCTGGAGTTCCACTACTTCTTCATCCGCAAGTTCTGGTTCCTCTACCTGGCCAAGGCCATGGTGGTCTTCCCGGGCGGCTTCGGGACCTTCGACGAGCTGTTCGAGATGCTCACCCTGGTCCAGACCCGGAAGACCCGGAAGAAGATCCCCATCCTGCTCTTCGGGTCGGACTTCTGGAAGAGCCTGCTCAACCTCGACGTGATGCACGAGTGGGGGATGATCTCACCCGAGGACGACCAGCTCTACCGGCATGTCGACAGCGTCGAGGAGGCCCGCGATTTCCTCATCGAGGAGATGAAGCGCCTCTACCTCTCCCCCGACGGACGTCCCCGTGAGTGACCCGCTCCGCGTCGCCCTGACCACCCTGCCCGACCGCGAGTCCGCGGAGCGCCTGGCCGCCGCCGCCGTCGCCGAGGGCCTCGCCGCCTGCGCCCAGGTGGAGGGGCCGGTCACCTCCCATTACCGCTGGGAGGGGCGGGCCTGCCGGGAGCAGGAATGGCGCCTCTCGCTCAAGACCGACCCCAGCCGCGAGAACGCGCTCCGCGAGCGCATCCACGCCCTCCACCCCCACCGCGTCCCGCAATGGCTTGTGCTGGGGGCGTCGGCCTCCGAGCCTTACCTCGCCTGGGTGCGCTCCCGCCCCGCCTGAACCATGCCCTCCAACCCGTTCGAGTCCCTCGCCTACCTGGCCCTTGGCGGCACCGTGCTCGTTCTCTGGCGCCGCGAACTCCGGCGGGCGGAGCCGGATAGCGAGGCCTTCTGGCCGGGCGCGCGTCCCTGCGGGTGGCCCGCCCTGGCCTGGGCCTCGGCGGGAGCCCTTGTCCTGACCCTGCTGGAGACGGGATTGGAGATCCGGCTGGGCGTGAGCTCGGCGCAGACCGTCATCCCCTCGCACTTCCTGCTGGCCATGCTCGGGGCCGCCGTGGTCGAGGAGGTGGCCTTCCGCGGGTTCGCCAGCCCGTCCGACCTACGCGGGGCCAGGCTTCTCGCGGTCGCGGTCATCGGCTCGGCGGTCTTCGCCTGGATCCACGGGCACGGCGTCTCGGACACGAAGGGCATGGTCTCCACCGGCTCGGCCTTCGCCCTGTCGCTCTGGTTCTACGCCTGCCGCTTCAACCCCCTCAACCCCGGACGCTCGCTCGCCCCCGCGATGGTCGCCCACGCGGTCCGCAACCTGGCGGTCTTCGGCATCAAGGATGCCCAGGGATTCGTGGGCTGGGGTTGATGCGGGCCGAAACCCAACCCCGCCCCCGCTGTCTGAACCTTCCCATGAGCAACCACGAGAACTCCCGCCGCGACTTCCTCCGCAACACGGCCCTGGCCGGCCTCGGTATCGGGCTCGCCAACGGCCTGGCCGCCGACGCGGCCGCCGCGCCCGACCCCCGGGCCCTCAGCTACACCGGCATCCAGGACATGGCCAAGCCCCGGCCGCGGCCCCCGGGGGCCAAGCCGGTCTGGAACCTCTCGACCAAGCCGCTCGAGAAGGTGCGCGTCGCCCACATCGGCCTCGCCCGCGGCATGACCCACGTCAACGACTGCCTCAACCTGCCCTTCGTCGAGGTCGTGGCGGTGTGCGACCTCCTCGAGGACCGCGCCAAGCGCGCCGCCGACCGGGTCAAGGCCAAGAGCGGCAAGGAACCCGCGGTCTACGCCGGAAGCGAGAACGCCTGGGAGAAGATGGTCGAGCGGACCGACATCGACGTCGTCTACGTCAGCACCCCCTGGGAGTGGCACGTGCCAATGGCCGTCAAGGCCATGCGCGAGGGCAAGCACGCCTTCGTCGAGGTCTCGCCCGCGGTCACGGTCGACGAGTGCTGGCAGCTGGTCGACACCTCCGAGCTGACCCAGAGGCACTGCGTCATCCTCGAGAACTGCTGCTACGGCGACAGCGAGCTCTTCGTGCTCAACCTCGCGCGCCAGGGCTTCTTCGGCGAGCTCAAGCACGCGGAGTGCGCCTACATCCACGACCTCCGCTCGGAGCAGCTCTTCCGCCTCGGCGCCGAGGGGGCCTGGCGCCGCAACTACCACACCTTCATCGACGGCAACCTGTACCCGACCCACGGCCTCGGCCCCGTCGCCCAGTACATGGGCATCAACCGGGGCGACGCCTTCAAGTTCGTCGTCTCGATGTCCTCGCCCGAGGCCAACCTCACCCAGTGGCGCGACAAGCACAACCCCAACGGCGGGCGCCACAAGGACGAGCGGTATGTCTGCGGCGACATGAACACCTCCCTGATCAAGACGGAGAAGGGCCGGTCCATCATGATCCAGCACGACGTGGTCAGCCCCCGCCCCTACTCGCGCATCAACGCCCTCTGCGGCACCCGCGCCACCTTCTTCGGCTACCCCGACCGGATGGCGGTCGACGGCGACAGCCACCGCTGGACCTACGAGGGCCCCGCCATGGCCAGCTTCAAGCAGGAGAACGCCCACCCCCTGTGGAAGAAGGTCGGCGAGCTCGCCCGCAAGGTCGGCGGCCACGGCGGCATGGACTACATCATGAACTACCGCCTGCTCGACTGCGTGCGACAGGGCATCACCCCCGACATGACCGTCTACGACGCCGCCGACTGGTCGGCCATCCTCGAGATCTCCGCCTGCTCGGTGAAGAACGGCAGCATGCCCGTCCAGTGCCCCGACTTCACCCGCGGCGGCTGGAAGACCCAGGCCCCCCTCGGCGTCGTCAGCTGAGCGACCCGCTCCGGCCAGGGGCCCGGCCAGGCCGGGCCCCCTTCTTTGCGTTTGCCGCAGGGGAAGCCGCGGAGGAGGATGCGGGCATGGAGGACGACCGACTCAGCCGCTGGCGGCGGGGGTTCACGACCCGCTCGGCCGCCGAGACCGAGCGCGCCGGCGAGGAGCTGGCCGGGCTCCTGCCGGAGGGCGCCACCCTGCTGCTCGGGGGCGACCTCGGCGCGGGCAAGACCACGCTCGTGCGCGGGCTCGCCCGGGGCCTGGGCGTGGAGGGCGACATCACCAGCCCGACCTTCGCCCTCCTCGCCGTCCACCGCGGCTCCCGGCGCCAGCTCCTGCACGTCGACGCCTACCGTCTGGCCAAGCCCGCGGACCTCGACGGGCTGCTGCTCGACGAGCTCGCCCGGCCGCCCTCCAACACGGTCATCGAGTGGCCGGAGCGAGTCGCCGGCCGCGAGCCGCCCGGCGCCTGGAGGCTGACCATCGCGGCGGGGACGGGGGACGAGCGCCGGCTCCAGCTCGCCCCCTGAGTTTGTAGGGCGTCGCCGCGCATCCCGGCTTGTGCGGCGGACAGGGACCCGCAGATTCGGCCCCATGCCGAGGAAGCCGCACCGAGAGGCTCACCAGGAGAGCGACCGACACCTGCGGATGCGCTTCGCCCTCGCCACCCTCGCCGTGGCGGGGCTTGCGCTCTGGATGCAGGTGACGGTGGCGGGCGACTCCCTCGAGCTGGGCGACCTGCTGATGGCGGTCATCATGGCCGCGGTGGGGGGCGCCGGCGCGGCCGTGCTCGCCCTCATCCTCGGCGGCCTGGCGCGCTGGCAGTCGATGCCCCTCGCGCTGTGCCGGGCGGCCAGCGTCGCCGTGGCCCTCGCCGGGGCGATCGCGGCCATCCATGCGATCACGGCGACGGGCAACTCGCCGCGCAACGCCCTCGGGCTCGCGGAGGAGCGCCACACCGCGCTCTACCTGTCCGGGCTGATGGCGACCGCCTTCGGCTTGGCCAACCGGCCTCCCCGCGCCAACCTCGGCTGAGCGCCCCGAGGCCTCAGGCCGGGGCGGCCTGCTTGTCGAACCGCTTGCGCTCGTTCTCGGTCAGGTGCCGCTTGCGCATGCGGATGAAGTTGGGGGTGACCTCGACCAGCTCGTCGATCTCGATGTACTCGAGGCAGGCCTCGAGCGACATCTTGCGAGGGGGCTTGATGCGCGCGGCGTCGTCGGAGCCGGCGGCGCGGACGTTGGTCAGCTTCTTGTTGTGGCTGAGGTTGACCACCAGGTCGTTGTCCTTGCAGTGCTCGCCGACCACCATGCCCTCGTAGACCTCGTCGCCGGGGCTGACGAAGAAGTCGCCCCGGTCGTAGAGGCGGTCGAGCGAGTAGGCGAAGACCTGCCCGGGCTCGCCCGCGATGAGCACGCCGGCCGGGCGGCGGGGCGGCTCGCCGCGGACGGGCTCGTAGCCCAGGAGGGTGTGGTACATCACGGCCTCCCCGCGGGTGGTGGTGAGCATCATCGTGCGCAGGCCGAAGAGGGAGCGGGAGGGGATCTTGAACTCCATGTGGATCCAGCCGCTTGTGCCCGCCTTGGCGTCCATGTGGCGGAGCTCGCCCTTGCGGCCGAGGACGAGCGACATGACGTCGCTCTGGCAGGACTCGGGGCAGTCGACCGCGAGGGTCTCGACCGGCTCGCAGGTGACGCCGCCGACCTCCTTGAGGATGACCCGGGGCTTGCCGACCTGGAGCTCGTACCCCTCGCGGCGCATGGTCTCGATGAGGACGCCGAGGTGCATCAGGCCGCGGCCCGAGACCTGGAAGGCGTCGGCGCCCGGCTCGCGCTCGACGCGCAGGGCCACGTTGCGCTCGAGCTCGCGGGTCAGGCGGTCGCCGACCTGGCGGCCGGTGACGAACTTGCCGTCGCGCCCGGCGAAGGGCGAGTCGTTGACCCGGAAGGCCATGGTCACGGTGGGCTCGTCGACGCTGACCGGGGGAAGGGCCACGGGATTGTCGGCGTCGGCGATGGTCGCGCCGATCTCGACGCCCTCGACGCCGACCACCGCCACGATGTCGCCGGCGGAGACCTCCTTGGCCTCGGCGCGGCCGAGGGCCTCGAAGACCTCGACCTTGAGCACGCGCTGGCGGGAGACCTCGCCGCCGCGGGTGACCAGGCTGACGGGCATGGAGGGGCGGATGGTGCCGGCGGTGACGCGGCCGACCGCGATGCGGCCGACGTAGTCGCTGTAGAGGATGGACGTCACCATGATCTGCAGCGAGTGGGCGAGGGCCTCCTCGCGCGACTTGAAGCCGGCGGCCGAGCCGCGGGGCGACCCCGGGGCGTAGGGGGCGGGAATGTGGTCGACGATGGCCTGGAAGAGCTCGAGCAGGTCCTTGGGGCGCTTGCCCTCCTCGGTCTTGGCCCGGTCGAGGGTGCCCCAGCCCTCGCGGCCGGAGGCGTAGACGATGGGGAAGTCGAGCGCGTACTCGGGCGCCTCGAGGGCGACGAGGAGGTCGAAGACCTCGTTCACCACGGCGTCGGGGCGGGCGGACGGCTTGTCGATCTTGTTGATGACGACGATGGGCTTGAGGCCGAGGGCGAGGGCCTTGGAGAGGACGAAGCGGGTCTGGGGCATGGGACCCTCGAAGGAGTCGACCACCAGCAGGCAGCCGTCGGCCATGTTGAGGACGCGCTCGACCTCGCCCCCGAAGTCGGCGTGGCCCGGGGTGTCGATGAGGTTCAGCTTGTAGTCCTTGCCGGTCCGGGCGTCGGTCCAGCGGACGGCGCAGTTCTTGGCGGTGATGGTGATCCCGCGCTCGCGCTCGAGGTCGCCCGAGTCCATGATCAGCCCGTGCTGCCCGCCGGCCAGCTTGTCGAGGTCCTCGGTCCGGAACATGCCGGACTGGTAGAGGAGACGGTCGGTCAGCGTCGTCTTTCCGTGGTCGACGTGAGCGATGATGGCGAGGTTGCGGAGTTCCATGAACTTGTCTTCAGCCTGGGGGAGTAGAGGGTCGGATGGGCAGGGGGAAGGGTAAAATGCCGGGGCGCCGAAGGCGCCCCGGTATAGCAATCAGGGGCTCAGGGGCTCAGGGGCACGGAGGCTCAGGGGGTCGGAAGCCAAGGATTCGAAGGAGGGCGCCTCTGTCCTTTTTGAGCAAATCAATGTCCCGGAGCCCCTGTGCAGCCGTGCCCCTGTGCATCCGTGCAGCTTTCGTGAGGCCCTAGGGCCTCACGCCAACCCATCCCGGACGAGGAGGGCCTCGGGGTCGGGATCGCGGCCCATGAAGTCGCGGTAGACCTGGTCGGCGGGCGCGGCGTTGCCCCGCGCGAGCACGCGGGACCGGAACTGGCGTCCCACGGCCGGATTGACCAGGCCCTCGCGCTGGAAGCGCCCGAAGGCGTCGGCGTCGAGGACCTCGGCCCACTTGTAGGAGTAGTAGCCGGCGGCGTAGCCGGTGGCGTCGCCGAAGATGTGGGTGAAGCGCCGCGCCATGGCGGGGATGGGCTGGGTGCTCGGAGGCAGCCAGTCGGCGAGCTCGCGGTTCCAGTGGGCGTCGAGGTCGACCTTCTCGCCGGCGGCGGCGCGGAGATGGAGGTCGAGGTCGAGCTTGCCGAAGGCGAGCTGGCGCATGGCCGCGGAGGCGGCGCGGAAGGTGGCGGCCTGGTTGAGCTGGCCGAGCAGGGTCTCGGGCAGGGGCTCGCCGGTGGCGTGGTGGCGGGCGAAGGTGTCGAGGGGCTCGCGATGCCAGCACCAGTTCTCGAGGATCTGGGAGGGCAGCTCGACGAAATCCCAGGCCACGCGCGTGCCCGAGAGCGACTCGACCTCGACCTCCGAGAGCAGGAGGTGGAGGAGGTGGCCGAACTCGTGGAAGACGGTGGTGACCTCGTCATGGGTGAGGAGGGCCTGTCGGCCGGGCGTGGGCGGCGTGAAGTTGCCGCACATCAGGCCGAGGTGGGGGGCGAAGGCGCCGTCCGGGCGGGGGCCGCCGGTGCGGAGGCAGTTCATCCAGGCGCCGCCGCGCTTGGACTCCCGGGGGAACCAGTCGGTGTAGAAGGACCCGAGGTGACGGTCGCCGTCCCACAGCTCGTAGAAGCGCACCTCCGGGTGCCAGACGGCGACGGCGGGGCCGTCGGACCTGGGGCCGACCGCGGGGATGTCGGTGCGCACGCCGCCGGCGGGGTCGACATGGTAGGCGTCGCGGCCGAGGACGCGGAAGCCGAAGACCTCCCCGAAGAGACGGAACATGCCGCCGACGACGCCGTCGACGGGGAACCAGGGGCGCAGGGCCTCGTCGTCGAAGCCGATGCGGTCGCGGCGGAGCCGCTCGCCCCAGAAGGCGAACTCCCAGGGGTGGAGGGGCCTCGGGGCGTCGCCCGACTTGGCGGCGCGGAAGGCCTGCAGCTCCTCGGTCTCGGAGCGGAAGCGGTCGCGGATGCGGCGGTGGAGGTCCTCCACGAAGCCGAGGGCGCGGGCCCCGGTCCCGGCCATGCGGCGCCGGGTGGTGAAGTCGGCGAAGTGGTCGCGCCCGAGGAGCCGCGCCTTCTCCTGGCGGAGGGCGAGGATCTCGTGGACCAGCGCGGTGTTGTCCCACTTGTCGCCGCGCCCGACGGAGGCGCTCGCCTCCCAGGCCTGGCGGCGGAGGGACTCGTCCTGGGCGTAGGTGAGGATCGGGAGGAGCGAGGGGGCGTGGAGGGTGAAGCGCCAGGAGTCCGGACGACCCTTGGCGACGGCCGACTGGCGCGCGGCGGCGAGGGCGGACTCGGGCAGGCCGGCGAGGCGGCTGGCGTCGTCGACCCAAAGCTCCCAGGCGTTGGTGGAGTCGAGGACGTTCTCGGAGTAGCGCTGGGTGATCTCCGCGAGGCGCGCGTTGATCCCGGCGAGGCGGACCTTGGCCTCGGCGGGGAGGTCGGCCCCCTGGTCGACGAAGCCGTTGACCGTCTCCTCGAGGAATCGGCGGCGGACGCCGGACAGGGCCTTGGCCTCGGGCGTGGCGGCGTAGGCCTTGACCACGGCCCAGACCTCGGGGTCGAGCGTGATGGAGGTGAAGAAGGCGGTGATGTCAGGCAGCAGGGCGTTGTGGGCCTTGCGCAGCTCGGGCGAGTTGAGGACCGAGTCGAGGTGGGAGACCAGCCCCCAGGCATGGTCGAGCTCGCGGGTGGCGTCCTCGAGCCCGAGCAGGACCTGCCCATAGGTGAGGTCTTCCCCCTCCAGCCGCCGGAAGGCCGCGATGCGGGCGCGCGCCGTGTCGAGGGCTCGCCGGATGTCGGGCTCGACCCGGTCGGGGGTCAGGCTGGGCCAGTCGGGCAGGAAGCCGGGGGCGAGGAACGACATGGGTCCAATTAGTGGGGAAAAGCCGCGGGCGGCAAGGGCGGGCCGACGCCGCATCGCGCTTGCCCCCGGGCCGCCTCCCGGGATGCTCGTCGCATGGCCGAGGCGAGCGCCCATCCCGTGCAGCAGATCCACGTGGTCCCGACCCAGTCGGGAACCGCGGTCTTCCTCGCGCTCAAGCCGAAGACGATCGTCATCCAGGTCGATCCCGCGGTCGGCGAGGCCCTGCAGGCGGCGCTGGCGGGCAAGGGATCCGAGCGCCCGCTCAGCCACGACCTGATGCTCAACCTGCTCAAGGGGGTCGACGCCCGGGTGGAGCGGGTCGTCATCAGCGACGTGAGGGAGGGCGTGTTCTTCGCCAAGGTCGTGGCCCGGCTCGACGGCCCGGTGGGGAGCAAGCTGGCGGAGGTCGACGCGCGGCCCTCGGACTCGCTCGTGCTGGCGGTCAAGGCCAAGGCCCCGGTCCTCGTGCTGCCGGCGGTGGAGGCGGCGTGCGACGACATGTCGGAGGCGCTGGCCAAGCTGCGCCGCAAGGAGGGGTGAGCCCCGCCCTGCCCCAGCCCCTCGCGGCCGGCACCCGGCCGTCCGTGCTCGCGCCGATGCAGGACGTGACCACGACCGGCTTCTTCCGCGTCATCGCCCGGCGCGGCCCGCCCGACTGGTTCGTCACCGAGTACCTCCGGGTCCACGAGTCGTCCACGCCCGAGCGCCACATCGTGGAGTCGATCGAGGCCCATGGCACCGGCCGGCCCGTCTTCGCCCAGCTGATCGGCGAGGACATCCCCCACCTGGTCCGCACCCTCCGCTGGCTCACGGCCAAGCTGCCGGTCGCGGGCATCGACCTCAACCTCGGCTGCCCCGCGCCCAAGGTCTACCGCAAGAACGTCGGCGGCGGCCTGCTGCGCGACCCGGCGAAGGTCGACGAGATCCTGCGGGCGATGCGGGCGGAGACCCCGGGCCTGCTCACGGTCAAGATGCGCCTCGGCTTCGACAGCCACGCGGCGCTCGCGCCCGTCACCGAGTCGGTCGCCCGGCACGGCGTCGACCTCCTCACCGTCCACGGACGCACCGTCAAGGGCCTCTACTGGGCGGAGGTCGACTACGCCGCCATCGCCGAGGCCGTCCGGCGCGTCCCCTGCCCCGTCATCGCCAACGGCGATGTCTGGAGCGCCGAGAAGGCCTCGCGCATCGTGGCCGAGACCGGCGCGTGGGGGTCGATGATGGGCCGCCACGCCATCCGCAACCCCTGGATCTTCCGCCAGTGGCGCGAGCACCAGCTCGGCCAGCCGGCCCACCGCCCCGCCCTCGCCGACGTCCGCGCCTACCTCGACGACCTCGCCGCGGAATGCTGCGACGCGGACGCGCCCGACGACCGGCGCGCCTCGCGCCTGAAGAAGTTCCTCAACTTCGTCGGCCTGGGGGTCGATCCCGACGGCCGCTTCCTCCACGAGATGCGCCGCACCGAGGGCATGGCCGAGCTCATGGCCTGCTGCGACCGCCACCTGCTCGGCGAGCGAGCGGACGAGCCCTTCGCCCCCGAACCCCACCCCGGCCTCGTCGCCCGCCCCACCCGCGAGACGAGGGAGGGGTGTGGGCTCTGAGGAGAAAGGGGCACGGCTGCACAGGGGCTCAGGGGCTCGGGAGGGAGAGGGACTGCGGTGTTAGCGGTATTAGCGGGCAAGATCTCGCTACGCTCGCTGCCTCGGGTAGGGAGGATGCTACGCATCCTCCGGGCGAACCCGTGCCCCCGAGCCCCTGTGCCCCTGTTATAGCGGTGTTAGCGGGCGAGTTCTCGCTGCGCTCATTGCCATGGGTAGGGCCGTTGCGCGGCAACGGCCGCGGCCAAGGGCATGGGCGTAGCCATGCCCCTACCCATCCGACATCCGGGCCGAAGGCCCTCCGCCGACACCGCTGTCACCGCTGACCCCGCCTCTCCCCGGGCTTACTTCCGCTCCTTGAACGTCAGCGACTCGGAGTTGAGGCAGTGGCGGTCGCCGGTCGGGGGCGGGCCGTCGGGGAAGACGTGGCCGAGATGGGCGTCGCAGAGCGCGCAGAGAATCTCCGTCCGCACCATGCCATGGCTTCGGTCGACGAGGGTGGCGACATTCTCAGGGGCGATGGGCTGGAAGAAGCTGGGCCAGCCGGTGCCGGAATTGAACTTGGCGTCGGAGGAGAACAAGGGCAGGTCGCAGCAGACGCAGTGGTAGACGCCGCTCTTCTTGTTATCCAGCAGGGTGCCGCAGAAGGGGCGCTCGGTCCCCTTGCCGCGGGTGATGCGAAACGTCTCCGCGGGAAGCTGGGCGCGCCACTCGGCGTCGCTCTTGACCACCTTGGCGACCTTCTGGGGAGCGGTGACACCTCCCTTGCCGTCGCTCAGGCGCACGGTGACACGGGGGGCGGTGGAATCAGGGGCGGACATGGGAGAGACGGGCGCCGAAGCCTGGCGGTCGCAGGCCGACAGCAGCGGCAGGAGGGCGAGGAGGGCGAGGCGCACGACGGTCAGGTTGAAGGGGCGCCGAGAATCGTCAAGCGACCTGCCAACCCGGGCGCGCGAAGGGCACGGGACCCCCTTCGAGATCATCCCGCTTCCGGGCCGAAGTCACTCCCCTGCCACCGCCGACCCCGCTCAGTCATGCTCTTCCCCGTGCCCGGAGCCGCCGAGGAAGGCGGGCAGGACCAGGAGGAGGCCGACGGCCGGCACGAGCACCCAAGGGGAGCTGGTCGACAGCTTGCCGGCGTCGGCGAGCAGGGCGTGGAAGGCGACGGTGCCGGCGAGGGCCCAGACGCCCAGATGGCCGATGACAAGGAGCCACAGGCCGCGCTGGCCGGCGTCGTTCATCCGGCGCTGGATGGCGACGGAGAGATAACCGCCGCCCATGAGGGCCCAGATGATGGCGAGGAAGATCTCGAAGGGGAACCAGGTCTGGCGGCCGTGGGCCAGGGCCTCGTCGTAGGCCTTCTTGCCGGCGGCCTCGGCCTTCGCCTTGAGCTCGGCCTTGGCGGCATCGGTCGCGGCCTTGGCGCCCTCGGCGGCGACCAGGGCGGCGACGGCGTTGTCGCCCTCGTGCTGGGCATGGCCGCCGGGAAGCTTGGCGGCCATCAGCCAGTGGCTGAGGGAGGCGGCGGCGGCGAGGACGACGGCGAAGAAGGCGAGGTTGAGGAGCAGGCCGAGGCGTCCCAGGGGCAGGCGGGTGTCGAGCGCGAAGGTCATGGCGGTGTCCGCAACCTAGGTTCGCCCCCTTTCCGTGCAAATCCAAACTTGGAAACCCCGCCCTTTGCGGCGAGATGGGGGAATGTCCACGCGCCCCCTGCCCGAGACCGTGCTCTTCGACCTCGATGGCACGCTGGTGGACAACTTCACGGCCATCCACCTGTGCACCAACCAGGTCCTCGAGGTGATGGGCTTCGGCCCTGTCTCCTACGAGACGGTCTGCGGCTCGGTCGGGGGCGGCGCCCTGCGCACGATGACCAAGCTCGTCGGGGAGGCCAACGCCGCGACCGCGGTCAAGCTCTACCTCGACCACTTCCGGTCCGTGATGCTCAAGGGCGTCAAGGTCTACCCGGGCGCGCGCGAGATCCTCAAGGCCCTGCGCTCGCGCGGGGTGACGGTCGCGGTGCTGACGAACAAGGACCACGGCAATTCCATCGAGCTCCTCGCGCACCTCGGGATGTCCGAGGACACCGACGGCATCTTCGGCACCAATGTCGTGCCCTGGCGCAAGCCCCACCCCGGCTTCACCCACTACGCGCTGGCCCAGCTCGGGCGCGCCGCCTCGGCCGCCTGCATGGTGGGCGATTCGCCGTTCGACATCGACACGGCCCGCCAAGGCGGCCTGGCCTCCGCCCACGCCGTCGCGACCGGCACGCACAAGGCCGAGGAGCTCGCGCCCCACGGGCCGGACACCCTACACCCCGACCTGCCGACCCTCGCCCGCGAGGTCTGGGGAATCCGCCTCTGAGCCCCGGGAACCCCTCGGGGTGGGCGAGGTCATTCCCTCATGCCCACCCCGCATCTCGCCAAGGCGCTGCTCCTCGCCCTGGCCCTCTCCAACGCCGCCCTCGCCCAGGAGGTCCCGGCCAAGCCCGAGATCCGTCCGTTGAGGCGGCACGACGGCAAGCCGGCCGACCTGTCCAAGCCGGTCAAGGTCTTCATCCTCATGGGGCAGTCCAACATGGTCGGCTTCGGCCAGGCCGGACCCGAGACCGCCAAGGGCACCCTCGCCTTCTACATCAAGGAGGAGAAGCGCTACCCGTTCGCGGTCGACGAGACCGGCGCCTGGGTCGCGCGCCAGGACGTGCGCTGCGCGGTCTGGACGGGCGACGGCAAGAGCAAGCCCCGCGCCGACTGGCTCAAGCCCGGCTTCGGCGCCAGGGCGGGCGTCCACTTCGGGCCCGAGCTCGGCTTTGGGCACGTCATCGGCGAGGCGCTCGACGCCCCCGTGCTCCTCATCAAGGTCAGCTGCGGCAACCGCAGCCTCGGCTGGGACCTCCTGCCCCCGGGCAGCCCCCGCTTCGTCCACGAGGGCAAGGTCCACGCGGGCTACGGGGACAAGCGCGACAACTGGCCGGTCGACCCCGCCAAGGGCATCGCGACCGAGCCGCCCGCCTGGGTGGACAAGAACGGCAAGCCCATCCAGTGGCACGGCGGCCTGCAGTACGACCTCGATACCGGCAACGCGAAGCGGATCCTCGCCGACCTCGCCACCCACTACCCCGGGGCGACGTCCCATGAGATCGCCGGCTTCGTCTGGTTCCAGGGCCACAAGGACCAAGGCGACGCCCTGGCCGGCCGCTACGAGCAGAACCTGGTCGCGCTCATCAACGCCCTTCGCAAGGACTTCAGCGCGCCCAAGGCGCCCTTCGTCCTCGCCACCGGCTGCGGCAACCCCGGCACCGAGGGCGGCGGCCTCAAGGTTGCGCTCGCCCAGCTCGCCATGAACGACGCCAAGAGGCATCCCGACTTCGCCGGGAATGTCCGGTGCGTCGACATCCGGGGCCTCTGGCCCAAGGAGGCCGAGTCGCCCAGCAGGCAGGGCTATCACTATTACTGGAACGGCGCCGTGTACATGGACATCGGGATGGCGCTGGGCCAGGCGATGGCGGACCTCATGAAGAAGTGAGGACGTGGCGGTATCTGCGGCATCTGCGGTGTCAGCGGTGATTGCGGTGTGAGCGAACGAGAACTCGCGGCGCTCGTTGCCTTGGGTAGGGACGCCTCTCCGAGGCGTCCGCGGCATTCCCGTGCCCCTGGGCCCCTGGGCCACCGTGCCCCTGATATCGCCATGTCCCCTGGCAAAGGCCCTAGTTAAGCCCAGGTAATAGCCTGCCTTGTCGAAACCCGTGAGCCAGCTGTGATGGACGCAACTCACCGCCTTGACACTTATTCCAAATCAGAATAAATCATCCTTGGGCCAACCCTGGGTCTTCAAAACCACAGACCGCTTCGAGCGCGACCGCGCCCACTACAACAAGAAACACCCTCGCGAACTAGCCGCCTGCCTGAGCAACACCCTGCTTCGCTACCTGCCGATGCTTAACGCCGCCCTAAATCCCCGCGCCATCCACGCGGGTTTTCTCCACCCCGAGCCGGGCGGGGTGATGGCTGTGGACCAGAAGGGCGGTGGCGGAAACCTGAGGGAAACTCGCCTCTACACCTACGCGCAGGCTGACACACGGACCCTTCACCTGCTTCTCCTCGGGGACAAGGCCACCCAGCGTCGCGACTTGGCCGAATTGCGAAAGTTGCTATCCGAGACCATACCGCCCCCTCCTCACCATGGCTAAATCCAATCCAAGGCGGAAAACCTTCTCTTCCCTCGAGGAGTATGCCCGCGGCGGGCGACTTTCCGGCCGGACCTTGGCTCAGATCCGGCAATTGGCCCGAGACACCGAGGTCATTGATCGCATGGTCCTGGAGCGAATCAGGGCGGGCCTGACCCAGACCGAGCTGGCGAGGCGGCTGGGGGCCAGCCAGAGCTATGTCTCAAAGCTGGAGGACAGCGCCGACGCCGACCTGACGCTTGGGGAGATCGACCGCTACTGCGCGGCGCTCGGCATCAGCGCCGGCCTGAGCCTCAAGGTCTGAAGATGGAGAGAAACAGCGGGGAGGCGGGGCCGAGGGAAAGCGGGGAGGCGGGTTAGAACTCACCGGTCACCAGCATCTCCCTTCCTTCCTCTCCCCCCGACCGCCATTCCCCCGGCCCCCTATTCCCCTCCTCCTTCCTCACTTCCTCCTTCGCCCCCGCCCACCGATTCCCCTACGCTGACCCCATGCCCGAGTCCCCGCGCGACGAGATCCGGCGCCTCCGACGCGAAGTCGAGCGGCACGAGGACCTTTATCGCCGGAAGCACGCGCCCGAGATCAGCGACTACGAGTTCGACCAGATCCGCGACCGGCTCCAGGAGCTCGAGGCCGCCCACCCCGACCTCGCGGGGCCCGACCTCGGCATCGGGGACGACCGGAGCGAGGGCTTCGAGCAGCGCGACCACGCCGAGCCCATGCTCTCGCTGGACAACACCTACAGGCGCGAGCAGTTCACCGCCTTCGTCGAGCGCCTCGCGGGCAAGCTGCCCGCCCAGGGCCTGCACTTCGTGGTCGAGCCCAAGGTGGACGGCGTCGCGATCTCCCTGACCTACGAGAAGGGCGTCCTCACCCACGCCGTCACCCGCGGCAACGGGTTCCGCGGCGACGACGTGACGGCCAACATCGCCCTCATCCCCGAGATCCCGCGCAGGATCAAGGGCGCCCCGGACCTGCTCGAGATCCGCGGCGAGGTCTACATGCGCATGGAGGAGTTCGCCCGGCTCAACGCCGAGCGCGAGGCCGCGGGCGAGCCCCTCTACGCCAACCCCCGCAACCTCGCCGCCGGCACGGTCAAGCTGCTCGACCGCGAGGAGGCGGCCCGCCGGCGCCTGAGCGTGGTCTGCTACGGCCTCGGCGCGTGCCGCCCCTCCGCCTTCCGCACGCTCTCGGACTTCAACCAGCGCCTCAAGGCCTGGGGCTTCCCGACGTCCGACCTCTTCACCGTGGCCGACGGCGAGGACGGCGCGTGGAAGGCCATCGAGCGGCTCGACGCCGCCCGCCGCACCCTGCCCTACCCGACCGACGGCGCCGTGGTGAAGCTCGACCGCATCGACCTGCAGGCCGTCGCCGGGGCCACGAGCAAGTTCCCCCACTGGGCCGTCGCGTTCAAGTTCCCGCCCGACCAGGCCGAGACCCTCCTGCGCGCCATCAGCATGCAGGTCGGCCGCACCGGCGTCATCACCCCCGTCGCCGAGCTCGAGCCCGTCCTCCTCGCCGGCTCCACCGTGAGCCGCGCCACCCTGCACAACGCCGACGAGATCGCGCGCAAGGACATCCGGGAGGGCGACACCGTCCGCATCCAGAAGGCGGGCGAGATCATCCCGCAGGTCCTCGGCGTGGTCCTGGACAAGCGCCCGTCCGACGCCCAGCCCTTCGATTTCGAGAGCCGCCTCCGCGAGCTCGGGCTCGACGCCACCCGCGACGCCGAGGAGGCCGCCTACAAGCTGCGCGCCCCGAGCCGCGAGATGAGGATCCGCCGCCTGATGCACTTCGCCTCCAAGCACTGCCTCGACATCGAGGGCCTGGGCGAGGCCGTGGCCGAGCAGCTGGTCGACCTCGGGCTGGTCGACGCGCCGACGGACGTCCTGAGCCTCGAGCCCCAGCACTGGGCGCTGCTCGACAAGTTCAAGGAGAAGTCGGTCGACAACATGATGGCCGGCCTCGAGGCCGCCAAGTCCCGCGAGCTCTGGCGCGCCATCCACGCCCTCGGCATCCCCAACGTCGGCATGCAGACCGCCAAGGACCTCGCCCGGCACTTCAGGTCCCTCGACGCCCTCGCCCATGCGAAACTCGACAACTACATCGTCCAGCGCGTCGGCAAGAAGGGCCAGGAACTCAAGTCCTTCGACACCGTCATCAGCGGCATCGGCAAGGAGGTGGCCAACTCGCTCCTCTCCTACTTCAGCGACCCCAACCACCGCGACTGGCTGAAGGCCATGCGCAAGGCCGGGCTCAACCTCGAGGAAGCGGCCACCACCGGATCCGCCGTCCAGGCTGTCGCGGGCAAGACCTTCGTCCTGACCGGCACCCTGCCCACGCTCTCGCGCGACCAGGCGCGCGACCTCGTCGAGAAGGCCGGCGGCAAGGTGTCCGGGAGCGTCAGCAAGAAGACCGACTACGTCGTGGCCGGCGAGGAGGCCGGCTCGAAGCTCGACAAGGCCCAGGAACTGGGCGTCGCCGTGATCGACGAGGCGGGGCTAAGGAAGCTGCTGGGGGAATGAGCCTCAG
>JAURJZ010000035.1 GCA_030831965.1 Verrucomicrobiota bacterium
CCGACCGCGTCGCCTTCGCCAGATCCGATTGGCTCTCCGCCGTCACCGACGCCTACGACCTCGTCGTCGCCAACCCGCCCTATCTCACCGAGGGCGAGGTCGCCGCGGCCGAGCCCGAGGTCCGCCTCCACGACCCCGCCCCGGCCCTCGTCGCGCCCGAGGACGGCCTCGCCGATCTCCGCCGCATCCTGACCGCCGCCCCTCGCCACCTTCGCCCCGCCGGCTGGGTTGTCCTCGAGACCGGCGTCGACCACCACGCCGCCCTGGCCGACATCACCCGCGCCGCCGCCCTCGCGCAAGGGCAGGGCAGGGCCGACCTCTCCGGCCGCGCCCGCTTCTGGCTCGCCCAGCGTCCCGTCTAGGACCGGTCAGCCCCTCATCGACGCCATGTCGATGACGAACCGGTACCGGACGTCCTGCCTGAGCATGCGTTCCCAGGCCTCGTTGACCTGTCGCATCGGGATCAGCTCGATGTCCGACACAATCCCGTGCCTTGCGCAGAACTCGAGCATCTCCTGCGTCTCGGCGATGCCCCCGATGCCCGATCCCGCGAGGCTGCGCCGGGGAAGGACCACGCTGAAGGGCTGGACGGCCAGGGGATGCTCCGGCAGGCCGACCAGGCACAGCGTTCCATCCAGCTTCACCAACGCCAGGTACTCGTTGATGTCGTGCTGGGCCGACACGCAGTCGAGCACGAGGTCGCACGACGCGGCATGCCGGGCCATCGCCGCCTTGTCCCTGGAGACAACCACCTCGTGCGCGCCCAGGCGCAGGCCGTCCGCGACCTTCGACTCCGACGTCGTGAAGAGCACGACGTGGGCCCCGAAGGCACGGGCGAACCTCACCCCAAGGTGACCGAGTCCGCCGAGACCGACGACGCCGACCTTCTTGCCCGGCCCCGCCTTCCAATGGCGCAGGGGCGAATACGTCGTGATGCCCGCGCAGAGCAGCGGCGCGGTGGCGGCGAGGTCCAGGCCCTCCGGCACGCGCAGCGTGAACGCCTCGTCCACCACCACCTGCGTCGAGTAGCCCCCGAAGGTGTGCCCGCCCAGGTGCTTGTCCGGGCTGTTGTAGGTGAAGGTCGCCCAGTTGTGGCAATACTGCTCCAGCCCCGCCTGGCAGCTCGGGCAGGTGCGGCACGAGTCCACCATGCAGCCGACCGCCGCATGGTCGCCGACCCTCACCTTGCCCACCCTCGCGCCCACGCGCGTCACCTTGCCCACGATCTCGTGCCCCGGGACGCACGGGTAGACCGTGTTCCGCCACTCGTTGCGCGCCTGGTGGATGTCCGAGTGGCACACCCCGCAGAAGAGAATCTCCAGCTCGACATCCGTCGGGCCGGGCTCGCGACGGACAATCTCCATCGGGGCGAGCGGGTTCCTGGCGGCGTCGGTTCCGAAAGCGCGGGTCTTGGCGGGCATAGCTTGCCCAATTTCCTCGCCCGTCCGACTTTTGCAATCTCTCCGCCCGATTTCCCCTCTCATCATTCGCCCGCTGCGGTGACAGCGGGCCCGCGGCATCAGCGGTGTCGGCGGGCGAGAGCTCGCTCCGCTCGTTGCCACCAGCAACCGCCAGGCTGCGAACCCGGCAATCAGCGCCTGCGACTCCAGCGCCTGCCAAGGCGCGACCCCGGCGGGCCTCGCCCGCGACCGTCCATCCCTCCTCTTTCGCCTCCTGTCCCCAATCTCATCCCCTGCTCCCTCAGCCCCCTCCCGCTCCTCGCTCCACGCACCTCGCTTCTCCCCTAATTCTCCAACCAATAAGGCATCTCCCTCATCTCCAGCTCCGCCTCCAGCTCGTCGGGAAGCTCGGAGAAGAAATCCAGCCCCGTGGCGCGCTCCACCGCGTCGACGCTCACCAGGTGGCCGCGAAAGTCCGCGGTGCGCGCCGATTCCTGGGGCATCAGCACGGCCTGCAGCCTCGCGCCGCCGCCCGGCAGCTCGTCCGCGACCAGCATGTAGCATGCCCCGGGCACCAGCGATTTTCCCTGCAGGGACCGGGGCGCGCCACGGTAAACCGGCCCGACGGCCACCCAGATCTCGCGACACCGCGCCGCGGTTTCGTCCGCCAACACCGCCTCCAGCTTGCGCCAGGGACCCTGGTTCAGCGCCGGTTCCTGCGGTATGATGTTGCTCATCAGGAAGGTCTCCTCCTGCGCCGCGGCGCCGAAGCGGGTCCCGATGGCGTGATTTGGCGCGAGATGTCCCCGGTCGTAGCCCGAGTTGGCATAGGCTTCCGGTGAAACCCCCGCGGCCGTTCGGTTGTCCGTTCGGAAGCGCGAGGGACGCGGGAAGCGCTGCGGCAAGGTTTCCGCCGGCAGACGATATGTCGCCCAGGCCGGGTTCCCCCTCCGGTCGTCATAGCCCACCGTGTAGGCGAGGTTCGCCAGCACACGCAGGGGGTTCGGATAGCCTTCGGCTCGCGGCAACCCGGCGTAGGCGTGCTTGCCGCCAAGCGAGGCGCCCGGAGCCGCCCCGATTGATGTTTCCCGGGGCGGCGTCGGCGGTGTGGGGGGCGTCGGCGGGCTCGGGGGTGTCGGCGGGCTAGGCGGCGACGGCGGTGTGGGCGGTGTCGGGGGCGTGGGCGGCGAGGGCGGCGTGGCATGCCTCGCCGTTTCTCCCGAAGCGCCCGCGTGCTTGGATGAAGCCCGCCGAGAGAAAGCCACCGCGGCGACGGCGCCCAAGGCAATCACCCCCAGGATTATCCACCAGTCGCTGCGCCGAGCCATAGGGTGTCCACCCTATCCGGTTCTTCCCAGGGGTTAAGGCAAATCGCCCTCCCCCGGCTGCGCGCGGCGGTGGGTGCCGAGGTATTGTTAACGACATGGTAGTTCTGGCTTAACAATGGGCCTCGGTTGGCCCAGGGTGATCTCGTGCCCCAGCCCCTCGCAGAGGCCGCGTCGTCCGTCGACGCCCTCGATGCCGCCGACCGGCGGCACGCCTGGCACCCCTTCACCCAGACGCGGGAGTACCTCGACAACCCTCGGGTGCACGTCGTCCGGGGCGAGGGC
>JAURJZ010000036.1 GCA_030831965.1 Verrucomicrobiota bacterium
CCTGGGTGTCGCCCTCGGGGGTCAGGTCGACGTGCAGCTCGGTGCAGGGGCCGCAGGGGCCGGTCTCGCCCATCATCCAGAAGTTGTCCTTCTTGTTGCCGTTGACGATGTGGACGGCGGGGTCGAGGCCGACGGAGCGGAACTTGGCCGCCCACGCGTCCCAGGCCTCCTGGTCGAACTCGGCCGGGTCGCCCTTCGACTTGTCGGGCGCGTAGACGGTGGCGTAGAGGCGGCGGGGCGGGAACTTCCAGACCTCGGTGATGAGCTCCCAGGCCCAGTCGATGGCCTCCTGCTTGAAGTAGTCCCCGAAGGACCAGTTCCCGAGCATCTCGAAGAAGGTGTGGTGGTAGGTATCGAGGCCGACGTCCTCGAGGTCGTTGTGCTTGCCGCCCGCGCGGATGCACTTCTGGGTGTCGGCCGCCCGGCCGGGCGCGTAGGGGCACTTGGCCTGGCCGAGGAAGATGGGCACGAACTGGTTCATCCCCGCGTTGGTGAACAGCAGGTTGGGCGAGTCCGGCATGAGGCTGGAGCTCGGGACGATGCTGTGCTGCTTCGAGCGGAAGAACTCGAGGAAGGACTGGCGGATCTGGGCGGAGGTCATTGAGAAGGTGCGAGGAGCGAGGTGCGAGGCGCGGGGAGCGAGGGGGAGGGGCGGGCGAAGAACGAAGAACGAAAGGATGAGAGAAAAGGAGGAGGGCTTGGGGGCCGGGGCTGCGAAAGGGACCGTCGGTGAGAAATAGGGGGGAGGGGAGGGGTAGGGAAAGGGGAAAAAGGGGTGCAGGGCGGCTGTTTTCCTCTGAGGTTGCCCTTGGCTGACAGGAAGGGAGATTGGGGGTGGCATGCCGCTGATTCCCGCCCTCGGATTGCTCGCCGCCCTGGCGGTGTTCGCGGTCGTCGCCGCGGCGATCTTCCTGGTCGCCTATGTTGTCCGGTTGGCCATCTCGCACCGTCAGATGGGCTGGTTCTACTGCGGGGTGCAGACGCTTTGCCTGCTCTTCGTCCGTTTCTTCTACCGGATCCGCGTGCAGGGGGTGGCGAATTTGCCGGACACCGGGGGCGTGCTGATTGTCTGCAACCATGTCTCGTACTTGGACCCCGTCCTGATCGGCACCTTCTCCCCGCGGCCGGTGCGCTTCCTGTCCTGGGACGGCTTTGAGCGGATGCCGGTGATGCGCCAGGTGATGCGGCTGATGGGGACGATTCCGGTCGACGCCTCGCGGGCCAAGGACGCCGTGGCCAAGGCCGAGGAGGCCCTCCGACGGGGCGAGGTGGTCTGCATCTTCCCCGAGGGTAATGTGACGCGCAACGGCGCCCTGCTCGAGATCCGCCGCGGCTTCGAGCTCATCGCCCGTCGCGCGGGCTGCCCCATCGTCCCCGCCTGGGTGGACGGCAAGTGGGGCTCGATCCTGAGCCTGAGCGAGGGGCGTCTCTTCTGGAAGAGGCCCCGCGGTTGGCGTCGGCCGGTCGGTGTCGCCTATGGCAAGCCCTTCGCCGCTGAGCAGGCCGCGGAGGCGCGGCTGCGCCTGCTGGAGGTCGGCTCCGAGCTCTTCGCGACCCGTCCCCAGCTCAGGGGGCACCTGGCCTCCGAGGTGGCGCGGGGCTTGGGGCTTAGGGCGGGGCGCGAGGTGCTGGTCGACCGGACGCAGGGGCGCCGGGCGGTGTCCGGCGCCATCCTCCTGGCCTTGGCCTGGCTCCTGGCCCGCCGCCTGGGGCGCTTGCCCGAGGAGCGGATCGGCATCGTTCTGCCCGCGGGCCTGGGCGCGGCGGTGGCGAACCTTGCGTGCGCCTTCGCGGACAAGGTACCGGTGAACCTCAACTTCACGGTTGGCCGGGCCGCCTCGGAGTCGTGCCTGCGTCGGGCGGGCGTGCGGACGATGATCACGGCGGAGGCCTTCCGGTCGAAGCTGGGCGAGCGTTTTGCGGATTTCCCCTGGACGGAGGATCGGATTGATGTCGCCGACGCCCTTAAGGCGCTGCCGAAGTGGAAGATCGCGCTGGTCGCGCTGGTGGCGCGCGTGACGCCCTCCGACCTGCTGCCCTGGGTGCTTGGCTTGCCCCGCGAGGGCGGCGAGCGCGAGGCCGGGCTGCTGTTCACGAGCGGGAGCTCGGGCGAGCCGAAGGGGGTGGCGCTGAGCCACGCGAACATCCTGGCCAACCTTTTCCAGATCGACGAGTCGGGCGCGGTGCCGCGGCGCGCGCGCCTGCTGTCGAGCCTGCCCGTCTTCCATTCCTTCGGCTTCACGGTGGGGGTGTGGTATGCGCTGTCGCGCGACACCACCCTGATCACCTTGCCCTCGCCGGTCGACACCGCCGGGAATGTCGCCGCCGTCCGCGAGGAGGCCGCGACGGTGACCGTGGGCACGCCGACTTTCCTGCGGCCTTGGCTCAGGAAGGCGAAGCCGGCCGACCTCGCCTCGCTCGAGTGGGCGGTGGCCGGGGCGGAGAAGGTGCCGGCCGACTTGGTGGCGGCATGGGGGCGCGAGCTGGAGACTCCCTTGCTCGAGGGCTATGGCACGACGGAGTCGAGCCCGGTGCTGGCGGTGAACATTCCCGATGTGTCGGACGGCAGCCAGACGTGGCGCGGCAACCGTATCGGCTCGGTGGGGCGCCCGGTCGTGGGTGTCGCCGTCCGTTTCCTCGACCCTGAGACGGGGGCGACGTTACCCGAAGGCAAGACCGGCCTTCTGCAGGTGCGCGGCGCCAATCTGTTCTCGGGTTACCTTGGCGACACCACCCGCACGGCCGAGGTGATGTCGGATGGCTGGTACACCACGGGTGACCTGGGTCGGCTGGACGAGGAGGGCTTCCTGCACCTGGAGGGACGTCTCTCCCGCTTCTCGAAGGTGGGCGGGGAGATGGTGCCCCATGGGGCGGTCGAGGACGCGATCCTGGGGTTGCTGGGCGGGGCGGGGGAGGGGGCTCGGCCCTTGGCGGTGGCGGGGCGCGCCGATGAGGCCAAGGGGGAGCAGCTGGTGGTGCTTCACGCCGTCGACCTCGAGCCTGAGCGCATCCGGGAGGGCTTGGTGGCGGCCGGCCTGCCGAACCTGTGGATTCCCAGGATTTTTGTCAGGGTGCCCGCCATCCCGGTTCTGGGCACGGGCAAGCTGGACTTGCGCGCCATCAAGCACCTGGCGTCCTGAAAAGCGACAAATCGCCGGGCGTGAGCTGACGTTTGGGCAACGCGGGGGATTTGGCTCGCATGGTGCTTTCGGGAGGCGGCAAAATGTCCGCAACCATGGCCAAAACCGCCAAGAAGTCCCCCCAGTCGAAGAAGGCCGCCAGGCCCAAGGGGCGTGTGGCCAAGGGCGCGCCGCGGGCCAAGAAGGTCGCGGTGAACCTGAAGGTTGGCACGGACTTCGCGGTCGAATGCCACAACTGCGACCCGGCCTCGTTCAAGGCCGACATCCTCCGTCACCTCACCTACACCCTGGCGCGCGACACCACGACGGCCATCCGGATGGACTGGTGGCTGGCGACCTGCTTCGCCCTGCGCGACCGGGTGCTGGAGCGCTTCCTCAGGACGCAGGGGCGCCACGCCTCGGGCAATGTCCGGCGCGTCCACTATCTCTCGCTCGAGTACCTGATGGGCCGGCTGCTCCGGAACAACCTGAGCAACCTGGGCATGCTGGAGTCGGCCCGCGCGGCGTTGTCCGAGCTGGGCAAGGACCTCGACGATGTGTGCGAGGAGGAGAACGACATGGGTCTGGGCAACGGCGGCCTCGGCCGCCTGGCAGCCTGCTTCCTAGACTCGCTCGCCACGATGGACCTGCCGGCGATCGGCTACGGCATCCACTACGAGTTCGGCCTGTTCCGGCAGACATTTGTCGACGGGCGCCAGGTGGAGGAGGCGGACAACTGGCTGGGGCGTGGCACGCCCTGGAAGATCCGCCGTCCCGAGTACCAGGCCCGCGTGCCCCTCTACGGTCGGGTGGTCGACGGCGTGGACGACCGGGGCAACTACGCGCCCCAGCTTGTCGAGACGCAGGACCTGCTGGGGATTCCCTGGGACATCCCGATCGTGGGCGCGGGCGGGTTGACGGTGAACTTCCTCCGCCTCTGGGAGTCGAAGGCCACCACGGAGTTCGACTTCCGGGCCTTCGACCAGGGCGACTATGTCGACGCCGTCCGCTCGCGCATCGCGGGCGAGACCGTGTCGAAGGTGCTCTATCCCAACGACAGCAAGGCCGCGGGCAAGGAGCTGCGCCTCGTCCAGCAAATCTTCTTCGTCTCCTGCTCGCTGCAGGACATCCTCCGCCGCCACCGCCGCCGCAACCCCGGCTGGGCCAACCTGGCGGACAAGGCCGTGGTGCAGCTGAACGACACCCACCCCGCCATCGCCGTGGCCGAGCTGATGCGCCTGCTGGTCGACGTCCATCGCCTGCCCTGGGACGACGCCTGGTCGCAGGTCACGCGCATCTTCAACTACACCAACCACACCCTGCTGCCCGAGGCCCTCGAGACCTGGGGCGTGGACCTGCTCGAGCGCGTGGTGCCCCGCCACCTGCAGATCATCTACGAGATCAACCGCCGCTTCCTCGAGGAGGTCGAGGCCCGCTGGCCGGGCGACGGTGCCCGCCAGGCCGAGCTCTCGCTCATCGGCGAGGGCCCGCACCGGCACGTCCGCATGGCCCACCTCGCCATCGTCGGCTCCGCGAAGGTCAACGGCGTGGCCGCCCTCCACACCCGCCTGCTCAAGGCGAACCTGCTGAGGGGCTTCGACGAGCTCTCGCCGGGGAAGATCGTCAACATGACCAACGGCATCACGCCGCGCCGCTGGCTGCGGGCGTGCAATCCCGGCCTCTCGGCGCTCTGCGACGAGGTGGCGGGCCCGGGCTGGGACAAGGACCTGTCGCGCCTGCGCGCGCTCGAGAAGGTGGCGGACGACCGCCGGTTCCAGGACCGGTTCCTCGCGGTGAAGCGGGACAACAAGCTGCGCCTCGCCGAGGTCATCCGCGAGGTCGCGGGCGTGGGGGTCGACCCCGACTCGCTGTTCGACGTGCAGATCAAGCGCCTGCACGAGTACAAGCGCCAGCATCTCAACCTGCTCCACATCCTCGCGCTCTACCGCAGGCTCCTCAACGACCCCAGGGCCGACATCACGCCGCGGACCTTCGTCTTCGGCGCCAAGGCCGCCCCGGGCTACGCGATGGCCAAGCACATCATCCACGCCATCAACCGCGTGGGGGCGGTGATCAACGCCGATCCCCGCGTGCGCGGCCGGCTCAAGGTCGTCTTCCTTCCCGACTACCGCGTGACCCTCGCGGAGCGCATCATCCCCGCGGCGGACCTTTCGGAGCAGATCTCGACCGCGGGCAAGGAGGCCTCGGGCACGGGCAACATGAAGCTGGCCCTCAACGGGGCGCTGACCATCGGCACGCTCGACGGGGCGAACGTCGAGATCCTCGAGGAGGTCGGCGCGGACAACATCTTCATCTTCGGCCTGACGGTCGAGGAGGTCGCCGAGCTGAAGTCGCGCGGCTACGACCCGCGCGCGGTGGCCGACGCGGACGAGGAGCTGCGGGCGGTTCTCGACTGGCTGCTCTCCGACCATTTCACGCCGGGCGAACCGGGGGCGCTGGCCCCGGTGGTGCAGGGCTTGCTCGACGGCGGCGACCCTTACCTTGTGTTGGCCGACTTCCGCGCCTACGCGGATGCCCAGGACCGGGCGGGCGCGGCCTTCCGCGACCGGCGCAGGTGGGCGCGCATGGCCATCCTCAACACGGCCCGCATGGGCAAATTCTCGTCCGACCGGACCATCGGGGAGTATGCCCGGGTGATCTGGGGAGTGGAGGCTGTGAGGTAGGCAGGGGCTCAGGGGCACAGGGGCTCGGTAGCACAGGGGCACGGGAGGTAGGGTGGTTTCTCCGAAACCGCCATCAGGTCCTTGGTGAACGCCTCGGGTAGGGCCACATCGTCCTGAGCCGCCCCCTCAGGCAACGCATCGGTTTGTATCACCGGTCAGCCGCAAGCGATCACCTGCATTTCCCCGTGCCCCTGTGCCGCCGTGTAGCTGTGCCCCTCAATCCTCAATCTTGATATCCTTGTTGCGCGTGCGGGGGCCCCCGGCGCGCAGCCAGGCGTTGATGAAGGCGTCGAGGTCGCCGTCCATGACGGCCTGGATGTTGCCGGTCTGGACGCCGGTGCGGAGGTCCTTGACCATCTGGTAGGGCTGGAAGACGTAGGAGCGGATCTGGTTGCCCCAGCCGATGTCGCCCTTCTCCCCGTAGAAGCGCTCCATCTCGGCGCGCTTGTCGTCGAGGGTCTTCTCGTAGATGCGGGCGGGGAGGATGTTCATGGCGAGCTCGCGGTTCTTGTGCTGGGAGCGCTCGCGCTGGCAGGCGACGACGATGCCGGTGGGGAGGTGGGTGAGGCGGACGGCCGATTCGGTCTTGTTGACGTGCTGGCCGCCCTTGCCGGAGGAGCGGTAGACGTCGACCCGGAGGTCGGCCTCGTTGACCTGGACGTCCACGTCGTCGTCGATCTCCGCCACGACGTCGACCGAGGCGCAGGAGGTGTGGCGCCGGTCGTTGGCGTCGAAGGGCGAGATGCGGACGAGGCGGTGGACGCCGCGCTCGGCCTTGGCGTAGCCGTAGGCGTTGGGTCCCTCGATGCGGAGGGTGGCGGAGGAGATGCCGGCGCCCTCGCCCTCGGAGACCTCCTCGACCTCGACCTTGTAGCCGCGGCGCTCGGCCCAGCGGCTGTACATCCGGAAGAGCATGTCGGCCCAGTCGTTGGACTCGGTGCCGCCGGCGCCGGCCTTGACGGTGAGGAGGGCGTTGGACTTGTCGTGCGGGCCGGAGAGGAAGGAGGCGATCTCGAGGTCGGCCACCTCGGCGACGAGGGCGGTGGCGAGCTCGCCCAGCTCCCTGACCTCGGCCTCGGCCCCCTCGGGGGTCTCGGCGACGAGCTCGGCCAGGGTCTTGGCGTCCTCGATCTTGCGCCGGAAGGCGGCCTGGGGGTTGGCGATGTTCTTCAGCTGGTTGGACTCCTGGATGACCTTCTGGGCCGCCTGCTGGCTGTCCCAGAAGCCCTGCTCGGCCATCTTGCCCTCGAGCTCGGCGATGCGGGCCTGCTTGCCCGGGACGTCGAGGAACTTCCAGAGGTGGCCGGCGCGGCGCTCGGCCTCCTCAAGGGCGGCTCGGGTCTCGGGCGGGATGTACATGGGAGGGTTTAGTGGAAGGAGCGGTGGCGGGGTAGGCGAGGATGGAAATTTTGGGGAGGAGCGGGGAGCGAGGGGCGGGGAGCGGGGAGCGAGGGGCGCAGGGTGGAGCGCTAGGCGCGCTCCCCGCTCCCCGCGCCTTCGGGGCTGATTCCAGCCGAACTTAGCCCCGGATCGACTTCCAAGGTTCCTGCTGGCTGACGTCCACGAGGCCGGGGCCCTTGCAGGAGCCGGGTGAGAGGATGGCGAGGATGCGGGCGGGAGTGGAGCCGACGTTGAAGGTGGCGTGGACCATGCCCATGGGGATGTGGGCGAGGTCGCCGGCCTCCAGGACCTTGCGCTCGCGGTCGACCCATTGCTCGATGCGGCCGGCGAGGACGTAGATGCACTCCTCGAACTCGGGATGGGTGTGGAAGCCGTGGCCTTGGCCGACGGCGAACTCGGCCTCGATGACGGCGAGGTCCTTGGCCTCGGTCTGGCCGGGTCGGCAGAGCCAGCGGTTGACGCGGTCCTCGAAAGGCTCGCGGATGGCCTCGGCGGCCTTGACGAATCGGGTGGGCATGGGAGTGGGTACGGGAGGGGAATAGGGGAATGCGCGGATGGGGGAAAGCGGGAAAGGGGTTGGGCGCGAAGCCTGGATGAGGCCTTGCCCCTGCCTGAAGGCCGGGCAATCTCCCCGGCATGTCGTCCCTTTTGGAAGGTCTCACCCTGGAGCAGGTGGCGGGAACCGTCCCGGTCCGGCGCACGCTGGACAACGGGGTGGAGGTGGTCGTGGTCGAGCGCCCCGGCTGCGGCCTGATGTCGGCCCAGGTCTGGGTGCGCACGGGCAGCCTGCACGAGGGGCCCCGGCTGGGCGCAGGGGTGTCGCATTACCTGGAGCACATGGTGTTCAAGGGGACGGAGCGGATGACAGGTCGGCAGCTGACCGACCGGGTGCACGAGATGGGGGCGACGGCGAACGCCTACACGACCCTCGACCGGACGGTCTACCACATCGACGGCCCGGAGGAGGGTTTGGACGGTGCGCTCGAGGCGTTGTCGGAGCAGGTGCTGGCCCCGCAGCTCCTGGATGCGGATGCCCGGACGGAGCGCGAGGTCATCCTGCGCGAGATCGACATGTGCGCGGACGACCATGACGGGGTGCTGGCCGAGGCCGCGCTCGCCGAGGCGTTCCGGAGCCACCCGCTGCGCCATCCGGTGATCGGGCACCGGGGGTCGTTCGCCGCGCTGACCCCGGACGATCTGCGCGCCTACCATGCCGCAAGGTACACCCCGGACAACCTGGTGGTCGCCGTGGCGGGGTCGGTGCCGGCCGAGCAGGCGATGGCCTCGGTGGAGCGTTGGTTCGGCCGCTTTGGACGTCGCTCCGCCGAGACCCGCCTCAACGCGGCCGAGCCTCCGGGCGCCGAGCCGAGGGTGCTGCGCCTGACCCGCGACGTGTCCACGGCCCGCGGGGTGGTGCTATGGCGCACGCCCGGCATCCTGTCGCCGGACTCCCTTCCGCTCGACATCGCCGGCGGCATCCTTGGCGCCGGTCGCAGCTCCCGCCTTTGGCGCGAGCTGCGGGAGCGCCGCAAGCTCGTGCACGCCGTCTCGGCGAGCACCTGGGGCGTGGAGGATGCCGGCCTGATGTGGGTGGGTTGGAGCGGCGACGCCAACACCGACGCCGAGGCGGTCGAGTCGGCCATCCTCGGGGTGGTGGGCGATTTCCTGAAGTCGGGCCCCACCGAGGCCGAGCTGGCGAAGGCCCGGCGCCAGGCGGTGGTCGGCATGGTCAACGGCTCGAGGACGGTCCACGGTGCCGCCTCGCGCGCGGGCTACGCGCTGGCGATCGCGCGTGACGAGCTGCAGCCGCTCGCCACGGCGCGCCAGCTGGCGAGCCTGGGCGCGGACGCGGTCCGCGACGCCGCGAGGCGCGCCCTGGTCGATCCGTCCCGCACGGCCGCCGCGATGCGCGCGAAGCCCGAGGAGGCGAGGTCGGCCGGGGCGCGGCGGCTGGCGCCGGCGGGCGACTTCGAGGTGAGGGTGCTGCCGAACGGGGTGCGCGTGCTGCTGCAGCAGGACGACGCGCTGCCCAAGGTGTCGGTGGGGATGGCCTGCGCCGGAGGCCTGGCGCTCGAGGCGCCCGGGCGCGCCGGGTCGGCCGTCCTGCTCGCGACCTTGCTGGCGCGCGACACGGCGCGCCGCTCGCGCGCGGAGGTGTCGGAGCTGGTCGACCGTCTCGGCCTGACGTTCCGTCCCTCCTCCTCCGGCTTCTCCCTTGGTCTCTGGGGCGAGGGCCTGTCGAGCGACTTCGCGGCCCTGGCCGAGCTGGTGGCGGACGGCATGCTGGGCCCGAGGCTCGACCCGGACACCTTCGCGCGCGAGCGCGCGGCGCAGGCGGATGCCTGCCGCGAGGATTTGGACGAGGTGGTGGAGCTGGGACGGCAGCGTTTGCTCAAGGCGTTCTTCGGCGACCACCCCCTGGGACGTCCCTTGGCCGGCACGGCGGAGTCGGTCGAATCCATCCAGCTCGACGAGCTGTCGGCGATGCACCGGGCGATGCTCCGGTCGGGAAACCTCGTCGTGGGCTTCGCCGGCCAGCTGGACCGGCCCGCCATCGAGGCCTTCGTGGCGGAGCGCCTGGCAACCCTGCCGGCGGCCGCGAGGTCGGTGACGGCGATCGCCCCCGCCCCGACGCGTCCGGCCGGCGCGCTGTCGGAGACGGTCGACCGCGAGCAGGCCATCGTGCTCCTCGGTTTCCCCCATTGCGGCTTCGCCCATCCACGGATCGCGGAGGCGAACGTGACGGAGGAGTTGCTGAGCGGGATGGCGAGCGGCCTCTTTCGCCGGGTGCGCGAGGAGAAGGGCCTGGCCTATTTCGTGGGCGCCTCGCGGGTCGAGCTGGCGGACCAGGGGATGTTCTACCTCTATGGCGGCACGCACGCCGGGGCGGCGGCGACGGTCGAGGCGGAGATGCGGGCGGAGCTGGCGCGGCTGGCGGAGGGGCGGTTCGAGGCGGGCGAGGTGGAGTCGGCCAAGCGCCGGCTGCGCGTCGCGAGGCGCGAGGCGCGCCAATCGTCGATGTCGCGCCTGGGCGGGGCGCTGTTCAGGGAGATCTCCGGCCTAGGCGCCAACTACGAGGAGCGCTGGGAGGCCATGCTCGCCGCGGTGGACGAGGCCGCGGTGGCGGGATTTGCGCGCGACCACCTGAGGGCGGAGGCCGCCCAGGCGGTCACGCTTTTGCCGAAGGGCTGACGGGGTCGTCGAGGACGCGTCGGGCGACGACCGAGGACCACACGCCGGGAATGGCGAGGACGAGCGTCAGGACGAAGTACCCCGCGTAGCCGAGCTTCTGGGCGAGCGCACCGGCCCACATGCCGGGGAGGTAGGCGGAGATGAGGGCCACGGTGGAGAGGGTGGCGTAGCGGATCGCGGCCTGCGGACCCTCGGCGAGGCGCATCATGGAGAGCAGGAGGGCGCAGACGCCGGCGCCGTAGGCCACGTGCTCGACCATGAAGATGGCGCCGATGGTCCATTGGGATTGGCCGGGATGGGTGGCGAGCCAGGCGATGGCGGCGATGGGCGCGTGCATGGCGATGCCGAGCGGCACGAGGCAGCGGCCAAGGCCGAGGCGGGTGATGAGGGCCGAGCCGACGAGTCCGCCGATGGCCAGGCCGCCGACGGCGGTGATGAGGCGGAGGATCGCGTAGTCCTGGTTGTCGAGGCCGAGGCCCCCGGCCTCCGTCTTGGCGATGGAGAAGAGGGGCAGGACGCGGGTGAGGTGGACCTCGCTCGTGCGGTAGAGGAGGATGAGCCAGAGCAGGGCGGGGAAGCGCGGGTCGGTCAGGAGCTGGCGGATGCTGTCGCCGAGGGGCTGCTGGGGGGCGAGGTCGCGCCGGGGCTCGGCGTTGAGGCCGCCGGCGCAGAGGAGCCAGGCGGCGCCGGCGAGGAGCATGGAGAGCAGGAGGGCGTCGGCCCAGGCGCTGGAGGGCGTCTCGCCGGTGGAGCGAAGCCAGCCGGCGAACCAGATCAGGCAGGGACCGGCGAGGACGGTGCCCGTCTTGGAGGCGAAGTTGAGGAGGCCGGCGAGGCGGCTGCGCTCCTGGTCGCGCAGGGAGGCCACGTAATAGCCGTCGAGGGCGACATCATGCCCGGCCGAGAGGATGGACAGGAGGGCGAGCAGGGCGAGGGAGGGCCAGGGGTTGGCGGCGGAGTCCGGGGTGGCGAGGGCCAGCCAGCCGAGGAGGGCGACGATGAGGGCCTGGCTCGAGCGGATGACGCGGGTGGGGTCGCCCATGCGCACGACGGCGGGGGCCCAGAGGAGCTTGAGGCCGACGAGAAGGCCGAGGGCGCCGGCGACCTGGGTGATGCGGGCGTCGGGCAGGCCGGCGTTCTTGAGGGCGACGGGGAGGGCCTCGTCGCGGATGGCGCCGGGAATGGCCTGGAAGAGGAAGCCGGCCCCGACCCAGAGCCAGGCTCGCCTGGCGGGGGCGTCAGCCATTCTTGCCGCCGAGGGCGTTGGTGCCGTATTGGTCGACGGCGCGGAAGAGGTTGTCGAGGAACTTGGCGACGGTGATGTTGAGGCCGATCAGCTCCTCGTCGGTCAGCTGGAGCTGCTCGCCGGGGCGGAAGGTGCGGCTGACATCGGTCAGCTTGGGCTGGGTCTTCCCGTCCTGGTCGACGTCGCGGACCATCTTGAAGTCCAGCACCAGGGTGCCGTCGGGCGAGATGTCGTCGTTGGTGACCTGCCCGCCGTTCGCCAGGACGCGCAGGGCGGCGGCGAGGCTGAAGAGGGCGTCCTCGAGCTCGTTGATGATGCCGAAATCGCGCTCGAGGGTCTCGAACTTCTCCTGGAGCTTGGCCCGCGCGAAGGCTTGCTGGCGCTTGCCGACGCGCTGGTCGGCCTCGGGATTGGGGGCGGTTTGGTTGCCCTTTTCCTGGATGAAGGCGCAGAGCAGGTGGCACTGGTCGAGGCCGGCGGCGGCGAGCTGGAGGAGGTCGTTGACCGCGGTGCGCTGGAGGAGGGCGCGGGAATAGGCCCGCATCTGGCCGTGGGTCAGGTGGGCCTTGGGGGCGGGCATGACTCGGGCGATGGCCGAGTAGAGGTCGTAGGCGCTGGGGTCCTCGCCGCGAAGGTTGGCAAGGGTGAAGGCGAGGATGTCGTACTGCCTCTGGAGGTGAACGAGCAGGTTGCGGCTGATGGACTGGAGGCTGATGGTGCCCTCGGGACCGTCCGAGTCGGGCTGCTTCATGGGGTTGCCGGGGTTCTGCTGGCTCATGGGGAAAGGACCAAGGGGGATTAATCCAGCCGTGGGGGGAGGGGAAGGGGATAATCTGGAAGGGGAAGAACGGTGGCGTGGGTGCTCGGGGGCACGGCGGAGAAGCCGGGGCACAGGGGCGCGGTAGGGTGAACTCACTATCGCTCGTTGGTTTCGGAGGAGCGAGGAGCGAGACGCCCTAGTCGGCTGGCTCTATCCCAAGCCTCCTTCGTATCCTCTCTTGCCGTGAGGCCTTTCCCGTGCCCCGTGCCCCTGTGCAGCTGATAGCTTGCCCCTGGGCCCCTGAGCCCCTGTGCCCCCGTGCAGCCCCTTGCTTAGGCCTTCCTCGCCCTTTTGCGGGCGAGGAAGCCAGTGCCCTCCCTGGGCTTGGCGGGGGCGGGGGCGTTGAGCCAGTGAAGGATGAGGGCGGCGCTGTCGCCGGCGCTGAGGGCGTGGTCGCCCTTGGCGGCGGGGAGGCGGATGAGGTGCTCGACCTTCGGTTGGAGGTCGGCGTCGACGCCCTGGGGGGAGAGGAGGACGACGTTGCCGCGTCCCGGCGCGCGGATGGGCGCAGCCTCGGCGAGGGAGCGGCCGAGCTTGGGCGAGAAGCCGATGACGACGCTGGTGGGCTCGATCAGCTTGAGGAGGCCGCCGAGGGCGGGGGCGCGGATGAGTCGGACGGCCTCGAGGGCGCCGCGGGAGCCGTCCCAGAGCGCGGGCTCGAAGGCGAGGCGCTCGCTGCTGCCGGCGAGGAGGAGGCGGCGGGAGCCGAAGGCGGCCATGGCGCGGACGACCGAGGCGAGGTCGGAAGGGTCGTCGAAGCCGTCGGCGATGACGACGGTGTCGCCGGCCTCGCGCCATTCGGCGAAGTCGGAGAGCTTGGCCAGGCCGAGGACCGGGCGGGCGGTGACGGCCGCGGCGGGGGCGTCGGCCTCGGCGAGCTCGCGGACCTCCTTGGAGCCGACGACGGTGGCGGGGAGGCCCTGGGCTCCCATCCAGGCGGCGACCTCCTGCAGGGCCTTGGCTGCCTCGCGCGTGGCGCGCAGCTCGCGGAGGGCCTTGGGGTGGTCCCGGAAGCAGGCGAGGATGGCGGGGAGCGTCCGCAGGACGACCCGGTTGGGATTGGCTTGGTCGAGGCTCACGGGATGCGGCCTTCGTCGAAGTCGATCATGTCGGCGAAGGAGATAAGGTCGGCGCGCCCCTCGGCGCCCATCTTGCGCTTGGCGTCGAGCAGGGCCTCGCGGCCCATCTCGCTCATGCCTTTCTGGACGAGCTCGCGGTTCCAGACGTGGACGCGTCGGTCGGCGGGGAAGAGGGCGAGGAGGCGGCGGTCGAGGTCGGCTTGGTCGGCGGCCTGGCGGACGCACTCGATGACCTGCTCGGGCTCGACGCCGAGGTGGAGGCAGAGGAAACGGTCGAAGCCCTTGCCGAAGTTGCGCTGGTAGGACTTGGGGAGCTCGCCCCTCAGGTGCTTGCGGATCTTGGCGAGGAAGCGGGGAAGGTGGAGGAGCCCGGTGGCGGGGTGGGGTAGGTAGGAGGAGGGGAGGTCGTAGCAGATCTCCCCGGTCGCCTCGCTGAAGCCGTTGGGACGGCTGGACGGGTCCGATGTCATCGGGCGGGGACGGTGACGTCTCCGGCGGGTTTGGCAACCTCACCGAGCTCGGCCTCGACCCGGGCGCGGACGCCCTTGCCGATCGCCTTGGCGGCGCCCTGGTAGGCCTCCACGGCGTTGCCGAGGGAGGTGTGCTCCATCTCGGTGCTACCGGCATGGCTCAGCTCGAGGACGATGGGGGCGGGTGTCGCGGAGAGTTGGAACTCGACGCTCGCCTCGGCGCGCAGCGCCCCTTCCCGCCCAGCCTCGAGCCGGCGGAAGGTGACGGTCGCGGATCGGAGGGGTAGGCCGGCCAGCTCGGCGCCGATGACCTTGGCGAGCTGGGCGGTCAGGGGGGTCGACCAGCGGTCGAGCGGGTGGGTGACCGGCGCGTCGCCGGGCTCCTGGGTTATGACCGAGGGCGCTCGCAGGCCGGCGGGCAGGAAGACGCGCACGGGGAAGCCCGCCGTGGCGGCCGGCAGGTCGAGCGTCCACTCGGCGGCGGGCTCGCTGTCGCCCACGGATAGGCAGCCGCCGAGGACCAGGCAGGCGAGGAGCGGGGCGGCGCGTGTCATTTGGCGGGGGAGGGTTCCTCCGCGGGACGGCGCTTGCCCTTGAGGATGGCCTCGGGGTTGCGGTCGAGGTAATCGGCGAGGGACTTGACCGCCTGGGCGGCCTCGGCGAAGTCGACGAGCGCCTGGTCGAGCTGGGTGCGGGTGGCGCCGCCGGCGCGGGTGAGGTCCTGGAGGTTGTCGGCCGCCTGGCCGAGCTTGCCGAGGGTTCGGCGGGTCTCCTCGGCGGTGAGGCGGAGGTCCTGGCCGAGGGGCTCGATCTGCTGGGAGAGCTTCTCGGCGACGCGGTTGAAGGCGGCCATGGCGGCGGAGAGGTCGCGCGAGGCCTGGGCGAGGGCGGGATCCTCGGCGAGGCGGTTGACGGAGTCGGCGAGGCGACCGAGCTTGGCGGAGAGCCCGGCGAAGTCGACCTGGCTCAGGTTGCCGACGGTGCGGCTGACGGCCTGGGTGAGGGCGACGTGGTCGGAGAGCTCGGTGGGGATCTCGGCGAGGCCGTCGCTGCGCAGCAGGGTGCGCTCGGCGGGCTTGGCGGCGTAATCGAGGTCGACGTAGAGGATGCCGGTGACGAACGACTGGAGGCGGAGCTTGGCGGTGAGGCCGCCGAGGACGGCTTGCTCGAGCCCTTCCTGGGTGCCGAGGGTGTCGCCGACGCCGAGCCGCTCGGCCAGGTCGGGGTCGATCTCGATGACCACGGGGATGGACTTGCTGTCGCCGTTGCCGGTGCGGATGAGGATGGAGGCGACCTTGCCGACGGCCACGCCGCGGAGGCGGACGGCGGAGCCGGTGTCGAGGCCGCTGACGTCCTGGTCGAAGCGGGCAAGGAGGCGGGGGCGGTCGCCCTTGAGCCAGCCGCCGCCGAGGGCGACGAGGAAGGCGAGGCTGAGCGCGAGGCCGACGAGCACGAAGAGACCGATGAGGGTGCGGTTGGCGGAGGTGCTCATGGTTGCGCGTGGCGGGAGAAGAAGTCGCGGGCCCCGGGATGGGCGTCGGGCCGCAGGAAGTCGTCGATCTTGCCCGTGGCGGCCATCGTGCGACTAACCGGGTCCAGGTAAACGCAGAAGTCGGCCAGGCGGCGGATGGAGGGCACCTCGTGGCTGACGAGGACGATGGAGGTGCCCAGACCGTCGCGCAGGCGCAGGATGAGGTCGTCGAGCCGGGCCGAGGTGACGGGGTCGAGCCCGGCGCTCGGCTCGTCGAGGAAGAGGACCTCGGGGTCGAGGGCGAGGGCCCGGGCGAGGCCGGCGCGCTTGGCCATGCCGCCGCTGATCTCGGCGGGGTGTTTGTCGGCGGCGCCGAGCAGGCCGACCTGGCCGAGCTTGTGGAGGGCGAGGAGGCGGCGCTCGCGCGCGCCGCAGCGGGCGAACTCGCGCAGGGGCAGCTCGACGTTCTCGGCCAGGGTGAGCGAGGACCAGAGCGCGGAGCCCTGGAACATGAAGCCGACGCGCCGGAGGAGGGCGTCATGCCCCGCCTCGTCGAGCCCGCCCAGGCGCTCGCCGAGGATCCACGAGTCGCCCGCCATCGCGGGGTCGAGGCCCGCGAGGGCGCGCATGAGGGTGCTCTTGCCGCAGCCGGAGGGGCCGACGACGGCGACGACCTGGCCGGGCTCGACCGCGAAGCTGACGCCGCCCACGACCTCCCGCCCGTCATGGCCGACGGCGAGGTCGCTGCAGCGCACGCGGGGCTCGGGCATCAGTAGAAGGCGAAGAGGTTGAAGAGGACCGCGAACGCCGCGTCGGCCACGACCAGCAGGGTGATGCCCAGCACGGCCGCCGTCGTGGCGGCCTCGCCGACCCCGCGGGCGTTGCGCCGGGCGACATGCCCGCGGTAGCAGCCCGCCCAGGCCACGATGAGCGCGAACGCGTGCGCCTTGATGAGACCGGTCAGGAAGCTCCGCACGGAGACGGCCTCGATGACCTGGTTGGCGTATTGCTCGGCCGACATGCCGTAGCCGACCGCCACCGCCATGCCGCCGAGGATGCCCGCCGCGGTGGCGAAGACGGAGAGGAGGGGGAGGACGGCGAGGACGGCGAGGAGGCGGGGGACGCCGAGGTACTCGACCGGGCGAAGGCCGATGGCCCGGAGCGCGTCGGTTTCCTGGCTGACGTTCATGCTGCCCAGGTGGGAGGCGAAGGCGGTCGAGGTGCGCCCGCAGGCGACGACGCCCGTCATCAGGGCGCCCATCTCGCGGGCCATCGCGAGCCCCACGAGGTTGGCGACGTAGATGTTGGCCCCGACCTTGCCCAGCTGGATCATGCCGACATAGGCCATGATGACGCCGGTGAGGAACCCGAGGAGCAGGGTGATGGGGAGCGCGTCGGGTCCGGTCGTGCGCAGCAACTGGGGGAATTCCTGCCAATTCACCTTCGCCCTGCCGACGAGCAGGCGGGCCAGGCCGAGGGCGAGCTCGCCGATGTGGGAGACGGCCCGGAGCCAGGAGGCCTTGCTGAGGGTGGCCCAGAGCCCGAGCCTGGCGATCCACGGGAGGGATTCCTCCCCGCCATCCGACTCCGCATCCGCCGAGGCGAGGAGCACCCAGCCGCGGATGCGCGGGGGGAGCCCCTCGTGCCGAAAGGACACTCCCGGGGGGGCGGCGCGCTCAAGGCCTTGGATCCAGGCGGGCAGGGCGGAGTCGACCTTGCCCAGCTCCTCGACGGACCATCGGACCTCGCTCCCATCCCGGAGCTGGGGGAAATCGGGAAGGGGGCCGTCCTTGGTCCAGTCGCCCGCGAGGGAGATCCTCAGGCAGGCGCCCTCCGTGGCGAGGGAGAATCTGGCTGGGCTGTCGGCGACTTCCGGCATCGAAGGCATCGGTATCGCGCGGCTGGCGGGGTGTCAAAGGGGTTCGGGTCGCGGTTTTCGGCTTTTGCCCCCGCCTTTCGCCCGCTAACTTGCCCGACCCGTCCGTTTCCCGATGAGGTCAGCCCTTCTCCTCCCGCTTCTCCTGGCCGCACCGGTGCCGGCCGCGACGGCGTGGATGATCCTCGAGGAGAACGACAAGTTCTCCGACGACAACCTGGACCGGTACTACACCCAGGGCATGCGCATCTGCTGGATGGACACGGAGAGCCTGAGGCATTTCTCGATCGGGCAGGAGATCCACACCCCGAGTCGCCCCACCGTCGTCCCGACGCCCCTGGGTGACCTGCCTTTCTCGGGGTATCTTTACGCGACGGTGGGTCGCGGCTACCGGCTGGGACCCGGGACCATTGGTTCCATGGAGTTCGCGCTTGGGGTCGTCGGTCCCTCGGCGCTGGGGGAGGAATTTCAGAACGGTTTCCATGAACTGGTGGGTTCCCAGACCTATTCCGGATGGGAGGACCAGCTGCAGGATGAGCCGGTGGGCAACGCCCGGGCGGAGATCCGGCACCGTTTCGACCTCGATGGACCGGACTTGCGTCGATGGGACCTGGTCACCCGGGCCTCGGCCCAGCTGGGGACGGCCCGGGCGGGCCTCACGCTCGGCGCCCAGCTCCGCTGGGGTGTCCTGGACGAGGGATGGGGCCACGGCTTCATCCGACAGACCACGGCATGGGTGGATCCGCTGACGTCGCAGGACAAGGGCGCCCTGGGCTGGTGTTGGTTCGCCGACGGGTCGATCGAGGTCCAGCCGCGCGAGTACTCGACCGAGGGACTTTATTTCCGCGGCTCCTACTCGGTCGACGGGCGCCCGATCGTCGGCCAGCTCGCCCTTGGCATCCTCACGCGGCTCGAGGGCTTCTCCCTTTCCTTCGCCATGGCTTTTCGAACCAAGGATTTCGACACGCAGGATGGTTCCGGCCATTCCTACGGGAGCCTCCGCCTCCTCTTCGCCTACTGAGCCATGGGTCGCGTCGGCGTCATCGATCTCGGCTCGAACTCGCTCAAGCTCCTCGTGGCGGAGGGACCCGCCTTGGAAACCGTCCAGCGCGCGACCGCCGATGTCAGGCTCTTCCCCGCGCGGGGCAACCGGCTCGATCCCGCCGCGATCGAGGCCGCGGTCGGCGCCATCGGCGACCTGGTCGGGCGCGCCCGGCAGGCGGGCGCGGGGCGGATCGCGGTCATCGGCACCTCCGCCCTGCGCGAGGCCGAGAATCGCCCCACCCTCGCGCGCGCGCTGGAGCAGCGGTTCGGCCTGCGGCTCGCGGTGATCTCCGGCGAGACGGAGGCGCGCCTCACCGCCGACGGCATGCTGCGCGACCCGGCGCTCGCCAGCCAGCCGGGCTTTGTCGCCTTCGACCTGGGCGGCGGCTCCCTCGAGGTCGCCCGCGTCCTTCATCGTCGGTGTGTCGCGGCGGCGAGCTTCCCCCTGGGGGCGGTGCGCTTGACCCGCTCCTTCCTTGGCGACGGGACGGCTCCGGCGCGGTCCGGCGAGCTCGAGGCCCTTCGTCAGCACGTCCTCGGAGCGCTGGCTCCGGGTGTCGCCCCTCTCTCGGCCCGCGGGCTTCCCTTGGTGGGTTCCGGCGGCGCCCTCGCCGCCTTGGCCGAGATGCAGCGCGCGGCCGGCGAGCCTGGCGACCAGATCGGACTGCTCGCCGTGCGCAACTGGCTTGCGCGGCTTTCCGAGCGGGACCTGGCGGGGCGGCGCGCCCTGCCTGGCGTGCCGGCGGCGAGGGCGGACATCCTTCCGGCCGCCCTGGCGGTTGTCTGCGCCTTGGCCGATCACGTGGGGGCTGAGGTGCTGCAGGTCAGCCATTACGGCCTTCGGCAGGGGATGGCAGCCCTGCTAATGACCGAGGCGGGGGACTTGCTCTCTCCCGGCGCGCCCCTTCGCTGATCCCATGCGCTTTCTGTGGCCGTTCCTGGCCTTGGCCGCCCTGGCCGCCGAGCCCTTCCGCGGTGATGTCCTCTCCGTCGATCCCGCCGCGGAATCCCTCCGCCTCAGGGCCGAGGATGGCCGCGAGCTGACGGCCCGGGTCGGGGTCGGCGATGTCGCCATCGGCTGGGCCGGACGCACCGTCCAGGGCGAGCTGGTGGAGTCGGAGGGAAGGCTGCGCCTGGAGCGCGTTTTCCCCGCGGGTGCCGATGAGCTGAGGGCCGAGGCCGAGGTCGCCGCCGCCCTGCGCCGCGACACGGTCGAGCGGGGGCGTTTGGCCGCCCGCGCCGCGGGTGACGAGGCGCCGGTGTTCCTTCTCTGGGACCAGGACGCCCGGGTGGTGCGGTCCTCGGACCTCCGGGGCAAACCCCATGTGGTCAACTTCATCTTCACGCGCTGCAAGGCCGCGGAGATGTGCCCGGCCTCGACCGCCTCGATGGTCGCCCTGGGCAAGACCCTGCGCGAGGCGGGGCTGGGCGACAAGGTGCGGCTGGTCAGCGTCAGCTTCGACCCCGCCTATGACTCGCCGGGCGTGCTTCGGGCCTACGCCCAGTCCTGGGGTGCCGACCCGGCGCAGCACCGCTTCCTGACCGGCCGGCGCGAGATGATCCGCGACCTGATGCGCCAGCAGGGCATCCTGACAATGCAGGCGGATGGGACGATTGTCCACAACGCGGCGACCGTGGCGGTGTCGGCCGAGGGGCGGATCCTCGCCCGCAAGGAGGGACCGCGCTTCCTGCCCGAGGATTTCCTTCCCCTGCTCAGGAGGCAGGTTGAGCCCAGATGAAGCCGCTTGCGCAGGGCCTGCTCATCACCGGCCTGGCCGGCCTGGCCTACCTCGGCCTGCGCGCGATGCCCGACACGCACTGCTCCTTCCTCCATGCCTCGCACGAGCCGGTGCTCGTCGAGGGGGTGGCGTTCTGCGGCGAGGACGAGGAGGCCAATTTCTACGACCCGGCGGCGCTGGGGTTCCCCTTCTCGCTGCGCGTCGAGCCCTCGCGCGACCTCTCGGGCGGCACCCTGCGGGTGCTGGACGAGGCCAAGCGGCCGGTCCCTCCCCATCTCTTCGCGGTCTCCCACACCCGGCAGCTGCACCTGCACCTTCGCCAGGGGGCGCTCTACGCCCATCTTCATCCCGAGCCCTCCCCGGATGGCACGTGGACCTTCCGCCTGCCGCCGGAGTGGGACGGGCGGTTCCCGGGGGGCGAGGTCGAGGCCTATGTCGATTTCCAGCATGCGCGGAGCCGCCGGACCATCCTCGCCTCCGCGCGCCCGTCGTGGCCGGCCGTGGCCGGCCGGGCGGCGCCCCCCGTCTCGCCCGTCCTCGCCCGCCTGGTCGGCGCGCCGGCCTTGGTCGAGGGCGAGTCGGCGACCCTCGCCCTCCGCCTGTCGCGGCCGGACGGCGGCGCGGTCGAATTGCGCCCGGTCATGGGGGCGTTGGGCCACGCGGTCCTGTTCTCCGAGGATGGCCGGCCTGGCTACGCCCATATCCACCCGAGCTTCACCGGGCGCGAGCGTGGTCCCGTCCCGGAGCTGGCGTTCCGGCTGCGGTTGCCTCCCGCGGGCCGTTACGTGCTCCACGTGCACGTGGACGATGCGGGGCGGGAGGCCTACGCGCCGGTGCGGATCGAGGTCGCGGCCCGGCCCTGAGCCGGGGCGTTCAGCCGCGGGCGCGGAAGTGCTCCACGGTGGCCCTGAGGCCCTCGGCGACGGAATGGGCGGGCTTCCAGCCGGCGGCCTGGAGCTTGTCGGACGAGGCCATGGAGTGGCGCACGTCGCCGAGGCGCTCGGGCCTGTGCTCGATGGCCGAGGCGGAGCCGGTGAGGCGGAGGACTTCCCGGGCGAGCTCGAGGACGGTCATCTTGCGGCCGTAGCCGACGTTGTAGGTGCCGGCGGCGGCCTCGTGGGTGGCGGCGAAGACGAGGGCGCCGACGATGTCCTTGACGTAGATGAAATCGCGGGTGGCGCCGCCGTCGCCGAAGATCGTGATGGCGTCGCCGCGGAGGGCTTTCTCGATGAAGATGGGGACGGCGGCGGCGTAGGGGGACGCGGGGTCCTGGCGCGGGCCGAAGACGTTGAAGAAGCGGAGGCTGGCGGTGGCGAGGCCGCGCTCGCGGTGGAACATCTCGAGGTAGTACTCGCCGTCGAGCTTGGTCACGGCGTAGGGCGACTTGGGCTCGGGGAGCATCGTCTCGACCTTGGGGACGGACGGGTTGTCGCCGTAGATGGCGGCGGAGGAGGCGAGGACGACCTTGCGGACCTTGGCCTCGGCGGCGGCCTCGAGGAGGTGGAGGGTCCCGGTGGCGTTGATCTCGACGCACTCGCGGGGTTTGGACATGGACTCCGGCACGGAGATCATGGCGGCGAGGTGGAAGACGAGGTCGACGCCGCGCAGGGCGCGGTCGAGGGCGGCGCGGTCGAGGATGGAACCCTCGACGAGGTCGACCCTCAGACCGTCGAGGTTGCGGCGGTGGCCGGAGCGGAAGTTGTCGAGCACGACGACCTCGGCCTTGCCCTGGAAGTGCTCGGCGATGTGGGAGCCGATGAAGCCGGCGCCGCCGGTGATGAGGACGCGCATGGGGTCAGGACTTGGCCACGAGGGCCTGGAGGGCGGGAAGGCGGGCCTCGATGAGCTCGACGAGGCGGAGCTGGGTGCGGCACCGGTCGAGGTTGTGGCCGGGGCGCTTGACCTTGAAGTAGACGTCGCCCTCGAGCCAGTCGGTGAGGAAGCGCATGCCGACCTCGAGGGTCATGAGCTTGCCGCCGAAGGGCAGGAGCTCGCGCTCGCGGGCGGTGAGGAAGGCGCCGGCGCTGGAGAGGTAGCCGGAGACGAGGGCCTCGGCCATGGGCATCTGCAGGGCGACCTTGGAGAGGTCGGTCTCATCCTCGGCGGCGGGGGAGGTGGAGGTCCGCACGAGGTCGCCGAAGTCGTAGAGGGCGGAGCCGGGCATGACGGTGTCGAGGTCGATGACGCAGACGCCCTCCTGGGTGGCGTCGTCGAGCAGGACGTTGTTGAGCTTGGTGTCGTTGTGGGTGACGCGCTCGGGGATCTCGCCCTTGGCGATGCCGTCGGTGACGACGGCCATGTCGGCCGCTCGGGCCAGGACGAAGTCGACCTCCCGGGCCACGCCCTTGGCCCGGCCGTGGGCGTCGGCCTTGAGCGCCTGCCGGAAGCGGGCGAAGCGGGAGGGGGTGTGGTGGAAGTCGGGGATGGTCTCGGCGAGGCGGCCTCCGGGGAGGTCCGCGACCAGCGCCTGGAAGGCGCCGAAGGCGCGGGCGGCCTCGCGGGCCTGGGCGGGGTCGCGGATGATGTCGTGGCCGGTGGCGCCCTCGACGAAGAGGTAGCAGCGCCAGCGGTTGCCCTCGGGGTCGGTGTGCCAGGCCTTGCCGGAACGGGTGGGGACGAGGGTGAGGGCGCGGCGGGTGGCGTCGGGCGCGCCGGCTTGGCGGAGCTTGGCCTGGGCGTGCTCGCAGACCCGGGCGACGTTGGTCATGAGGCCGTCCGGGTCCCTGAAGATGGCGTGGTTGATGCGCTGGAGGATGTAGCGGACGGGGGTGCCGCCCTGGCTCATCCGGAGGCAGAAGGTGTCGTTGATGTGCCCGCTTCCGTAGGGGTCGGCGGCGACGTAGTCGCCCTGGAGGGCGAAGGCCGAGGCGACGGCGCGGGTGTCGAAGGTCCGGGAGGGCGCGGCCATGGGAGGGGGCGGGCTCAGGCCCAGAGATTGGGCGGGTAGTCGCCGCGGGCGATGAGCTGGGCGAGCCTCGCCTGGACGGCGGGCTTGTCCTCCTTGTAGGTGACGCCGAACCACTCCGAGGAGGTGCGGAGGACGCGGCAGGTGGCGAGGCGCTCGCGGACGAGCTGGCCGACGGCCATGGGGATGTAGCTCTCGCCCCTGAGCTCCTTGCCGGAGCGGTGGAGGAACTCGAGGAAGAGGCGGTCGAGGTGGTCGAAGAGGCGGGGGGTGAAGCCCCACATGTTCATGGAGACGGGCTCGTCGCCGGTGAGGTCGACGGTGGAGCCGTCGTCGCGGGTGTGGCGGGCGCCGCCGGGGACCTTGGCGATCCGGGTCATCTCCTCGATGTCAGTGAGGAGGCCGGCGGCGTCGGTCTGGCAGACGCCGCGGGCGACGGTGCCGTGGTCGGAGAGGGTGTTGCGGAGGGTGAAGCCGACCATGGAGAAGTCGGACCCGCGGGGGTCGGCGGCCTGGAGGAAGCGGGCGAGGGTGGCGTAGGCGTCGCGGCCGTAGAAGTCGTCGGCGTTGATGACGGCGAAGTTCTCGCGGACGACGCCCTTGGCGCAGAGGATGGCGTGGGTGGTGCCCCAGGGCTTCTCGCGCCCGGGCGGCACGGTCCAGCCGGCGGGGAGCCTGTCGAGGGTCTGGAAGGCGAGGTCGACCGGCACGCGCCCGGCGAACTTGGCGGCGACCTGGTCGCGGAAGGCCTGCTCGAAGTCGGGGCGGATGATGAAGACGACCCGGCCGAAGCCGGCGCGGAGGGCGTCGTGCACGGAGTAGTCGAGGATGGTCTCGCCGGAGGGGCCCATCGGGTCGATCTGCTTGAGCCCCCCGTAGCGGGAGCCCATGCCTGCGGCCAGGACGAGGAGGGTGGGGGCTGGCATGTCAGAGCGACTTGCGGATGGCGGCGGAGATGTCGGCCTTGAGGCGGTCGACGAAGCCGAGGGTGTAGGCCTCGATGTCGAGCGAGGGGTCCAGGACGAGGGGGGTGAGGTCCATGGCCCATTGGAGGTGGGTCTCGGCGTCGGACGCGTAGGCGTCGTGGAAGGTGGCGTTGGCGAGGCGGCGGCCCATGACGGCGAGGTCGTAGCGCTTGCCGCCGGTGATCTGGGTGTCGAAGACGCCGTTGAGGGCGGCCGCGAGGTTGGGGCTCTGGGAGACCGGCAGGACGACCTTGTCGGCGTCGGTCAGCCAGTCGAGGCTGCGCCAGACCTCGCAGCCGAGCACGCGGGCGGGGCGCCGGTCGGCGGGGAGGGCGCGCATGGCCTCGAGGGCGCGGAGGGTGACGCCGACGTGCGTCGGGTGCTTGTCGGCGGGGTTGTGGAGGTAGACGACCTCGGGGCGGGCGGCCTCGAGGATGGTCCTGAGGTCGTCGCGGGGTGCGGCGGCCCTGGCGTCGCGCACGTCCTTGCTGGGGAAGCCGAGCTGGGCGACGAAGCTGAACTCGCCGACGGTGGCGGCGCGGCGCTGCTCCCGCACGCGCTCGGCGGCGAGCTGCTCGTCGGTCCAGTCCTTGTAGGGGCCGGCGCGCGAGCTGCCCTTGCCGTCGGTCGCGATCACGCCCCCGAACCACTTGTCCTGCCGGTGGAAGCACTCGGCGATCCCGTGGTAGGCCATGAACTCGAGGTCATCCTGGTGGGCGCCGATGCCGAGGTGGGTGGTGCGGGAGACGGCCTCGGGCAGGGCCTTCCCGTCGGGGATGTGGAGGTCGGCCTTGGGGTTGAGTCGCATGGGGAATTCAGCCGGCGACGGCGGCGCCGTCGAAGAGGCGGGTGTAGGCCACGGCATAGGCCAGATAGGCGAGAGGCGCGGTCAGGAGCACGCCGACGCCGCAGAGCAGCAGGCCGGAGACGGCCACAAGGGAGAGGACGAGGAAGAGGAGGATGGCCCAGCCGAGATGGGCGGTGAGGGTGCGGCGGCTGATTTCCATGCATTCCCAGAAGCTGCCCCGCCGGTCGGCGAGCAGCCCCCAGGAGGCGCCCCAGGCCAGGGCGAGGTAGAGTCCGGGCAGGATGCAGAGCGCCAGCCCGAGGGCGACGAGGATGGCGTTGACGAGGTAGAGGGCGAGGGCCTCGCCGAAGCGGGGGAACTGGGAGAACAGGAGGGCGACCGAGGGGCGCTGGCCGCGGGCGCGGGCGAGGAGCCAGGCGGCCGCGCCGAGCCCGAGGGCGGGGGCCACGAGGATGCCGATGGCGATTCCCAGGAACGGGATGAGGCTGAGGACGCCGACGGCGCCGCCGAGCACGACCAGGATGAGGAAGCCGCCGAGGATTCCCCAGAAGTCGGACCTGAGCAGATGCCAAGCCTGGCCGAGGCAGGCGCCGACATCGAGGGGGTCGCGGGCCAGCTTGGCCTGGTTGACGAGGGCTTCCTGGGAGGGGTTGAGGGGCATGGGAGGGTCAGCGTCGGGACTTGGGCAGGGAGGCGGCGGCGATGGCCTGGCCGTGGCGCTTGTCCTTCTCGTCGGGGACGACGAGGTCGATGCGGAGGGCGGGGAACTCATCCTGCAGGACTTGGCGCGCCTTGTCGATGATGACCGAGCCGCCCTCCCCGGAGGTGACGCGGCCCATGATGAGGAGGCAGTCGTAGCGGTAAAAGTCGGCGAAGTGGGCCAGGGCGTAGCCGAAGGCGATGCCGATGGCGTCGTAGACCCGGCGGGCGCGGGGGTCGCCGGCCTTCATCAGCCGCTGGAGCTCCTCGAGCTGCTCGGGGAGCCTCATGCCGGCGGGCATGGGGATGCCGGCGAGGGGAAGGAGCCGGCCGACGCCCTGCTGGCTGAAGTATTGGACGCCGCAGCCGAGGTCGCCCGACCACTCGTCGGCCGGGCCGCCGGGGCGGTAGTCGACGGGGACGAAGGCGAGCTCGCTGAGCCAGTTGGTCAGGTTGCCGTGGGTGTCGACGTAGCCGGCCGCGACGGAGGTGCCCATGGCGATGCCGAGGACGGAGTTGCGGTTGAGCGACATCGATGCGGCGAGGGCGGTGACATCGCCGTCGTTGATGACCTCGAAGGGCACCCCGGGCCAGCGCTTGGCGATCTCGAGGAACATGGGTTTCACGCGGGTCTCGAAGACCGCGGGGTCCTTGATGCCGCGGAAGAGGGAGGCGGCGCGGACGGTGTTGTTGATGTAGACGCCGGCGGCGGAGCCGCCGATGGCGTCGACGCGCGGCAGGTGCCTGGCGGCGAGCTCGAGGGAGTGCACGATGCCGTCGAACTGGTACTGGGGGTCCTCCTGGAAGTAGGGGTCCCACTTGACCTCCTCGGAGAAGACGACCTTGCCGTCGATGACGGCGGCGCACTTGCGGTCGGAGCCGCCGAGGTCGAAGCCGATGCGGCAGCCGTCGAGGTTGCGCCCGAGGGGAAGGTGGGAGGCGCTCTCGGCGGGGAGGTCGGCCTCGGCGCAGGCGAGGAAGGAGGGGAGGCGGTCGAAGAGCCTGCGGACGAAGTCGGCGTCGAAGGCGCGCTCCCCGCCGGGACGGTAGAGGTCGGCGAGGAGCTTGGCGAAGTGGGCGGCGTGGGGGCCGGCGAGGCGGACGGTGTCGCCGCCGCGCGCCCAGAGGAGGAACTTCACGGTGCGCTCGACGTGGGTGCGGTTGAGGGCGTCGAAGCCGGCGCCGGGGGGCAGGGTGCGCGTGCGGTGGACGGAGGCGGTGCCGTCGGGGCGAGAGAGGGCGAGGGCGAGGGGGGCTGAGCCCGGGGTGCGGTCGCAGAGGGCGAGGTACTCGCGGGTCCAGAGGGAGGCGGGGACGAGGCCCGGGTCGATCTCGGCGACATGGCGGGGGCGGAGGGCGAGGCTGTCCATGGCGTTCAGCGGGGGGAGAGCTTGGCGGCGGCGGCGGGGTCGAGGACGAAGTCGCAGGCGGGGTGGCGCTGGAGCCAGCTGGCCGGGCAGTCGTCCGAGGGGGTGTCCTCGGCGGCGCGGCGGACGATGTCGGCCTTGCCCTCGCCCCAGGCGAGGAGGACGACGCGGCGGCAGTCGAGGATGGTGCCGACGCCCATGGTTACGGCGTGGCGGGGGACCTTGGCGATGTCGCCGAAGAAGGCGGCGTTGTCGCGGCGGGTGAGCTCGTCGAGGTGGACCTGCCGGGTGCGGGTGGCGGGGCCGGCGGGGGGCTCGTTGAAGCCGATGTGGCCGGTGCGGCCGATGCCGAGGACCTGGAGGTCGATGCCGCCGGCGGCCAAGATGGCGCGCTCGTAGGCGGCGGAGGCGGCGGCGGGGTCGGGGGCGAGGCCGTCGGGCACGTGGGTCTCGGCCGGGGGGATGTCGACGTGGTCGAAGAGCTGGCGCTGCATGAACCAGCGGTAGGATTGGTCGTGGCCGGGTCCGAGGCCGGAGTATTCGTCGAGGTTGAAGGTGGTGACGTGGCGGAAGGAGAGGCCCTCCTCGCGGTGGAGGCGCACGAGCTCGGCGTAGAGCGGGATGGGGGTGGAGCCGGTGGCGAGGCCGAGGACGGCGCGACGGCCGGCCCGGGCGCGGTCGCGGATGAGGCCGGCGATGTCGGCGGCGACGGCCGTGACGGCCGCGGCCCTGTCGGGATGGACGCGCAGCCGGATCATGGGGCGGCGCCCCCGCCGAGGGCGGCGAGCATGCGGGCGACCTCGTCGCGCCTGGCCCTGGCCTCCGCGAGCTGCGCCTTGGCGCCGTCGAGGATGGCGGGAGGGGCCTTGGAGACGAAGGTGGCGTTGCCGAGCTTGGACTCGCCGGCGGCGACGGCCTTCTCGAGCTTCTCGAGCTCGCGGGCGAGGCGGACGCGCTCGGCGGCGACGTCGACCTGGCCGGACTGCTCGAGAAGCACGGTGCCGGCCTCGGTGATCTCGCCGGGACGGCCCTGGGTGTCGGCGGCGAGGCGGAGCTCGGCGAGGCCGGCGAGGCGGAGGAGCTTGTCGCGGCTCGACTCGGCGAGGGCGCGGGAGGCGGCGTCCCTGGGCACGAGGGTCGCGACGCTGTCCCGGCGGCCGGCCTGGCCGTTGGCGGACTTGACGGCGCGGATGCCGCCGACGAGGGAGCGCAGGCGGGCGATGTCGGCCACGGCGTCGGGGTCGGGGCGGACGCCGGCCTGGGCGAGGGCGGCGAGGAGGTCGGCGCCGGTGCCGGGGTGGTGGCCTTGGATGAAGTCGGACTCGGGGCCGTAGCCGAGGAGGTGCCAGAGCTCCTCGGTGACGAAGGGGGCGAGGGGGTGGAGGAGGAGGAGGAACTGGCGCAGGACGAGGTCCTGGACGGCGAGGCAGGACGCCTTGGCGGCGGGGTCGGCGAGGCGGGCCTTGGAGACCTCGACGTACCAGTCGCAGAAGTCGCCCCAGAAGAAGGCGTAGAGGGCCTGGGTGTAGTCGGTGAACTCGTGGTCGGCGAGGGCCTTGGCGACGGCGTCGGTGGTCTCGGCGAGGCGCGCGAGGATGGCCTGGTCGTCGGCGTCGAGGGCGGCGGGGGAGAGGCGGGCGGCGATGGCGGCGACGGAGGCGTTGTCGCCGGCGGGGCCCGACATCTGACGGAAGCGCGCGGCGTTCCAGAGCTTGTTGCAGAAGTTGCGGCCCTGCTGGACGCGGTCCTCGGCGAAGAGGATGTCCTGCCCCTTGGGGGCGATGGAAAGGAGGCCGAAGCGGAGGCCGTCGGCGCCGAACCTGGCGATGAGGTCGAGGGGCTCGGGGGAGTTGCCGAGGGACTTGGACATCTTGCGGCCCTGGGCGTCGCGGATGATGCCGTTGAAGACGACGCGGCGGAAGGGGACGCGGGCGCGGATCTCGTCGTCGGTCAGGGTCTTGCGCTCGGGTCCGTGGAGCTCCAGGCCGGCGATGATCATGCGGGCGACCCAGAGGAAGATGATGTCGGGCCCGGTGGCGAGGGCGGCGGTGGGGTACCAGTGGTCGAGCTCGGGGGTGCGGTCGCCGGGCTTGCGCCAGCCGAGGGTGGCGAGGCACCAGAGCCAGGAGGAGGCCCAGGTGTCGAGCACGTCGGCGTCCTGCTCCCAGTTGTCGGGGTCGGCGGGGCCGTCGACGGAGACGTGGCGGTTGGCGGGGTCGGCGCGGTCGGCGCCCTTGCGGTACCAGACGGGGATGCGGTGGCCCCACCAGAGCTGGCGGCTGATGCACCAGTCCTGGATGTGGTTGAGCCAATGGAGGTAGGTCTTGGTCCAGCGCTCCGGGCTGAAGCGGATGATGCCGGTCTCGACGGCGCGCTTGGCCTCCTCGACCTTGGGGTAGCGGATGAACCACTGCTCGCTCAGGCGGGGCTCGATGGGGACGTCGGCCCGCTCGGAGTAGCCGACGTTGTTCTCGTAGGGCTCGGCCTTGATGAGGAGCCCGAGCTCGTCGAGCTTGCGGGCGGCGAGGTCGCGGGCCTTGAACCGGTCGATGCCGGCGAGGTCACCGGCGAGGTCGTTGAGGCGGCCGTCGGGGTGGAGGACGTCGCGGATGGGCAGGCCGTGGCGCTGGCCGATCTCGAAGTCGGTCCGGTCGTGGGCGGGGGTGACCTTGAGGACGCCGGAGCCGAAGGCGCGGTCGACGGCGGCGTCGCCCACGATGGGGATGCGCTCGCGCGGGAACGGGCGCCAGACGTGCCGGCCGATGAGGTGGCGGTAGCGCTCGTCCTCGGGGTGGACGGCCACGGCGGTGTCGCCGGGGATGGTCTCGGGGCGGGTGGTGGAGATCTCGAGGAAGGCGCCGGGGGTGTCGGCGACCTCGTAGCGCATGCGGTAGAGGAAGCCCTTGGAGGGCTTCATCACGACCTCCTCGTCGGAGAGGCCGGTGAGGGAGACGGGGCACCAGTTGACCATGCGGCGTCCCCGGTGGATGTGGCCGCGGTCGTGGAGGGTGACGAAGGCCTGGAGGACGGCGCGGGAGTAGCCGGCGTCGAGGGTGTGGACGGCCCGGTCCCAGTCGCAGGAGGCGCCGAGCTTGCGCAGCTGGCGGAGGATCATGCCGCCGTGCCTGTCGCGCCACTCGGCGGCGCGGGCGACGAAGGCCTCGCGCCCGAGGTCGTGGCGGGTCTTGCCCTCGGCCTGGCGGAGCTCGCGCTCGACGCGCGACTGGGTGGCGATGCCGGCGTGGTCGGTGCCGGGCAGCCAGAGGACGGACTTGCCCTCCTGGCGCGCGCGGCGGACGAGGATGTCCTGCAGCGTGTTGTTGAGCAGGTGGCCCATGTGGAGGACGCCCGTGACGTTGGGCGGCGGGATCATCACGGCGTAGGGCTCCTTGCCGGGCTGGACCTTGCCCGCGAAGCAGCCCGCCGAGACCCAGCGGTCGTACCAGCGCAGCTCGACCTCGGTCGGGTCGTACGTCTTGGGGATCTCGGCCATGGGGAAGCTGTTTGCTAGGGGGTAAGTTGCGGGTTGAAAAGGCTAGGTTTTTCGGCCATCAAAAGGGCAAGCCAGGCCCCATGCGACGGGGCGTCGGCGCAACCCGCCAGGTCCGGAAGGAAGCAACGGACGCCGGCGGACCGTGCGCCGTGGCAAGCCTGGCCCCTTTTCGACCCCTCAGCCCTCCCGCCGCGTGAACTCGGCGTGGAGTCGGGCGTAGGCGCCCCCCGCCGCGACCAGCTCGGCGTGGCGGCCCGACTCGGCCAGGCGGCCGTGGTCGAGGACGAGGATGCGGTCGGCGTTGCGGATGGTGCTGAGGCGGTGGGCGACCACGAAGCTGGTGCGGCCGCGCATGAGGCGCGCGAGGGCGACCTGGAGGCGGGCCTCGGTGAGGGTGTCGACGGCGCTGGTGGCCTCGTCGAGGACGAGGATGCGGGGGTCGCCGACGAGGGCGCGGGCGAAGGCGACGAGCTGCTGCTGCCCCATGGAGAGGCCGCGCCCGCGCTCGGCGAGCTCGGTGTGGATGCCCTTGGGCAGGGCCTCGACGAGGTCGCGGCAGTCGAGGGCGTCGAAGGCGGCGAGGATCTCGGCGTCGGTCGCCCCGGGCCGGCCCTGGCGGACGTTGTCGGCGACGGTGCCCGAGAAGAGGAAGTTGGACTGGAAGACGAAGCCCATCTGGCGGCGCAGGCTGTCCTGGGCGACGCGGGCGAGGTCGAGGCCGTCGACCGTGACGCGGCCGGCGCCGGGCGGGTGGAACTTGGCGAGGAGGTTCACGATGGTGGACTTGCCCGAGCCGGTGTGGCCGACGAGGGCGACGACCTCGCCGGGCTCGGCCCGGAAGGAGACGTCGTGGAGCACGGGCCGGCCCTCCTCGTAGGCGAAGGTGACGCGCTCGAAGGCCACGGCGCCGCGGAGGGGCGGGCAGGGGATGGCGTCGGGGGCGTCGCGCCAGGCCGGCTCGGTGTCGAGGATGCGGAAGTAGCGCTCGGCGCTGGCCATGGCCAGGGTCGCCTCGGAGAGCTGGGTGCCGATGAGGGTGATCGGGCTGAAGAAGAGGTTGGCGAGGAAGAAGAAGGCGACGAGGTCGCCCGCGCCGGCGGCGCCGGAGGCGGCCATCCAGCCGCCGACGGCGACGAGCGCGGCGAGGAAGCCCTGGGCGTTGAGCTCGAGCAGCGGGAGGAAGAGGGCGACGAGGCGGCTGGTGCGGACGACGTTGCCGGCGAGCGCGTGGACGAGGCGGGAGAAGATGCCCGCGTTGGTCTCCTCGCGGGCGAAGCCCTGGGTGACGCGGATGCCCTGGACGGTCTCGGCCAGGGCGGCGGTGACGCGGGAGAAGCTCTCCTGCTGGGTGCGGGAGGCGTCGAGGATGCGGCCGCGGAAGTGGCGGTTGACGGCCCAGAGGACGGGAGCCAGCGCGAGGAGGACGAGGAACAGCCTGGGCTGGATCCAGAGCATGACGGCGGCGGCGCCGAGCATCTGGCCGGCCTGGATGAGGGTGATGAAGAGGTTGTTCTGGATGCCGTTGCGGACCTGCTCGATGTCGCCGATCATCCGGCTGATGAGGGAGCCGTGGCGCCGGGCGTGGAAGAAGGCGAGGGGCTGGGCGAGGAGGTGCGCCATCATGCGGTCGCGCATGTCGCGCAGGACGCATTCCCCGATCTGGTGGGCGAGCCGGATGCGCCAGTAGAGGGTGACCTCGGCGGCGAGCATCAGGGCGGCGTACCCGGCGATCCAGGGGGCGAGGGCGGCGAGGTCGCCCCGGGAGACCGGGCCGCGGATGACGTGGGCGAGGAGCCAGGCGAGGACGGGGAGCTGGACGGCGCGGGCGGCGCAGAGGGCGAGGAGGACGCGGCGCCAGCGGAGGTAGGGGGAGGTGAGGTCGATGGTGCGCCGGATGAGCGCCCAGGCGAGGGGGAGGCGCTCGGGCTCGTCGTCCTCGGGGCGCTGGCGGCGGACGGTCAGCTCCTGGCGGGGGTCGGCGGCGCTCACGGGACGCCTCCTTCGGTCTGGACGAGGATGGCGCGGCGGTAGGGGCCGTCGGCGGCCATCAGCTCGTCGTGGGTGCCGGACTGGGCGAGGCGCCCGCGGTCGAGGACGAGGATGCGGTCGGCCCGGCGCAGGGTGGCGAGGCGGTGGGCGACGATGAAGGTGGTGCGGCCCTCCATGGCGGCCTCCATGGCGGAGAGGATCTCGCGCTCGGTCTCGGCGTCGATGGCCGAGGTGGGGTCGTCGAGCAGCAGCACGGTGGGCTCGAGGAGGAGGGCGCGGGCGATGGCGAGGCGCTGGCGCTGGCCGCCGGAGAGGTTGACGCCGCTCTCGCCGAGGAGGGTGTCGTAGCCCTCGGGGAGCTCGCGGATGAAGCCGTCGGCCTTGGCGACGCGGGCGGCGCGCTCGACGCGCTCGCGCGAGGCCTCGGGGTGGCCGAAGGCGATGTTGGCCGCGATGGTGTTGGAGAAGAGGAAGTTGTCCTGGAAGACGACGCCGACCTGGCGGCGGAGCTCGGGGAGGGGCAGGTCGCGCAGGTCGTGGCCGTCGAGGGTGACGCGGCCGGAGCGGGGGTCGTAGAAGCGCGGGATGAGGGAGAGGAGGGCGGACTTGCCCGAGCCGGTGGCGCCGGCGATGGCGATGCGCTGGCCGGGCTCGGCGACGAAGCTGAGGTCGCGCAGGACGGTGTCGCGCTCCCGGTACTCGAAGGAGACGCCCTCGAAGGCGACCCGGCCGAGGAAGCGCCCGGGGGAGCGCGCCCCGGCCTTGCTGGCGACGCCCGGCTCGGTGTCGAGCACCTCGAAGATGCGCTTGGCGCCGGTGAGGGCGACCTGGGCGTTGTCGACCACGGTGGCCACGGTGGCGACCTGGCCGGCGAACTGCTGGAGCAGGGCGGCGAACGCAACCAGGCCGGCGCCGAGGGCGAGCTGGCCCTGGATGACCATCCAGCCGCCGTAGCCGAGGAGGATGCAGAGGGAGAGGTGGTTGAGGCCGTCGATGACGGGCCAGAAGAGGGCGACCTCGCCGATGACGACCTGCTTCTGGGCGCGCACGTCCTCGTTGCGCGCGGCGAAGGCGGCCCTGGCCCGGTCCTCCGCCGCCAGCCCCTTGACGGCCTGGATGCCCTGGAGCGACTCGGAGAAGCCGAGGACGAGGCGGTCCATGCGCTCGCGGTTCTCCTCGTAGGCGGGCCGGACCCGGCGCGAGAAGCGGATGGCGTAGGCGACCTGGAGGGGCAGGAGGGCGAGGCAGGCGAGGGTGAGGCGCCAGTCGGTCGCGAGCATGTAGGCGGCGCAGGTCGCGAGCGTGAGGCCGATGATGGCCACCTGGAGGACGACGCCCTCGATGAAGAGGCGGACGGAGTGGGCGTCGGCGGTGACGCGGTTGATGATCGAGCCGCTGGCGTTGGTGTCGAAGAAGCGGAAGCTGAGCTGCTGGAGCTTGGCGTAGACCCGGGCCCGCATGCCGACCACGACGCGGCCGTGGAGAAACCGGACGGAGGCGACGCCGTAGGCGTAGGAGAGGGCGGCGCGGAGGGCGGCGAGGGCGAGGATGAGGCCCGCCACCCAGAGGCAGGACTCGAGGCCGCCGCCGGCCGGGAGCCAGCCGGGGTGGGCGGGCGCAACGGCGCGGTCCCCGGAGATCCCGCGGACGAGGTCGATGCCCGCGCCGGTCAGGGCGAGGATGGCGACGGTCAGCCCGGTGAGGACGAGCTGGAGCGAGAGGAGGAGGAGGCAGTCCGCGCGGTATTCCCAGGCGATGCCGGCCAGACGGCGCACGACGCCTCGCTCGGCTTCGGCGGGGGCTGCCGGGGGCTCGCCCATGCCCGGCTCAGCGGATGCGGGTGCCCTCGGCGGCGGCCTTGCGGCGGAAGACCTCGAGGATGCGGCCGGTCACCGGCCCGGGCTTGCCGGAGCCGATGACGCGGGCGTCGACCTCGATGACGGGGATGACCTCGGCGGCGGTGCCGGTGAGGAAGCACTCATCCGCGTTCCAGACGTCGTAGCGCGTGAGGTTGGTCTCGACGACCTCGAGGCCGAGCTCCCGGGCGATCTCCATCGAGACCTGGCGGGTGATGCCGATGAGGGCGCCGGCGTGGGCGGCGGGGGTGAGGAGGCGCCCCTTGTGGACGAGGAAGACGTTGTCGCCGGTGCACTCGGCGACAAAGCCCTGCTCGTTGAGCATGAGGCACTCGTGGAAGCCGTGCTGCTGGGCCTCGATCTTGGCGAGGATGTTGTTGAGGTAGTTGAGCGACTTGATCATCGGCGGCAGCGCGGCGGGGCTGATGCGCCGGGTCGGCGAGGTGATGATGCGCATGCCCTGGGTGTAGAGGGCCTCGGGGTAGAGGCTGATCTTGTCGGCGATGCAGACGATGGAGGGGGCGGGGCAGTTCTTGGGCGAGAGGCCGAGGTCGCCCGTGCCGCGGGAGATGACGAGGCGGATGTAGCCGTCGGCGAGGTTGTTGCGCCGGCAGGACTCGCAGACGATGTCGCTGATCGCCTGGCGCGACCACGGGAGGGAGAGGCAGATGGCCGTGGCGGACATCTCGAGGCGCTCGAGGTGCTCATCGAGGCGGAAGACGTTGCCGGCGTAGAGGCGGATGCCCTCGAAGATGCCGTCGCCGTAGAGGAAGCCGTGGTCGAAGACGGAGACCTTGGCCTCGGCCTTGGGGAGGAACTTGCCGTCGATGTAGACTTCCATGGGAGCCATGAAAAAAGGGGCTTTTCGCCCCTTTTGCCACCGCAAACCGCTGGGGTGCCGCTCAGAGCGAGTGGATGCTCGACTTGGAGACGGCCATGGCGGCCTCCTTGAAGGACTCGGAGAGGGTGGGGTGGGCGAAGCAGGTCCGGGCGATGTCCTCGGCGCTGCCCCCGTACTCGATGTGGGCGCAGGCGGCGGCGATCATCTCGGAGGCGCCCTTGGCGACCATCTGGACGCCGAGGACCTTGTCGGTCTTGGCGCAGGCGACGACCTTGACGAGGCCGGCCGTGGCGTCGGTCGCGATGGCGCGGCCGTTGGCCTGGAGGGCGAACTTGCCGACGCGGACCTCGATGCCCTTGGCCTGGGCCTCGGTCTCGCTCAGGCCGACGTTGGCGACCTCGGGCTCGGTGTAGATGACGCCGGGGATGGCGCCGTAGTTGACGTGCCCGGCCTTGCCCGCGATGAGCTCGGCCACGGCCACGCCCTCCTCCTCGGCCTTGTGGGCGAGCATGGGGCCGGCGACGACGTCGCCGATGGCGTGGACGCCGGGGAGGTTGGTGCGGTAGTGGTCGTCGATGGCGATGCGGCCGCGGTCGTCGGTCTTGAGCCCGGCCTCGGCGGCGCCCAGGCCGGTGGTGTTGGCCTTGCGGCCGACGGCGACGAGGATGCGGTCGGCGGGGAACTCGAGGGCCTTGCCGTCGCGCTCGGCGGTGAGGGCGTGGCCGGCGGCGGACTTCTTGACGCCGGTCACCTTGGCGCCGAGCTCGAACTTGATCCCCTGGGCCTCGAAGGCCTTCTGGGCGGCCTTGGCGACGTCGGGGTCGAGGGCGGGGCCGCCCACGGTGGCGAGCATCTCGACCACGGTGACCTGGGCGCCGAGGCGGGCCCAGACGGAGCCGAGCTCGAGGCCGATGGCGCCGCCGCCGACGACGACCATGCGGTCGGGGACCTTGGGGAGGGCGATGCCCTGGTCGGAGGAGATCACGGTCTCGCCGTCGAACTTCATGAAGGGCAGCTCGACGGGCACGGAGCCGGTGGCGATGACGACGTTGCGGGCCTCGAGGACGCGCTCGCCCTTGTCGGAGCGGACGACGACCTTGCCGGCGCCGCCGAGGCGGCCGAGGCCGGGGACGATCTCGATGCCGCGCTTGGAGACGAGGGTCCTGACCCCGCCGCGGAGCTGGCTGACGACCTTGTCCTTGTTGGCCATCAGCGCGGCGACGTCGATGGTGAGCTTGTCGCCGCCGACGACGCCGTGCCTCTTGCCGTGCCGGGCGTGGGCGAAGACCTCGGTGGAGTGGAGGAGGGCCTTGGAGGGGATGCAGCCGATGTTGAGGCAGGTGCCGCCGAGGTTCGGGTCCTTCTCCACGAGGGCCACCTTGAGGCCGAGCTGGGCGGCCTTGATGGCGCAGACATAGCCGCCGGGGCCTGAGCCGATGACAACGAGATCGAGTTGGGACATGGGGAAGGGGTCAGACGCCGAAGAGGAGGCGCTGGGGGTCCTGGATGGAGTCGCGGACCTTGATGAGGAAGGTGACGGCCTCCTTGCCGTCGACGAGGCGGTGGTCGTAGGAGAGGGCGAGGTACATCATCGGCCGGATGACCACCTGGCCATCGACGGCAACCGGGCGCTGCTGGATGCTGTGCATGCCAAGGATGCCGCTTTGCGGCGGATTGAGGATGGGGGTGCTGAGGAGCGAGCCGTAGACACCGCCGTTGGAAATGGTGAAGACGCCACCGCTGAGGTCGGCGATCTCGATCTTGCCTTCCTTGGCCTTGGCCGCGTAGGCAAGGATGTCCTTTTCCAGGTCGGCAAAGGACTTGCTGTCGCAATCGCGCAGGACCGGGACAATCAGGCCGCGCTCGGTGCCAACGGCCACGCCGATGTCATGGAAGTGGTTCTGCACGATCTCGTCGCCATCGACGCGGACGTTGATGCCCGGCACCGCCTTGAGGGCCTCGACCACGGCCTTCACAAAGAAAGACATGAAGCCGAGCTTGACGCCATGTTTGGCGACAAAGCTGTCCTGCAGCTTGGAACGCAGGGCCATGACGGCACTCATGTCGCACTCGTTGAAGGTGGTCAGGATGGCGGCGGTCTGCTGGGCGCTGACGAGCTGGTCGGCGATCTTGCGGCGCAGTGGCGACATCTTCTTGCGCGTGACCCGGCCCTCGGCGGGCTTGCTGGCCGGGGCCGGTTTGGCAGCTGCCTGGGGCTGGGGAGCAGGGGCCGGTTTCGGTGCCTCGGTCTTCGGGGCGGGAGCCGGCGGAGCTTCAGCGACTGCAGGCGCGGTGGACGGGGCGGCCTCCGGCTCGGGTGCAGGAGCCACGGCGGCGGCTGGCGCGGTTTTTCCCTCGGCGATGCTGCCGACCACGGTGCCGATCTCGACGTCGGCACCCTCGGCGAGCAGGATGCTCAGTTCGCCGCCGGTCTCCGCGGTGATTTCCGCGGCGACCTTGTCGGTCTCGAGCGTCAGCAGGATGTCACCCGGCTTAACGAGGTCGCCGGTCTTGAAATGCCATTTGGAGATTTGTCCGCCGGAAACGGATTCGCCAAGAGCGGGGATTTTGATGTCGGCCATGATCGTGCAGCAGGGGGTTCAGTCGCGGGGGTGAATCAGACACTGAAGGCGTCCTCGACGAGCTTTTCCTGCTCGAGAACGTGGATGGCCTTGGAGCCGGCGGCGGGGCTGGAGCTGCGTTCGCGTCCGGCGTAGCGCAGTTTGTGGTTGGAGAGTTCCTCGAGGCGGGGGCGGATGTAGTAGAAGGCGCCCATGTTGCGCGGTTCCTCCTGGCACCAGATCCACTTCTTCTGGGCACGCGGATAGCGCGCCACAATCGACTTCAGCATCTCGTAGTTGAGCGGATACAGCTGCTCGACACGGATGATGGCGGCGTTCTGGATCTTGTTCTTCTCGCGGGATTCCAGCAGATCATAGTAGACCTTGCCGGAGCAGAAGATGAGGCGGGCGACACGGTCCGGGCTGCACGGCAGGTGCTCGTCGTCGAGAACCTCGCGGAAGTGGCTGCCGGCGGCCATCTCGTCGATCTTGGAAACGCAGCGCGGGTGACGCAGCAGGCTCTTGGGGGTCATCACGACGAGCGGCTTGCGGGTGCCGCGACGCACCTGTCGGCGCAGGGCGTGGAAGTATTGGGCGGGGGTGGTGAAGTTGCAGACCTGCATGTTGCCGCCGGCGCAGAGCTGCAGGAAGCGCTCCAGGCGGGCGCTGGAGTGCTCCGGCCCCTGACCCTCGTAGCCGTGCGGCAGGAGCAGGGTCAGGTGGCTTGGCCGCTGCCACTTGCTTTCAGCCGAAGCGATGAACTGGTCGATGATGACCTGGGCGCCGTTGATGAAGTCGCCAAACTGAGCCTCCCAGCAGATGAGCAGGTTCGGGGCGAGCAGGGAGTAACCGTAATCGAAGCCGAGCACGGCGGCCTCGGAGAGCAGGCTGTTGTAGACGCAGAAGCGGGCCTGCCCCTCCTCAAGATGGTTGAGCGGGATGTGGCGTTCGCGCGTTTCGGTGTCGTAGAGAACGCTGTGGCGCTGGCTGAAGGTGCCGCGGCGGACGTCCTGGCCGGAAAGGCGGACCCCGAAGCCCTCGGTCAGCAGGGCGCCGAAGGCGAGTGACTCGGCGGTGGCCCAGTCGATGCCCTCGCCCGACTCGACCGCCTTGCCGCGTGCGGCAAGAAAGCGACGCGCAATCGTGGGATGCAGGTGAAATCCCTCGGGTGCCTCGATCAGCTTGCGGCCGATGTGACGCAGTTTTTCATGTTCGACGCCGGTGTCGACGACACTGTAGTCGTAAGCCGGCTGGGGTTCGACCACGAAGCCCTCAAAGGGATTGCCGCCCTGGCCGTCGTCGCGGGAGGCGAGCGTGGTCATGCCACCCTCCAGTTGGTTTTCCAGGTCCTTCTGCAAATGGTCGGCGGAGGCTTCGTCGAGCACGCCGTCCTCAATCAGTTGACGCCGGAACAGCGCGGCGGTCGACGGACGCGCAGCGATGGAGCGCGCCATGTTCGGCTGGGTGAAGGCGGGTTCGTCGGTCTCATTGTGGCCGTAGCGACGGTAGCAGACAATGTCGAGCACGACGTCGCTGCCGAACTGCTGGCGGAATTCCAGGGCGAGGCGCGCGGCGCGCACCACCTCAAGCGGGCAGTCGCCGTTCACATGGAAGACCGGGGCGTCGATCATCTTGGCGACATCGGTGCAGTAACGACTGGAACGGGCGTCGGCGGGCAGGGTGGTGAAACCGATCTGGTTGTTGACGACGATGTGCAGCGTGCCGCCGGTGCGGTAGCCGGGAAGCTGGGAGAGGTTGAGCACCTCGGCGACAATGCCCTGTCCGGCGAAGGCGGCGTCGCCATGCACGAGCACCGGAATGACCTGGTTGCGCGCGGTGGTGTCGTCCAGGAAACGCTGGCGCGCTCGCGTCATGCCTTCGACCACCGGGTCCACAGCTTCGAGGTGACTCGGGTTGGGCGCGAGCATGACCGCGATCTCATGGCCGTCACGGGTGCGGCGGACGGTCTCGAAACCGAGGTGATATTTCACGTCGCCATCGCCGGCGACCATGTTCGGCACGTAGTTTTCCGAGAATTCGTAGAACAGGTTCTCCAGCGGCTTGCGCAGGAAATTGGCCAATACGCTTAGCCGGCCGCGGTGGGCCATGCCCATGACGATCTCCCGTCCGCCGAGCGCGGGCAGGCTTTCGAGAATGGCTTCCAAAGCCACCAGCATGGATTCACCGCCCTCGACCGAGAACCGTTTCTGGCCGACGAAGCGACGGTGAAGAAAGCGCTCGAAGGTTTCAGCTTCGAGAAGCCAGCGCAGGGCGGCGATTTGTTCCTCCGGCGTCGGTGCCGCTTCAAAGGGACGTTGTTCGATGCGCGCCAGCAGCCAGTCGCGGACTTCCGGCGCGTGGATGTGCATGAACTCGTAGCCGGTGGTGCCGCAATAAGTCCGGCGCAGTTCCCCGAGCATGTCCTGAAGACGCATCGGCTGGCCGTCGCGGAACATTTGCGTGCGAACTTCCTGCTCGAGTTCGGCCGCCGTAAAGCCCAGTCCTTCGGGGGTCAGTCCGCTGACTTCGGGGCCGGCCGGGCTGAGCGGATCGAGGTGGGCGGCCGTGTGGCCGAGTTGGCGAAAGGCCAGCAGCGCGTGGGTGACGCGCATGCGAAAATTCA